>NZ_JAFEJX010000004.1:0-225786 GCF_018555635.1 Bifidobacterium sp. CP2 | reverse complement strand
AGCGGTCATCGGATGCCCCCGCTCCCGGCGACAACACCCCCCGGATCATCAACGACAGGGCGAGACAGTCATACCGGAACCGGCGACCCGGCCCCGACCACCGGGACCTACCAAACATGGTAATGGGGTGATTGATTCCGGTCTCACCCGCCGCCCGTCCGTGATTTCCTCTTCCTAGAGTTCGATGTTCTGCGCCAGCATGGCGATGGCGTCGTCTTTGTGTTCGATCCACCATGCGGCGTCGTCGCGACGCAGCACCTGTTTGCGGAGTTCGGCGAACGCGTCGTGCTCGCCTGCGCGGGCGTGACGTGCGAGGGCGTCGACCTGGTTGAGGGTGCGACGTCGTATCGGTTCGGCCCGGTCGCAGTCGCGCTGCGTGCCCCACAGATCGCAGAAGCCCTTGAGCTCGTTGTCCCAACGATTGACGTGCCCGGCGCAGGAGTCGCACATGGACTGTTCGGCCTTGCGGATGCGCTGCTCGACCACCACATAGGGGCCGTCGGCGCTGATGCGTTCCTGATGCCCGCAGACATGGGTGATGATCCTCCAGAACATGATGCACCTCGAATCCCTGCACTACAGTCGAACAAATATTCGAATAATGGTATCGAACATATGTTCTAACCTAGGCTGGACGTCGGACGGTGACCGGTCGCGGCGTCGCGTCGTGGGCTACTCGTCGCCACATCATGTACGTATTTTTGACGTACAATTGGGGCATGGCGACAATCATACAGAAATCATCACGTTTGGATATCCGTCTCACCGAAGAGCAGCGGGCGCTTATCGAGCGGGCCGCTGCGTTGACCGGCTCGACAATCACCCAATGGACGGCGCGTCACCTCATCGAAGCCGCACGCCGCGATATCGACGAGGAAACGACCTTGCGACTGGACGATGCCTCATTCGACGCTTTCCTGGCTGCGTTGGAGGCTCCCGTACCTGACGCGGCCAAGGAATTGATGGCGAGGGACCCGCAATGGGCTTGACGCGTTCCTTCCTGAAGCCGCGACGTTTGGAGGAAAACGACGATATGCAGGATTTCTCCTGCGGCGTTGCGCTTATCGACGATTGGGCTCACGGGCGAGCCTTGAGCGCCGTAAAACACGGTACCGCGGTGCCCTATATATCGACCACCGCCGAAGGGGAGATCGCCGGCTTCTACACCCTCAGCGCCTATTCGGTGAACAGGGACAGCGTATTGGGCGGTTGGCTGCGCCGCAATACGCCCGATCGGATCCCCGCGATCCTCATCGGCATGCTCGGCGTCGACAAGCGCTTCCAAGGGGATGGACTTGGCTGGAAACTGCTGCAGGATGCCATCATGCGAGCTCGCGCCATAAGCCGGCAACTCGGCTCGCGTGCCGTAATCGTCGACCCCTATGATGACAGTGCCCGATCGTTCTATGAGCATTTCGGGTTCAAGCCGATCCCCGGCAGTGACGGCATGTATCTCAGATTGGTGTGATTCATCGATTGATTCGGCATCCAAAACGTGGGCGCCACCTCAGATTTCCCCGTAGAAGTCTTCGGTGCTGTATTCCTTCCACTTGAGGTACATCTCCCGATAGTTCTTCTTGATGAATTTCCGGATGGTAGCGACTTCCTTCGTGGTGAGTCTGCCCTGTCACTCGAGTGTGGTGTCGCCGTTGGCCTTGACGAAGAATTTCGCGGATCCTGATTCGGTGAGTTTGGTGTCGCTGGCGTGGACGTGCATGCACTCGATGACGCAGAACGACGTGAAGTACAGGAAGTATCCGGCGACCATGAACTGGAAGTACTTAGGCATGGTCATCCTCCAGAAACTCCCTGTTGTTCCGGTAGTAGTCCTGCACGATGCCGGCCTCCATATCGTCCATGCTGGTTTCCAGCACGTCGCCCGCACGGTCGAGCACTACGGCCGAATCGGGGTCGTTGAGATTCAACACCCGGATGTGTCCGTCATTGGTGCTGGTGAACGCATACCCGTTGACGATCATCTTCGCGGCGTTGGCGATTGCTTCGATGCCAGGCATGGGCTATCTCCACTTTCTTGATCGGCTTCAGGAACCGGTCGGCGTCGATGTACAGATCCTTGAGTATAGGGGCCAAGTCGGTGTATTCCTCTTCGGGCGCGGTGTCGTGCCTGTATTTCGCATCCACGACGAGGTAGCCGTTTCCGTCCCATTGCTTGACCGCGGTGTACCGTTCCAGCGAATAGGGTGCCCTGAACCGGATGCGGGTCGATCCATGCTTGAACACGGTGAAACCGTTCTCGGTACCGAGGTATGCAGTGTCGTCGTCCGGTTTCCGGACATTGGGGAGTGTGGGCATGAGCTGTTCTCCTTCGGATACCATCGTGGATGATCGGCCCCTGTGCTTCGATTATAGGTGCGGAAAGCCCTGGCGTCTCAGACATTTGCGGTGTGATGCTTTGACGTTGCTCTGATGTGCCTGGTTGTTGTTCCGCCTCTGCTATGACACGGAACAAAAACCAGACCACATCCTTGCGCTCGTTAGTATGGGCTTCATGATTATTACGGACCTGCCGAAGGCCGAGTTCATGATGCCGGGACCGGAACGCGACCGGTTGGTCGGGCTCATTCTCGACGGCACGAAGACCGCCACCGCGACATTGCTCATCGACTATGTCGAATGCGACGAAGCATTGCCGAAGATTGGGAACCGGTCCGTGCTGGTGGATTCCGATGACCACGGCGTGGCGGTGTTGACCACCACCGACGTCAGCGTCGTGCGGCTGGCCGACGTCACCGACCGGCAGGCGATCGACGAAGGCGAAGGCGATGCGACCGCGGCGCAATGGCGGCGCACGCACGAAGCGTTCTGGAACTCCGACGAATACCGTGCCGGGTTCTCCGATCCGACGTTCCCGTTGGACGACGACACCCTCGTGGTGCTGGAGCACTTCGCGGTGACGGAAACGGAAACACCCGGGCCGGAAACGGACACGTCCAAGTTCAACCGATAATCGCGGCCGGATGGCTCGAATCATGGGCACGACACAGTGCCAGATTTCCGCCGCACCCCCAGCCTCCAAATAATCAACTTCCACACCCGCGTCGAATGACCATCAAGCCTATAATCACAAAAAAATCCCCGGGGTTTCATGATATTTCGCATGAGTGACGTTCCGGGGCATTCGCCAGCAGTATAGCCAGCATGAGTCCCGAAAGTCAACCTGTTACGCTCGCCGATTTGCAACGATGGTTCTCCGTCGAACGCATGGACACCTATGTGCGTTCCGCACAGGCCACCGGATGCGACGTGGTTGGCTTGTACGTATGGAACGGGCGCGTCTCCAAAGCTCTGCTCGAAGACATCGCACACGTGGAGGTGCTGCTGCGCAACTTCATGTCCGTTCGCCTCGCCAAGGCCTGCGGACACGATGACTGGTACCGGGACGACGCGCGATTCCGGTTCAACTCGTCGAAAGCGAGACGGTTTGAGAACTCAATCGACGAAATCGAACGTCAGATACGGTACTCTGGCAAACCGGTCACGCCGGGGCGTGTGATTGCCGACATGTCACTCGGATCATGGTGCTTTCTGCTCTCGTCCAGATTGGAGCGGACCGTGTGGAGGGCGCTTCGCGACCCGGCGAACTGCGGCATGCCGAACTATCCGTCTCGCAAGCGTGCCATGTTCGAGAGCCATGTCAAGACGATGCGCGACCTGCGTAACCGTCTGTCGCATCAGGAGCACATCGTGCTTGACAGCCTTGCCGACGAACAACACTATCTGGATGAGCAGTGCGTCAATCTAGACTGGATTGCCCGCGCCATCGACCCGAAGGCCGCCGACTGGATACGCGGCCAATCACGAGTGGCGACATTGCGTGCGAGGCGTCCCTAATTCCGACTTCTCAGTATGTTTCGCGTGAGTGACATCCGCGGGGCCATACGCTCGTTAGTATGGGCTTCATGATTGTTGCGGACTTGCCGAAGGCCGAGTTCATGATGCCGGGGCCGGAACGCGACCGGTTGGTCGGGCTCATCCTCGACGGCGCGAAGACCGGGCGTGAGCCAGATACGGCCGGGAATCGCGGATGGCTGAGCGCTGACGTTGTTCTCCGCCCGGCTTACTCCAGACGATGCAGGTACGGCGCGGGAACCGTCTTGGTCAGCCATACGCCGTTGACGGAACGGTAGAAGACGTGGCCGTCACGGCGCATCCGCGCGGCGTCGACCAGATAGACCGCAGGCTTTCCGTGCCGGCTGCCCACCTTCTGCGCCGTCTGCGCATCAGGGGAGAGGTGGACGTACAGACGGCTCTCGGGCAACAGCCCGTTCGCGTCGATGGAGGCGGTGAACCGTTGGGCGGTGCCGTGATACAGCGTTTGGGGTGGCTCGGTTTCAGGTAGTTCCACGTCCACCGGGATGGAATGGCCCTGGTTCGCCCGGATCTTCGTCCCGTCCTCGTTGAAGGAATACCGCTGCTTGTCGTCGGTGCGTACGATCTCCTCCAGCATGGCCCGGTCGAACTCTGGGTGTTCCCTGCCGATGCCGGCGATCAGCGCGTCCACGTCGGCCCAGCCGTGCCGGTCCAGCGTGATGCCGATGGCCTCCGGCTTGTGACGCAGGATCAGACTTATGAATCTGCTGATTCGCGTCAGATCGGCCGCCGCGTCCTGTCCGTCGTGTTGCGTGTCACGTCGCATGGCATGCCTTCTTCCGTGTCCGTGGGATTCGATTATACGAGATGGGGCTCAGCGGCCGAAGCCGCTGAGCCCCATCTCGTGGTGGACCGTGTTGCGGGTCAGTCCTCCTGCGTCTCCTTCGGAGCGGAGAGGAAGTGCTCCTCGCTCGGCAGGACGGCGTTGAGGATCACGGCCACGACGAACGCGACGGCGATGCAGTTCGAGGCGAAGATCTGCTGGAACAGGGCCGGGAACTGGTCGAAGATGTCGCTCACCTGCGTGAAGCCGATGCCGATGGTGAGCGAGAGCGCGGCGATGGTGATGTTGCGCTGCGTGAAGCCCGCCTCGGCGATCATCTGGAAGCCGGAGAGGATGATGTTGCCGAACATCATGATCGTGCAGCCGCCGAGCACCGCCTGCGGCAGCGAGTTGAACACCTCGGCGATGGCCGGCACGAAGCTCGCCACCACGAGGATGAGGCCGCCGGAGAGGATGACCTTGCGGTTGACGACCTTCGTCATCGCCACCAGGCCGATGTTCTGCGCGAACGAGGTGAGCGGCAGGCAGCCGAACAGGCCGGACACGGAGGAGATGAGGCCGTCGCCGGCGATGGCGCCCGCGGTCTCCTTCTCCGTGGGGAGCCTGTTCAGACCCACCTTGGTGAGGGCCGCGGTGTCGCCGAGCACCTCCACGGAGGAGACGACGTACAGCAGGCCGAGGGAGATGATCGCACCCCAGTCGAACACCGGCTTGAACGGCATGAACTGCGGCACGGACACGATGGCGAGATTCTGGAAGCCGGAGAAATCGACCTTGCCCATGCAGATGGCCGCCACATAGCCGACCACCAGGCCGAACAGCACGGACAGCTGCTTGGCGGTGCCCTTCATGAGCAGCTGGAACGCGAGGCACGCCACCAGCGAGATGAGACCCAGCGTGAGGTTCTGCCAGGAACCGAAGTCCTTCGCGCCCGAACCGCCGCCGAACGAGGTGGCGCCCACGTTGAGCAGCGAGAAGCCGATCGACGTGACCACGATGGCGGAGACGATCGGCGGGACGAACCGGCGCCAGTACTTCGCCGTCAGACCCAGCACCAGCTCCAGCAGACCGCCCACCAGCACGGCGCCGACGACCGCGCCGTAGCCCTTGTCCGCGCAGATCGCCACGGCAGCCGCCACGTACGTGAACGAGATGCCCGTGACCATCGGCAGCTTCGAGCCGATGCGCCACGCGCCGTACAGCTGCAGGCAGGTGCCGAGGCCCGCCACCAGCAGACCGGCCTGGATGACGGCGGCGGACTGTTCGGCGCTCATCTTCGCCGCGGAGGCGACGATGAAGATCGGGGCGAGGTTCGCGACGAACATCGCCATGACGTGCTGCAGACCGAAGGGGATGCCCTTCCAGAAGGAGACCGGCGCGTCGAGGGAGGTCAGCGCCTCCATCGAGATGCCGGAGGATTTCGTGTTCTTCTCCATGATTCCTCTCTTGGGTTTCGTTATCTCTCTATCTCATGAAAACGGCTCCCTTGCGGAAGGGAGCCATGCGTGAAGTCACGCGGAAAACCGGATGGTCAGGCGCGGAACTCGATGTCGCCGGTCTCGGCGTCCATCGATTCGACGACGGCGAGCGAGTCGACGTCGTAGCCTTCGGCGCGCAGCGCGTCACCGCCGCCCTGGAAGCCCTTCTCCACCGCGATGCCGATGCCCTCGACGACCGCTCCGGCCGCCTCGCACAGGGCGATGAGGCCGCGCAGCGCCTTGCCGTTGGCGAGGAAGTCGTCGATGAGCAGCACATGGTCGCCGGCGTTGAGGTACTTCTTCGCGACGATCACCGGGAACTCCTTCTGCTTGGTGAAGGAGTAGACGGTGGTGGTGTACTGGTCGCCGTCCAGGTTGATGGACTGCGCCTTCTTCGCGAACACCACCGGCACGCCGCCGAAATGCTGCGCCGCGACGCAGGCGATGCCGATGCCGGACGCCTCGATGGTGAGGATCTTCGTGATGGTCTTGCCGGCGAAATGCTCCGCCCAGGCCGCGCCCATATGATCGAACAGCGTCACATCGCACTGGTGGTTCAGGAAGGCGTCCACCTTCAGCACGTTGCCGGGCTTGACGGTGCCCTCCTTGCGGATGCGCTCCTCGAGTTCCTTCATACAACCCCTTTGACGAATTACGGGTAACGGATGGATGAACAGCCAGTCTACGCCGTATCGGTGACCATGCCGAAAGCCTTCGCAGGGCGCGACGGACGCCGACGCGCCGGGACGCATCGAAACCGGAGCATATCGCCCGCCCGACGACGGCATGTGGTAGACATGGATGGCCGAAAACCACGGCATGGACATGGCACGGACACGAAAGGGGAGCGGCATGCAGCAGGATCCGGACGTCATCGTGAGGGGAGCCGACGAACTCGTCGGCGACCTCAACCCGCAGCAGTCCCAGGCGGTGCAGTACCGCGGCCAAGCGCTGCTCATCGGCGCGGGCGCCGGCTCGGGCAAGACGCGCGTACTCACCCGGCGCATCGCATGGATCCTCAGCCAGTTCGGCGCATGGCCCAGCCAGATCCTCGCCATCACCTTCACCAACAAGGCAGCCGCCGAGATGCGCGAACGTCTCGAAACGCTCATAGGCCCGGTGGCCCAGCGCATGTGGGTGTCCACCTTCCACTCCGCCTGCGTGAGGATTCTGCGCCGCGACGGCAAGGAGATCGGCCTCAAGAACGGCTTCTCCATCTACGACTCCGCCGATTCCGAACGGCTCGTCAAGATCATCGCCACCGAATTCAACATCGACGTGAAGCGGTACACGCCGCGTTCCATCCTCGGCCGCATCTCCGACTACAAGAACCAGCTCATCGGCTGGAAGACCCAGCTCGCCACGTACGCGCCGGACTTCAAACCCGGGCAGCGCGGCTACAAGATCGGCACCGTCGGCGACGTCGAGGCGCTGTACGCCGTCGTCTACGCCGAATACGAGCATCGGCTCGCCCTCGCCAACGCCGTCGACTTCGACGACCTCATCGTACGCACCGTAGAGCTGCTGCGCGACCACCCGGACGTGGCCGCCTACTACCACCACAAGTTCCGCTACATTCTCGTCGACGAGTACCAGGACACCAACCACGCGCAGTACGTGCTTGTGCGCGAACTTGCCGGCGTGGACTCGGGGGAGCGGGGGCAAGGCCCCACCGCCGGGCGCGAGGGCCCCGCATGGATCACCGTGGTGGGCGATTCCGACCAGTCCATCTACGCGTTCCGCGGCGCCGACATCCGCAACATCCAGGACTTCGAGCAGGACTTCCCCAACGCGAGGACCATCATGCTCGAACAGAACTACCGGTCCACGCAGACCATCCTCGACGCGGCCAACGCGGTGATTTCCCACAACGAGGGCCGCAAGCCCAAGAAGCTGTGGACCGCGCTCGGCAAAGGCGAGCCGATCGTCGGCTACGCGGCGGACAACGCGCAACAGGAGGCCCAGTGGGTGGCCGGCGAGATCGCCCGCCTCCACGCCGAGGACGGCACCGCCTACTCGGACATGGCCGTCATGTACCGCGCAAACGCGCAGTCCCGCTCCCTCGAGGAGGCGCTCATCAACGCAGGGCTCCCGTACCAGCTGGTCGGCGGCACCAAGTTCTACGAGCGTCGCGAGATCAAGGACGCGCTGGCCTACCTGCAGGCCATCGTCAACCCGGATGACGACGTGAACCTGCGCCGCATCCTCAACGTGCCCAAACGCGGGCTCGGCGCACGCGCCGAAGGCATCATCCTCGAGTACGCGCGCGCCCACGGCGCCAGCTTCTTCTCCGGCCTCATGCGCATGGATGAGATCGAAGGCATCCCCACCCGCACGTTGAACCAGCTGCACGCGTTCCGCGACCTCATGGCCGGCCTCTCCTCGTTCGCCCGCGCGAACGTCACGAAGCCGAGCGAGATCGTGGCCGAGGTGCTTGACAAGTCCGGCCTGCTCGCCGAGCTGCGCAAATCCACCGACCCGCAGGACGAGTCCCGCGTGGAGAACCTCTCCCAGCTGCAGTCCACCGCCGCCGAATTCGAGCAGAAGACGCCGGACGCCACGCTCGCCGGATTCCTCGAGACCACGGCCCTCGTGGCCGATTCCGACCAGCTGCCCGGCGAGAACGAGGACTCCGGCAAGGTCACGCTCATGACCCTCCACACCGCGAAGGGCCTCGAATACCCGGTGGTGTTCCTCACCGGCATGGAACAGGGCACGTTCCCGCATTCGCGTTCCATGGAGGACACGAGCGAGCTGCAGGAGGAGCGCCGCCTCGCCTACGTGGGCATCACGCGCGCCAAGCGGCGCCTGTACGTCACGCGCGCCGCCGTGCGCGCCCAATGGGGACAGGCCGCGGACATGATGCCCAGCCAGTTCCTTGACGAGATCCCCGAGAACCTCATCGAATGGAAACGCCGCGAGGCCGGCGTGGAACGCATGCGCTCCTCGTGGGACGGCGACGACGAGTTCGGCGGCTGGGACGACGACTTCCCCTCCTCCGGCGCCACGTTCGGCGGGTCCGGCTCGTCGTACGGTTCGTATGGTTCCTCGTCGTATGGTTCCTCGTCCTATGGGTCCGGTTCGCGCCGTTCCTCCTACGGTTCCGGCTCGTCCTACGGATCGGGTTCGCGGTCGTCGTACGACTCCGGTTCGGGCCGTTCCTCCCGCGGAGGCGGGCGATACGGTTCCGGCTCCTCGTACGGTTCGTCGTCATACGGCTCCTCCTCGTACGGTTCCGGATCGTCGCGCTCCGGCTCCCGCTCCGGCAAGGTCACGACCCGACGCGTCGCGCCGAAGACGAACGCCAAGGCCGCGCCCGCATCCTCGCTCGCGCAGGACAACGGGCTGAACATCGCGGACTTCGCCGTCGGCGACCGCATCACCCACGACCGCTACGGCCTCGGCAAGGTCGTCGACGTGCAGGACAAGGGCCGCAACTCGGTCATCACCGTCGACTTCGGATCCGACGGCGTCAAGCGCCTCATGCTCCGCGTGGCGCCGATAGAGAAGCTCTGACCCCCCGTAGCAGAAAACCCAAGGAAGTCAAGACTTGTTTTTCCTCGGTGCATCTGCTCATAATGCGTGACGTTCTTTCGCCGGCCGCATCGGCCGCGCGACCCACGCAGTAGAGAGACAGAGAAACCCATGAAGAACAAGCTGTTCGCGTCCCTGCCATCCATCGTGCTCGGAGCCCTGATCGCCGTCGCGCCGCAGACCTTCGCGCACGCATGCCAGGGCCACGGCGCGCCCGGCGCATGCCACTACTCGCAGCAGGCCGCCACCGGCATCGGCGTGGCCATCCTTGCGCTCGGCGTCATCGCGCTGTTCGTCGAACCCAAGGTCCGCGTCGGCCTCAACATCGCGGTGATCGTCGACGCCGTGCTGCTGTTCGCCGTGCCCACCGTGCTCGTCGGCATCTGCAAGGGTGCGATGATGCACTGCCGCATGGTCATGCTGCCCACGCTCATCGTGCTCGGCGTGCTGCTCGTCATCTTCGCGGCCATCGCCATCCGGCTCGACTCCCGGGCCGGAACCGCGCGCCGCTGACCGGAACAGGCCGCACGCCCATGGCATCCATCATCATCACCCCGGGGAGCCTGCCCCTGGAGAATCTGAAACGTCGGCCGCTGCGCACCGCGGCCCTGCTCGTCGTCGTCACCGTGCTCGCCGCGGCGTTCTTCGGCGGGTCGATGCTCGGCATCAACCTCGGCAACGGCATGCGCAGCATGGAACGGCGCCTGGGCGCCGACCTCATGGTCGTGCCGCAGAACACCGAATCCAAGGCCGAGGCGCTGCTCACCGACGGTACCCCCAGCACCTTTTACCTCACCAAGGACGTCGCGCGAGCCGTCGAACGGGCCGACGGCATCGAACAGGCAAGCGAACAGACCTACATCGCCTCGCTCGCCGCCGCATGCTGCGCCGAAAAGCTTCAGATCATCGGCTATGACCCGGCCACCGACTTCGTCATCGAACCGTGGGTCGCCTCCCAATTCGACGGCGAGCTGGAGGACGGGCAGATGGTCGCCGGCGCGAACGTCAACGTCTCCACCGACGGCACCATCGAACTCTATGGCCGCAAATGGCCGGTCGTCGCCCAGCTGGCCAACACCGGCACCAGCCTCGACAACTCCGTGTTCATCAACCAGGACACCGTGCCCGACATGGTGGAGGCCTCGGCCGCCGCCTCCAGGCGCGCCATGCCCGCCGAATACGCCGGCAAGGCCGTCTCCGCCGTGATGATCAAAGTGAAGGACGGCTATGAGCCGCAGCAGGTCGCCGCATCGATCAAAGGACTGGACACGGACTTCGAACGTCTCGGATACGTGTACCCCGGCGGCGTGACCGCGGCGGCCAAGTCCGCCCTCGGCACGCTCGTCGGCTACGTCGCCGTCTTCGTCGCCGCCCTGTGGGCGATGGGCGTCATCGTCCTCCTGGCCGTCTTCGCCGCATCCGCCAACGAACGCAAGCGCGAGTTCGCGTCCCTACGCATCATGGGCGCGACCCGGGGCATGCTCTACGGCGTCATCGCACGGGAATCGGCGATCATCGGCATCGCCGGAGGCGCGATCGGCGTCGCGGCGGCGTCGCTCGCCCTGTTCCCGTTCAGCGCGCTGATCGGCCAACGGCTGGAACTGCCGTATCTGCAGGCCGGGCCGATCGCCATCGCCGCGGTGGCCACGGCGACGCTCGCCTTCGCGACACTCGCCGGCACGGGCGCCTCCCTGGTGTCGATGCGCCGGCTCGCACGGCCCGAGGCGTACCTGACCTTGAGGGAAGGGGAGTGAGATGACGGTTCCGGTTCCCCACCTCCTGCACGTCGAGGACCTCACCAAACGCTTCACGCGGCGCGGCGAGCCGTTCGACGCCGTATCCCACGTCTCGCTCGTCGTCGACGAGGGGGAGTTCGTCGCCATCGTCGGCAGGTCCGGCAACGGCAAAAGCACGCTCATCAACATGATCGCCGGACTCGTGCGGCCCACGTCCGGCTTCGCCGCGATCGACGGACGCGACGTCTCGAAGCTGCGCGACCGCGAACTGTCCGTCCTGCGCAACCGGACGCTCGGATTCGTCACGCAGGGCCAGACGCTGCTGCCCAACCTCACGGTGCTCGACAACGTCGTCCTCCCCGCCACGATGTTCCCGGACGAGGCGACGGGCCGGAGCGGGGGACGTGACGACGAGGACGCCGTCGTCGGCCGCGCGCTCGGCCTGCTGCGTCGCCTCGGCGTCGAGGACCTCGCCGGATGCCGTCCGCGCGAACTGTCCGGAGGGGAGGCGCGCCGCGTGTCCATCGCACGTGCCCTGATGAACGGGCCGCGACTGCTCATCGCCGACGAACCCACCGGCGACCTCGACCAGGAGAGCACCGGCATCGTCATGGGACTGCTGCGCGAATCCGCGGACCACGGCACGGCCATCCTCATGGTCACCCACGACCCCGACGCGTTGAAGGCGGTCGACCGCATCCACCGCATGGACGCCGGCCGACTGTCCGAGGCCCTGCCCGCATGACGCCGACGCGCTGTCCGCGGGGACGGTCCAGACCCCGGGTGTATATTGGACGATTGGTGTCTGCCGCAAGGCGACGCCGTCTGGAGTCTTAGCCCGTCAACGGGTCGGCAGCCGGGAGCACAAACGGTTCCGGCCGCTCGTGAGCGATCACGACGAAGCGTTGGAGAGGCCCGACTCAGCGCGGCTTGCCACAAGTCCGCGTTCCGTTCAGATAACGACAGAAAGATAAAGGAACAACAATGACGAACGTTCAGCGTTCCCGCCGTCAGGTGCGCCTGTCCCGCGCCCTCGGCATCGCCCTGACCCCGAAGGCCCAGCGCATCTTCGAGAAGCGCCCGTACGCCCCGGGTGAGCACGGCCGCACCCGTCGCCGCACCGAGTCCGATTACGCGGTGCGTCTGCGCGAGAAGCAGCGTCTGCGCGCCCAGTACGGCGTGTCCGAGAAGCAGCTCCGCGCCGCCTACGAGAAGGCCACCCGCACCGCCGGCCAGACCGGTAACGCCATGCTGCAGGATCTCGAGGTCCGCCTCGACAACCTCGTGCTGCGCGCCGGCATCGCCCGCACCACCGCCCAGGCCCGTCAGTTCGTGACCCACCGCCACATCCTCGTGGACGGCAACATCGTGAACCGCCCGTCCTACCGCGTCAAGCCCGGCCAGACCATCCAGGTCAAGCCGAAGAGCCAGACCATGGTCCCGTTCCAGATCGCCGCCGAAGGCGTGCACCGTGACGTGCTGCCCGCGGTCCCCGGCTACCTCGACGTGAACCTGGCCTCCCTCAAGGCCACCCTGACCCGCAAGCCGGAGGCCGAGGAGGTCCCGGTGCAGGTCAACATCCAGTACGTGGTCGAATTCTACGCCCGCTGATCCGGGCCCACTTCTGTATCCATATACAGTCAAGGACATACCGTTCGAACCCCGCGTCCCGGTTGGGCGCGGGGTTCGCGCGTTCCGGGACGCGATGCGGGGATGTAGAGTGGAACCATGATTCTCCACCTGCATCTGGTCCGCCACGGGCAGACCACGTTCAACAAGTACAACAGGCTCCAGGGATGGTGCAACGCGCCGCTCACCGCCTCCGGCCTCGCCGACGCGGACAAGGCCGGCCGCAAGCTCGAAGGCTACGAGTTCGCCGCCGCGTACTGCTCGGACACCTCCCGTGCACAGATCACCGCCGCCAGGATCCTCGACATCAACGAGGCCGCGGGACACCGGCGTCCCGAACTCGTCTCCGACATGCATTTCCGCGAACAGTGCTACGGCTACTTCGAAGGACAGGACATGTCCCTCGCATGGACCGCCGCGGGCGGTCCCCACGGCGCCGGAAGCTACAACGCGATCGTCGAGAAATACGGACTCGCCGCCACGCGCGACTTCCTCAAGGAGGCCGATCCGTTCCACGACGCCGAATCGGACGCCGAATACTGGACGCGCGTCGAGGGGGCGTTCGCGCTCATCGCCGCCAACCCCGCGCTCAAGGACGGGGACGACGTGCTGCAGATCTCCCACGGCAACACGCTGCTCAGCCTCGGACACCGCTTCGGCGGCGACGACCTCGACCTGAGCGCACGGCCCGCCAACGGCTCCGTCACCGACATCGATTTCGACACCGCCAAGCCGTTCTCCGAAGCCCTCACCATCGTGTCGTACGGCAAGTGATACTCTTGTGCGAGTAATTCTTCACAACAGGGAGGCACAATGGGAGTAGGAGAGATCGCCGGCCTGGTGGCGGCGATTGCGTTCGCCGTGCTCGCCGGGTTCATGATCTATCCGCTGATCCGCCTTGGCAAGATGTTCGACCAGATCGCACAGACCGTCAAGGACAGCGGCGACCACGCCATCCCCGCGCTTGACGAGAGCGTCACCACGGTCAAGCAGGTCAACAAGTCCCTCGAGGACGTGAACAAGATCTCCGCCGCCGCATCCACCACGGCGAACAACGTGGGCGCGCTCACCGACCTGTACGGGTCCTTCCTCGGCAAGCCCGTCATCAAGGTGGCGTCCGCCATGTACGCGGTCAAGTCCACCGCCCAGTCCTTCCTCGCCAAGAAGACCGCCGTCCAGGGTTCGGAAGGCAAGGGGGAGTGATGTTCAAACGACTCTTCTGGGTGGGACTCGGCTTCGGGCTCGGCGTCATCGCCGTCACCAAGGCCCAGGCCTACGTCAAGGCGAACACCCCGGACGCGGCGCGCCAGTTCCTCCTCGGTCCCGACCAGGACCATGTCGGCATGAAGACGCTCGAAGGGCTGGTCAACGAGTTCAACGCCACGCGCCGAGCCCGCGAGGCTGAACTCACCAGGCAATACATCGCCGAGCGCGGCTGATACGCGCGTCGGCCATCGCCAAAATCCGCCGCGGACAACACGCACACACGTATCGCATCAAACCAATACGGTCCGTGAGGGTGCGCTCATGCCCTCACGCCCAACCAACAACAAGGAGCACCATCCACCCATGCGCACTTCAGAAATCGCGAAGCGCTACCTCGACTATTTCGCGGCCCACGACCACATGGTGGTCCCCTCGGCCTCGCTGATCTCCCCGAACCCCACCACGCTGTTCACCATCGCCGGCATGGTCCCGTTCATCCCGTACCTCATGGGTGAGCAGACCCCGCCCCACAAGCGCATGGCCTCCAACCAGAAGTGCGTGCGTACGCTCGACATCGACGAGGTCGGCAAGACCACCCGCCACGGCACGTTCTTCCAGATGATCGGCAACTTCTCCTTCGGCGACTACTTCAAGGAGGAGGCCATCCACTATGCGTGGGAGCTGCTCACCTCCCCGCAGGACAAGGGCGGATACGGCTTCGACCCCGAGAAGCTGTGGATGACCACGTTCACCGACGACGAGGAGGCCCGCTCCATGTGGGTCAACGAGGGCGTCGACCCCGAGCACATCCAGAAGATGGGCATGGAGGACAACTTCTGGACCACCGGCGGCCCCGGCCCCGGCGGCCCCTGCTCCGAGATCTACGTGGACCGCGGCCCCGCCTTCGGCAAGGAGGGCGGCCCGATCGCCGACGAGAACCGCTACATCGAGATCTGGGACCTCGTGTTCGAGAACTACGAGGTCGACAACGTCAAGTCCAAGACCGACCTGCACATCGTGGGCGAGCTGGAGAACAAGAACATCGACACCGGCGCGGGCCTGGAGCGCCTCGCCTACCTGCTGCAGGGCAAGAACAACATCTACGAGACCGACGAGGTCTTCCCCGTCATCGAGGCCGCCGAGCGTCTGTCCGGCCGCAAGTACGGCGAGGACGAGGCGATGGACGTCAAGTTCCGCGTCGTGGCCGACCACGTGCGCTCCGCGCTCATGATCATGTCCGACGGCGTGCGCCCGTCCAACAACGGCCGCGGCTACGTGCTGCGCCGCCTGCTGCGCCGCACCATCGAGGCGATGCGCGTGCTCGGCGTCGAGGACGCCGTGCTGCCCACCCTGTTCCCGACCTCCAAGGCCGCCATGGAGCCCAGCTACCCGGAGCTCGACAAGACCTTCCACGAGGTCAGCGAATCCGCGTACGGCGAGGAGGATGCCTTCCGCCGCACCCTCACCTCCGGCATCGAGATCCTCGACGTCGCCGTGAAGAAGGCGAAGAAGGACTCCGAGTCCGGCGCCGAGGCCGTCGTCTCCGGCGACGACGCGTTCAAGCTCCACGACACCTACGGCTTCCCGATCGAGCTCACGCTCGAGATGGCCGCCGACCAGGGCGTCAAGGTGGACGAGGCCAAGTTCCGCGAACTCATGGCCGAGCAGAAGGGCCGCGCCCGTGCCGACGCGCTCAAGAAGCGCCACAACGTGGACCTGTCCGTCTACGACGACTTCAAGAAGACGCTCGCCAAGCCAATCGACTTCCTCGGCTACACCGACATGTCCGCCCGCGCCACCGTGCTCGGCATCATGCAGGAAGGCAAGGGCTCCGTGCCCGCCGTCACCGGTCCGGCCACCGTCGAGGTCGTGCTCGACCGCACCCCGTTCTACGCGGAGGCCGGCGGTCAGCTCGCCGATCAGGGCGAGATCCTGTCCGACGACGGCGCCGTGCTCGAGGTCGACGACGTGCAGAAGCCCATCAAGGATCTCATCGTCCACCAGTGCCGTCTGACCGAAGGCACGCTGGTCGTCGGCACGCAGGTCAACGCCAGCATCGACCTGGCCCGCCGCGGCGCCATCGCCCGCTCCCACACCGCCACGCACATGGTGCACAAGGCGCTGCGCGAGGAGCTCGGCCCGCAGGCCACCCAGCGCGGCTCCGAGGACGCCCCGAACCGTCTGCGCTTCGACTTCCAGTGGTCCAAGGCACCGACCAAGCAGGTCATGAGCGCCGTCGAGGAGCGCGTCAACGACCGTCTGCGCGACAACCTCGCCGTCACCACCAAGGAGATGAAGTTCGACGACGCCATCGCCCTGGGCGCCATGCACCTGTTCGGCGAGAAGTACGGCGACATCGTGCGCGTCGTGTCCATCGGCGAGGACGGCTGGAGCCGCGAGCTGTGCGGCGGCACCCACGTGGACCACGTCGGCAAGATCGGCGCCATCAACATCATGTCCGAATCCTCCATCGGCTCCGGCGTGCGTCGCGTCGACGCCGTGGTGGGCGCCGGCGCCTACGAGTTCAACGCGCGCGAGCACGCCCTCGTCTCCCAGCTGAGCGACAAGCTCAACGCCCGCCCGGACGAGCTGGCCGAACGCGTCAACGCGCTGCTCGCCAAGCTCAAGGAATCCGACCGTCGCCTGGCCGCCATGTACGAGAGTCAACTGGCCGCGGCCGTGCCCGAGCTCGTCAGGAACGCGCAGGCCTCGAACGCGACCGTCAAGGTCGCCGCGAAGAACGTGGGCCACTTCGGCTCCTTCGACGCACTGCGCAAGACCGTGCTCGACGTGCGCTCCCGCCTCGGCGAGGAATCCCCGGTGGTCGTGGCGCTGGCCGGCGTCAGCGCCGAGGACAAGCCCATGGTGGCCGTGGCCACCAACGAGGCCGCGCGCAAGCTCGGCATCAAGGCCGGCGACCTCGTGCGCGGCGCCTCCAAGATCCTCGGCGGCGGTGGCGGCGGCAAGCCGGACTTCGCCCAGGGCGGCGGCGCCGACGCGTCCAAGCTCGACGAGGCGGTCTCCGCTCTCGAACGCGAGGCGCTGAAGGGCTGAGCCGTTTGACCTGGCTTGGCATTGATCTGGGTGACGCACGGGTCGGACTCGCATTGTCCGACCCGGAGCTCACCTTCGCACATCCGATCGGCAACATCCCCGCATATGGGGATTCGTTCCGCGCATTGGACGACGTGATCTACGTGATCGAAGACGAGCACGTGGACCACGTCGTCGTCGGCCTGCCGTTGCTGCTCAACGGCGATGAAGGCAAAAGCGCGAAGAAGGCGCGGCGTTGGGCCGCGAACCTCACCACCCGCATCAACCGTCTGATAGAGGACGGCGAAACCGTTCTGCAATCCGCGCCCGTCGTAGAATTGGTCGATGAGCGCCTCACCACGGTCAGCGCGCATCACCAGTTGAGCGAAGCGAACATCTCCAGCAGGAGACACCGTCCCATGGTCGACCAGCAGTCCGCCGTGGTGATACTGCAATCCGCGTTGGATCGCAAAGCGTGACAGGAGAGAAGTGATGTCCGAAAGCTTCAACGACTACTTCGAGGAGAACACCCAGTGGGTGGCCGGCAACTCCGCCGCTGCCCCCACGGCCGAACCGCCACGCCCCCCGAAATCTCGCAAGGAGATGCGCAAACGCCGCAAGAAGGGCAAGCGCAAGCGCCTCGTCATCATCATCTCGACGCTGGTGATCGTCGCGCTCGTGGCCACCGGCTGCTTCTTCGGCTACCGTCGCCTCGCCGCATGGCGCGCCTACAACGACAACCAGCAGGCCATCTCCCAGGACTACCCGGGCCCCGGCACCGGCACGGTGTGGTTCACCGTGGACCAGGGGGACGACGCCGTGGCCATCGCCAAGAAGCTGGTCAAGGCGGACGTGGTGAAATCCCAGGCCGCGTTCACCGCCGTCGCCATGGCGAACTCGTCCACGCTGTACCCTGGCACCTACGAGCTCAAGCGCCACATGGCCGCGGCCGACGTGATCGCCATCCTCTCCGACCAGACGAAGGCCACCGGCTTCCTCGACGTCAAGTCCGGTGAACGCGTCTCCGCCGTCATCAAGGAGGCCGCGCAGCTGTCCGGCATCGACGAAAGCGAATTCCAGTCGGTCGTCGACGGCGGCGGATCCGGCATCCTGCCCGCCGAGGCAAACGGCAAGTTCGAGGGGTGGCTGGAACCCGGCCAGTACGATGTGAAATCCAAGAAGAGCGCCTCGGACATCCTCAAGATGATGGTCGACAAGCGCATCGCCAAGCTCGACTCGCTCGGCGTGCCCACCGGCTCCGACCGCGAACGGATCCTCAACATCGCATCCATCGCGGAGGCCGAGGTGAACTCGAAGGAATACTACGGCAAGGTGACCCGCGTCATCCTCAACCGACTGGACAAGAACATGACCCTCGGCATGGACTCCACCGTCGCCTACGGCAATGACGTGGAACCCGCCAAGATCACCCAGGCCATGCTCGACGACGCGTCCAACCCGTACAACACGCGCATCAACAAGGGGCTGCCGCCCACACCGATCTCTAACCCGGGAGACAACGCCATCAAGGCGGCCCTCGCGCCCGAGGACGGGAACTGGCTGTACTTCGTCACCACGAACCTCGAGACCGGCGAGACCAAGTTCACCGACAACGAGACCGAATTCAACCAGTTCGTGCAGGAGTACAAGAACAACAACAAGAACGCGAACTGACCGCGGCACGCCGCGCATGACAGCAAACGGATCCCCGCGACGTCGGACGACGGACGCGGGGATCCGCGTATTCATACGGAGTCACGCGCAGATGAAGGCGCAGCGGATGGAACGAGGGCCCGTCACACCAGCACGGCGACGACCGCGGAGACCACGATCACGGGCACGAACGGCACCTTGCCGGCGTACGCGCCATGACGCTGCGGATCGAACCGCGTCCACAGCGCGACGAACAGGAACCCCAGCAGCCCCAGGCACACCCACCACGTCACCACATGGAACAGGCCGTACGCGCCCACGGCGAGACCCAGCGGCAGCATCGCCGTCACATCGCCCAACCCCACGGCCCCGGGCCTCGCCAACGCGAGCAGCAGCTGCACGCCGGCGCACAGCACGGCGAACAGCATCGCCTGCAACACCACGAAGAAGTCGTTCGCCATCACCGCCCACGCCACGTCCGCGGCCAATTGGACAAGGCATCCCGCCGCCACCCACGTCCGAGGCACGCGCCGACGGCGTACATCCTCCGCGGCGAGGGCCAGACCGCAAATGAGACCGGGCAGACAATACAGGTACGGCATGCCCTAACATTAACCCCTAGTCACGTACGCGAACAACCGTTTCCGGCGACAGGCGGGAAACGGCCAGAACAGTGGAGGAGAACGGATATGTTGCGTTGGCAGACGGCGGGGGAGTCCCACGGCGAGGCGCTGGTGGCCATGATCGAAGGGCTGCCCGCCGGGGTCGAGGTCACCAGCCAGGACGTGGTGGACGCGCTGGCGCGACGCCGTCTCGGCTACGGCCGCGGAGCCCGCATGAAGTTCGAACAGGACAAGGTGCGTCTGCTCACCGGCGTGCGCCACGGCTCCACGCTCGGCGGCCCCATCGCCGTGGAGATCGCCAACACCGAATGGCCGAAGTGGACCGAGGTCATGAGCGCCGACCCGCTCGACCACGACATCCCGCGTGAAGGCCGCAACGCCCCGCTGAGCCGCCCGCGCCCGGGTCATGCCGACTTGACCGGCATGCGCAAGTACGGGTTCGACGACGCCCGCCCCGTGCTCGAACGCTCCAGCGCGCGCGAGACCGCGTCCCGCGTGGCGTTGGGCTCCATCGCCGCGAAGTTCCTCGAACAGGCGTACGGCATCCGCACCGTCGCACACGTCATCTCCATCGGCGGCGCCGGCGTGGAGGATGCCGACCACACGCCGCTGCCCACGCCGGACGACGTCGCCGCGCTCGATGCCTCCCCGGTGCGCACGCTCGACAAGGCCGCCGAGGAGCGCATGATCAAGCGCATCGACGAAATCAAGGCCAACGCGGACACCGTCGGCGGCGTCATCGAGGTCATCGCCTACGGCGTGCCCGCCGGCATCGGCACATACGTGGAGTCCGACCGTCGTCTCGACGCGGCCCTCGCCTCCGCCGTCATGGGCATCCAGGCCATCAAGGGCGTGGAGATCGGCGACGGCTTCCTCGAGGCCGTGCGTCCCGGCTCCGCCGCGCACGACGAGATGGTGCCTGGCGAGGACGGCCACATCACCAGGCTCACCAACCGCGCCGGCGGCATCGAGGGCGGCATGTCCAACGGGCAGCCGATCCGCGTGCGCGCCGCCATGAAGCCGATCCCCTCCATCCCGAAGGCCCTGAGGACCGTGGACGTCGCCAACGGCGAGGCCGCGCAGGCCATCAACCAGCGTTCCGACTCCACCGCCGTGCCGGCCGCGGCCGTCGTGGCCGAGGCGATGGTCCGTCTCACCCTCGCCAAGTACGCGTTGGAGAAGTTCGGCGGCGACAGCCTCGAGGAGACCCGCCGCAACTGCGAGAACTACCTCGCCTCCTGGCCGGAGCACATGCGCTGAGCGGATTCGCTTCCGGAGGTACCAGACACATGAGCATGCAACCGAAGGCCGTCATCATCGGCATGATGGGGGCCGGCAAGACGCGCGTCGGCAAGGAGGTGGCCCACATGATGGGGCTGCCGTTCGCCGACGCGGACATCGAGATCGAACGCGAGGCGGGCATGAAGATTCCCGCCTACTTCGAACGGTACGGCGAACCCGCGTTCCGCGAGCTGGAGGCGGACCTCATCGCCGACTTCCTCGAGGACTTTGACGGGATCTTCTCCCTCGGCGGAGGAGCGCCGATGACGCCCTCCACACAGCGTGAGCTGGCCGCGTACATCGCACGCGGCGGCCGCGTCGTCTATCTGGACGCGGACCCGCACGAGGCCATGGAACGCGCCAACAGGGGAGGCGGACGCCCCATGCTCTCCGGCGACGCGAACGCGCGTTGGCGCAAACTGTACAAGCAGCGGGACCCCGTGTTCCGCGAAGTCGCCAACGTGCATGTGCACACGCGCAGGCAGACGCCGCAGCAGGCGGCGAGGAAGGTGATGAACATGATCTCCGAACGCACGGTGCACGTCACCGGAACCGGCATCGAACCCTACGACGTGGTCATCGGCGAAGGCGCGCTGAACCATCTCGCCGACGTGCTGGGCGAGGGCGTCGCCAAGGTGGCGCTCATCCACACGCGCCCGGTGCAGCGTCACTCCGACAGGGCGCGCACGCTGCTGCGTCAGGCCGGGTACGACGTGACCGACATCGTGGTGCCCGACGCCGAGGCCGGCAAAACCGTCGACGTCGCCAACGGCGTGTGGAGGCGTCTCGGCGACGAGGGCTTCACCCGTTCGGATGCGATCGTCGGCGTGGGCGGGGGAGCGGCCACCGACCTCGCCGGCTTCATCGCCGCCACCTGGATGCGCGGCATCCGCTACGTGAATTGCCCCACCTCCCTGCTCGCCATGGTGGACGCCTCCACCGGTGGCAAGACCGGCATCAACACCGAGGCGGGTAAGAACCTCGTCGGCTCGTTCTACACGCCCGCCGGCGTGCTCGCCGACCTCACCACCCTCTCCTCGCTGCCAAACGACATCTTCATCGAAGGCCTGGGCGAAGTGGCGAAATCCGGCTTCCTCGAGGACACGGAGATCCTGCATATCCTCGAACGGCACGCCGACGAGCTGCGCGCGTTCGACGGCGCCACGTTCCTCGGCTCCCCGCTGGAGGACGTGACCGCCGAGCTCATCGAACGCACGGTCACCGTGAAGATGCACCACGTGTCCGCCGACCTCAAGGAGAAAGGCAAGCGTGAGTTCCTCAACTACGGGCACACGCTCGCCCACGCCATCGAGAAGCTCGAGCACTTCCGCTGGCGTCACGGCAACGCGGTGGCCGTGGGCTGCGTGTACGCCGCCGAACTGGCCCATCTGCTCGGCCACATCGACCAGGACCTCGTCGACTACCACCGTTCGCTGCTCGGCTCGCTCGGCCTGCCGACCTCCTGGGACGGTGGCTCGTTCGAGGACGTGCTCGCCCTCATGCACAAGGACAAGAAGGCCCGCGGCAACATGCTGCGCTTCGTCATCCTCGACGGCGGCCCCGGGCACATGATGCACCTGGAGGATCCGCCGGCGGACGCCGTCCGCGAGGCGTTCGAACGCATCCGGCACTGAACCCCGGTGACGGATCCGTCCGGCGGTCCGTCCCAAACGACCCGTCCCCAAGCGATTCGTCCCCAAGCGATTCGTCCCAAGAAGGAGAGAACCATGCCAACGAAAGTCATCGTCGTCAACGGACCGAACCTTGGACGTCTCGGCGTGCGCCAGCCCGACGTGTACGGCCGCCAGGACCTCGAGGAGCTGCGCCGTCTATGCACCGCGTGGGGCGCCGAGCTCGGTCTCGAGGTCGAAGTGCGTCAGACCGACGACGAATCCGAGATGGTGCACTGGATGCATCAGGCGGCCGACGAGAAGACGCCCGTCGTGATGAACCCGGCCGCGTTCACCCACTACAGCTATGCGCTGGCCGACGCCGCGCACATGGTGGGCGACGCCGGTTTGCCGCTTATGGAGGTGCACATCTCCAACCCGTCCGCGCGCGACGAGTTCCGCAAGCGTTCGGTCATCTCGCCGGTCGCCACCGGCACCATCACCGGCATGGGCTTCTACGGATACAAGCTCGCGCTGGACGCCGTGGCCCATCTGGTCAATGGCTGACACGGACCCGGGGAGGGGAACACGCCGCGTCACGCACGGGTGATAGAGTGAAATTCCATGGTTAGAAGAACACATGGCAATTCGCAAGAGCACGTCACCAAGCATATCTTCGTCACCGGCGGCGTGGTCTCCTCCCTCGGCAAAGGCCTGACCGCCTCCTCCCTCGGCCGTCTCCTGCGCTCCCGCGGCCTGCATGTGCTGCAGCAGAAGCTCGACCCGTACATCAACGTCGACCCGGGCACCATGAACCCGTTCCAGCACGGTGAAGTGTACGTCACCGAGGACGGTGCCGAGACCGATCTCGACATCGGCCACTACGAGCGTTTCCTCGACGTCTTCCTCTCCCAGAAGGCCAACGTCACCACCGGCCAGATCTACCAGGAGGTGCTGCGCAAGGAGCGCGCCGGCGAATACCTCGGCCAGTGCGTGCAGGTCATCCCGCACATCACCAACGAGATCAAGTCCCGCATGCGCGCCCAGGCGAGCGACGACGTGGACGTCATCATCACCGAGATCGGCGGCACCGTCGGCGACATCGAATCCCAGCCGTTCCTCGAGGCGGCCCGCGAGGTGCGCCGCGACCTCGGCTCCGACAACTGCATGTTCGTGCACGTCTCCCTCGTGCCGTACATCTCCGCCGCCCACGAGCTCAAGACCAAGCCCACCCAGCACTCCGTCATGATGCTGCGCCAGCTCGGCATCTCCCCGGACGCGCTCGTGCTGCGCTCCGACCGTCCGCTCAACCAGTCCATCAAGGACAAGATCAGCCTCATGTGCGACGTGGACGCCGAGGGCGTGGTCAACTGCGTGGACGCCAACAGCATCTACGACGTGCCGAAGATCCTGTTCGACGAGGGCCTCGACGCGTACGTGGTGCGCGAGCTCGGCCTGCCGTTCCACGACGTCGACTGGGACGAGTGGGAGGACCTGCTCGAGCGTGTCCACCACCCGAAGCACGAGGTCAACGTCGCCATTGTCGGCAAGTACATCGACCTGCCGGACGCCTACCTGTCCGTCACCGAGGCCATCAAGGCCGGCGGTTTTGCCAACTGGGCCAAGGTCAACGTCAAGTGGGTCGCGGCCGACCGCTGCGAGACCGAGGAGGGCGCGGCCGCCGCGCTCGACAACATCGACGGCATCGTCATCCCCGGCGGCTTCGGCATCCGTGGCATCGAAGGCAAGATCGGCGCTCTGAAGTTCGCGCGTGAGAACAAGCTGCCGGCCCTCGGCCTGTGCCTGGGCCTGCAGTCCATGGTCATCGAGTACGCGCGCCACGTGCTCGGCATCGAGGACGCCAACTCCACCGAGTTCGAGCCGGACTGCGCCAACCCGGTCATCGCCACCATGGAGGAGCAGAAGGACATCGTCGCCGGCAAGGGCGACATGGGCCACACCATGCGCCTCGGCTCCTACCCGGCCGAGCTCGAGGAGGGTTCGCTGGTCGCCGAACTGTACGGCACCACGCACGTCACCGAGCGTCACCGTCACCGCTACGAGGTCAACGTCGCGTACAAGGACCGTCTGCGCGAAGGCGGCCTGCGCATCTCCGGTCAGAGCCCGGACGGCGAGCTCACCGAGTTCGTCGAACTGCCGCAGGACGTGCACCCGTTCTACGTGGCCACCCAGGCGCACCCGGAGTTCAAGTCCCGCCCGACCAAGCCGCACCCGCTGTTCGCGGGCCTCGTCAAGGCCGCGCTCGACCACCAGCGTGAGCGCTGACCTCTCGTTCTCCTCTAGGGGAGCGGAACGGGACCGCCGATAGGGCGTCGGCCATGACCTTCATCGAGGTCGTGGCCGACGCCCTTTCGCGTACGATGCGCAGGCGACGACGGCCCGCCGCCGGTTCCGTTCCGTAACCAAGCTCACGTTGCGCGTACAGCCGACATACGGTGTCGGTATGGAGTTGCGACGTACCTTCTGCTAGGTTTGCGTAGGAACTTATGAACGATTGGAGGCAGTGTACGGTGAGTGACACCCAGGCACCCAACGCCGCAGCTGACGTGGAGATGAGCCAGTACGTGGCCGACAGGTCCCGCGTCAACGAGGAGAAGATCAGACAGGACGACGAGATCATCCAGCAGTTCGGCGACTACAGCTACGGCTGGCATGACTCCGACGCGGCCGGCGAGGCCGCCAAGAGAGGCATCGACGAGAACGTCGTCCGCGGCATCAGCGCCGACAAGGGCGAGCCGCAATGGATGCTCGACATGCGTCTGCGCGGCTACAAGGCGTTCCTCGAGAAGCCGATGCCGGAATGGGGCGTCGACCTGACCGGCTTCAACGCCGACGACTTCAAGTACTACGTCAAGCCGATCGACAAGCAGGCCAAGACCTGGGACGAGCTGCCCGACGACATCCGCAACACGTACGACCGCCTCGGCATCCCGGAGGCGGAGAAGAACCGCCTGGTCTCCGGCGTGGCCGCCCAGTACGAGTCCGAGGTCATCTACAACTCCATCCAGGAGGACCTGAAGAAGCAGGGCGTGATCTTCGTCGACACCGACACCGCCGTGCGCGAATACCCCGACCTCGTGCGCAAGTATTTCGGCACCGTCGTGCCCCCGGAGGACAACAAGTTCGGCGCCCTCAACACCGCGGCGTGGTCCGGCGGCTCATTCGTGTACGTGCCCAAGGGCGTCCACGTGGACATCCCGCTGCAGGCGTACTTCCGCATCAACACCCCGGCCATGGGCCAGTTCGAACGCACCCTGATCATCGCCGATGAAGGCTCCTACGTGCACTACGTCGAAGGCTGCACCGCCCCGATCTGGTCCGAGGACTCCCTGCACGCCGCCATCGTCGAGATCATCGTCGAGAAGCACGCCCGCGTGCGCTACACCACCGTGCAGAACTGGTCGAACAACGTGTACAACCTCGTCACCCAGCGTGCCTACGTGCGCGAGGGCGGCACGATGGAATGGGTCGACGGCAACATCGGCTCCAAGGCCACGATGAAGTACCCGGCCTGCATCCTCGCCGAACCGTACGCGAAGGCCAGCACCATGTCGCTCGGCTTCGCCGGCAAGGGCCAGTACCAGGACACCGGCGCGAAGATGATCCACCTCGCCCCGCACACCTCGTCCACGATCGTCGCCAAGTCGATCTCCCGCGGCGGCGGCCGTTCCGCGTACCGCGGCCTCGTCAAGATCGTCAAGGGCGCGGAAGGCTCCTCCAACTCCACCGTGTGCGACGCGCTGCTCGTCGACGACTTCAGCCGTTCCGACACGTACCCGCACGTGGACGTGCGCGAGGACGATGTCTCGATGGCGCATGAGGCCACCGTCTCCAAGATCTCCGAGGACCAGCTCTTCTACCTGATGAGCCGCGGCCTGTCCGAAGAGGAGGCGCAGGGCATGATCGTGCGCGGCTTCGTCGAGCCGATCAGCCGCGAGCTGCCGATGGAATACGCGCTCGAACTCAACAGACTCGTCGAATTGCAGATGGAAGGATCGGTGGGCTGATTCCCATGGCGGACAACAACGCAGCAGAACTCAACATCCCCGTCGCGGATCCGAACGACCCGTACAAGGTGCCGGCGGCCATGCCGTCCAGCGCGGACCGTGCGCCCCGCTCGTTCGAGGTCGACGCATTCCCGGTGCCGGACCGCAAGCAGGAGGATTGGCGCTACACGCCTGTCGAACGCATCGCCGAATTCTTCGAGCCGTTCACGCCGTCCGGCGAGACACAGATCGAAGTCGGCATGATCGACGGCTCGCCGCTCGCCGCGGGCGTCACCGTCGAGCAGGTCAAGCTCGGCGAGAAGGAGTCCGGCACGGTCTCCAAACCGAACGACCGCGTCTCCGCCGTCGAATGGAACTCCGGTGCCACCGCCACCATCATCCGGCTCGAAGGCGAGATTGCCCGGCCCGTGCTCGTCAAGGTGCACGGCGCCGGCGAGGACCTCGACGCGTTCCACCTCGTCATCGCCGCCGCCGACAGGGCGCACGCGGACGTCGTCGTCGAACACGACGGCGACGCGAAGCTCGCCGAAGGCGTCGAAATCGTCACCGGCAAGGACTCGCACGTCTCCACCACCTTCATCCAGGAATGGGACCGCACCGCCAAGCACGTCGGCAACCACCGCATCCACGTGGGCGAAGGCGCGTCCCTGCGCCACGCCGTCGTCACGCTGGGCGGCGACGTCGTGCGCATCCGCATGGACCAGGACTTCGGCGGCGAACAGGGCGACCTCAACATGCTTGGCATCTACTTCGTCGACCCGGGCGAACACATCGAGCACCGCACGATGGTCGTCCACAACCACCCCGACTGCAAGAGCCGCGTCGTCTACAAGGGCGCGCTCGACGGCAAGGGCGCGCACTCCACGTGGGTGGGCAACGCGCTGATCGCCCCGACGGCCCCCGGCACCGACTCCTACGAGCTCAACCGCAACCTCGTCCTCACCCCGGGGGCGATCGCCGATTCCGAGCCGAACCTCGAGATCGAGAATGGCAACATCATCGGCGCCGGCCATGCGAGCTCCGTCGGCCGTTTCGACGACGAGGAGCTGTTCTACCTCGAATCCCGAGGCATCCCGGAGGCCGAGGCGCGCAAGCTCGTCGTGCGCGGCTTCTTCGGCGAACTCGTCGAGGAGATCGGCATCCCGGCCGTCTCCGACCACCTCATGGACGTCATCGACCGGCGACTGGCCCGCGGCGAAAGCGCGGCCATGGCGCAGGTGCTCGAAGACAAGTAACGCCCCGCAGCAAGCAACAACACGCATTTTCAGGTTTTAGGAGATTCAATGTCCACTCTCGAAATCAAGGACCTCCACGTCCACGTCGAAACCAAGGAAGGCACGAAGCAGATCCTCAAGGGCGCCTCGCTCACCGTCCACTCCGGCGAGACCCACGCGATCATGGGCCCCAACGGCTCCGGCAAATCCACTCTCGCCTACACGCTGGCCGGCCACCCCAAGTACGTGGTCGACTCCGGCGAAGCGCTCCTCGACGGACAGGACATCCTCAAGATGACCCCGGACGAGCGCGCCAAGGCGGGTCTCTTCCTCGCCATGCAGTACCCGGTCGAGGTGCCGGGCGTCTCGATGACCAACTTCCTGCGCACCGCGAAGACCGAGATCGACGGCGAGGCGCCGTCCGTGCGCACCTGGGCGCGCGAGCTGTCCCAGGCGATGAAGCGTCTCAAGATGGACCCGAAGTTCGCGTCCCGTTCCGTCAACGAAGGCTTCTCCGGCGGTGAGAAGAAGCGCGCCGAAGTGCTCCAGCTCGAACTGCTCAAGCCGAAGTTCGCCATCCTCGACGAGACCGACTCCGGCCTCGACGTCGACGCGCTGCGCATCGTGTCCGAAGGCGTCAACCGCGCCAAGGAGGCCAACCAGTTCGGCATCCTCATGGTCACGCACTACACGCGCATCCTCAAGTACATCAAGCCGGACATCGTGCACGTGTTTGCCGACGGCCACTTCGTCAAGACCGGCGGCCCCGAGCTGGCCGACGAGCTCGAGGAGAACGGCTACGACGCGTACCTGCCGGAAGGTGCGGACTCCGAGTCCGCTCTGGCCTGAGCGCCGGAGGAGAAACCCGGCGGAAGGGGAGACACATGGTTGATTTCGCAGCGATCCGGGACGAGTTCCCGATTCTGAAGCAGGAGATCCACGGGCACCCGCTCGTGTACCTCGACTCGGCGGCCACCTCGCAGAAGCCGCAGTGCGTCATCGATGCGGAGAGCGAGTTCTACCGTACGATCAACGCCGGCGTGCACCGCGGCGCCCACGAGCTCGCGGCCCGCAGCACCATGGCGTTCGAGGAGGCGCGCGCCAAGGTCGCGAAGCTGGTCGGCGCCAACGCCGAGGAAGGCGAGGAGGAGATCGTCGTCACCGGCGGCGCCACCGCCGGCCTGAACCTGCTCGCCACCGCGTTCGGCAACGCGTCGCTCGGCCGCGGGGGGGCAGCCGCGAAGCGCTTCGCCCTGAAGCCCGGCGACGAGATCGTCGTCTCCAAGGCCGAACACCACTCCGTGCTGCTGCCGTTCCAGGAGCTCGCCTACCGCACCGGCGCCACGTTCAAGTGGCTCGACCTGACCGAGGACGGGCGAGTCCGCACCGACGACCTCGACGAGGTCATCACCGACCGCACCAAGGTCGTGGCCGTCACGCATGTGGGCAACACCACCGGCGCCATCACCGACATCGCCCCCATCGTCAAGCGCGCGCACGAGGTCGGCGCCGTCTTCATCCTCGATGCATGCCAGTCTGTGCCGCACCTCAAGGTCGACTTCCACGCGCTCGACGTCGACTTCGCCGCATGGAGCGCGCACAAGATGTACGGCCCCACCGGCGTCGGCTTCCTCTACGGCCGCCGCGAACTGCTCGAGGCCCTGCCGCCGGCGAACTTCGGCGGCTCGATGGTGGAGCTCGCATGGATGGACCAGCCGGCCCAATACATGGAGCCCCCGGCCCGGTTCGAAGCCGGCACCCAGCCGGTTGCGCAGGTCGTCGCCGCGGGCGTCGCCGCCGAATGGATGATGAACATCGGACTCGAGAACATCGAGGCCCACGAAAAGACCATCGCCGCCGAACTGCTCAAGCTCGGCGACATCGACGGCATCCGCATCCTCGGCCCCCGTGAGAACGTGGACCGCATCGGCACCGTCGCATTCGACGTGAAGGGCGTCCACCCGCACGACGTCGGCCAATACATCGACGCGCAGGGCATCGCCATCCGCGTGGGCCACCACTGCGCCCAGCCGGTCCACCGGCACTTCGGGCTGTACGCCTCCAACCGCGCCTCCTCCGGCGTGTACAACACCGTGGAGGACGCGCAGGCCCTGGTCGAGGCCGCGAAGGGCATCCGGAAGTTCTTCGGCGCCTGACCGCACGCGACATACGATTCCGCCCTCCCCACCGGTCATGGGGAGGGCGCTATATTGAGGTGATTATGAACGATTACGGCATGAGCGGCGACGACCTCGAACAGATGTACCAGGAGGTCATCCTCGAGGCCGCGAAGAACCCGCATGGCAAGGAGCATTTCGCGGCGGACCTGACGAAGGAGGGTGCGGGGGAGTCCACGGGCGACACCGTCGTCCGCGCCACCCACGAATACTGCACGCCGGGCGAATCCCACCAGTTCAACCCCACCTGCGGCGACGAGGCGACCGTCCACGTGGAGGTCTCCGACGAGGAGCCCTACACCATCCGACGTGTCGTATGGGACGGTCAGGGCTGCTCCATTTCGCAGGCCAGCCTGTCCGTCATGGTCGACCTCGTGGACGGCAAGACCGTGGACGAGGCCATGGAGCTCGAGCATACCTTCCACAAGCTCATGGAATCCCGTGGCAAGGGGTTGGACGACGAGACCGCCGAGGAGAGCCTCGGTGACGGCATCGTGTTCCAGGGCGTGTCGAAGTACCCGATGCGCATCAAATGCGCGCTGCTCGCCTGGGAGGGTCTCAAGGACTCCATCGCCAAGGCGTTGGCCGCCAAGCAGTGAGCGAAGACGGGTGACAACAGGATTGCGCCCGCGTAGAGTAGACCACACAACCCTTTAGGTATGGAGTGACAATGAGCGATAACCTGGTGCCCGAACCGCAGCCCACCGTGTTCGACGCGGTCAACGGCGTCCTGCAGGATGAAGAGGCCGCGCGCCGTGTGATGGCCAACCCCGCCCTGGCCAAGGGCTTCCCGAACGGCCGTCCCGCCGAGGCGGGGGCCGGCGCCGCCGGAGACGACATGTGCGCCTGCGGCCGGCACAAGAAGAGCGAATGCGGCCACGACGAGCCCGACCACGGGGATGACGCCGACATCCCGCTGAAGTTCGTCGACGACATCGGCCGCGCCACCGCCGAGGACGTGCGCGAGGCGCTTCATCAGGTCATCGACCCGGAGCTCGGCATCGACGTCATCGACCTGGGCCTCGTCTACGGCATCGAGATCGACGACCTGGGCCGCGCCATCATCACGATGACGCTGACCACACCGGCATGCCCGCTGACCGACCTCATCGAGGACGAATGCGCGAGTACGCTCGCCGGTCTCGTCGAGGAGTTCCGCATCGATTGGACGTGGCAGCCACGCTGGACGATGGACAAGATCACTCCGGAGGGTCGCGACCAGCTCGCGGCGCTCGGCTTCAACTTCGACAATCTGCCCAAGTACTGATTCGACCGATTCGACCGATCCGATTCAATCCGATCGGTGGACGGATACGCGAAGGCCCCGAACCGTTCCGGTTCGGGGCCTTCAGACGTTTTCAGGACCGTCAGTCGTCGACGACGGTGCCCTTCGGGACCACGGTGATGCCTTCCGGAGTGACCGTGAAGCCACGGGCGAGATCATGCTCGGTGTCGATGCCGACCGTGGAGTTCTCCGTGAGCACGACGTTCTTGTCGAGGATCGCCTTGTACACGCGAGCGCGACGGTTGACGATCACGCCGTCGAACAGAACGGAGTCCACGACCTGCGCCCACGAGTGGATGCGCACGTTCGGAGAGAGCATGGAGTGGTGCACCTCGCCGCCGGAGACGATGACGCCGGGGGAGACGATCGAATCGGTCGCGTGGCCGAGACGGTCACGGCCGGCATGCACGAACTTGGCCGGCGGCAGCGTGCCGGAGTTCGTGTAGATCGGCCACGCCTGGTTGTACAGGTTGAACTCGGGCACGTAGGCGATGAGGTCCATGTGCGCGTCGTAGAACTGCTTGATCGTACCGACGTCGCGCCAGTAGGCGTGGTCGGTCGGCGTGGCGCCGGGAATCTCGTTCGTGTTGAAGTCGTACACGCCGGCCTCGCCGCGGGCGGCGAAGTACGGGGCGATGTCGCCGCCCATGTCGTGCTTCGTGTTCTCGTTCTTCTCGTCCTTGGCCAGCGCGTCGAACAGGGCGTCCGTGTTGGCCACGTAGTTGCCCATCGAAGCGAGGAAGGAACCCGGATCGTCCGGCAGACCCGCGCAGGTGTCGGGCTTCTCGAGGAAGCTCTTGATCTGGTTCGGGTGCTCCGGATCCACGTCGATGACGCCGAACTGCTTCGACTGCTCGATCGGCTGGCGGATGCCGGCCACGGTGAACTCCGCGCCGGATTCGATGTGCTGCTGGACCATCTGTCCGAAGTCCATGCGGTAGACGTGGTCGGCGCCGACGATCACGACGATGTCAGGCTGCACGTCCTCGATGATGTTGATGGTCTGGTAGATGGCGTCGGCGGAACCGAGATACCAATGCTTGCCGAGGCGCTGCTGCGCCGGGACGGGGGAGACGTAGTTGCCCAGCAGGGAGGAGAAGCGCCACATCTGGGAGATGTGACGGTCCAAGGAGTGGGACTTGTACTGGGTGAGCACGACGATGTGGCGGTAGTCGGAGTTCACCAGGTTGGACAGCGGGAAGTCGATGAGACGGAACACGCCGCCGAACGGCACCGCGGGCTTCGCGCGGTCGCGGGTCAGCGGCATGAGGCGAGTGCCCTCGCCGCCAGCGAGCACGATCGATAGAATCTTCTGCTTGTTTTTCGCCATTGTCTTACGTTGCTCCTCTCAACAACTGCCAGCGCCTTTCCACGCCGCTCGGGTCCGTAAGCCGAGCATCCTTGCCCCGGCTTCACACTGACAATGATTGCACAAAAACCGCGACACGCAAGCAATGGACGCGTCGCGCGTCCGGCGTGTCCATCGCTCGACGATGTGACATGGCTCACAGATTCCGCTTCACATCGGATGTCCGCGACGTACCGACATGCACACGGCGCATGTTCGTTTGCCGGCGTGCGTGCGGGGCGATGCGCCGGCCGATTACCGCCGATGCGGGCGCGTGGCGTAGAAGGCGACCGCGCTGGACGCGGCCACGTTGAGGGAGTCGACGCCGTGGGCCATCGGAATCCTCACCGTGAGGTCGGCGCGCGCGATGGTGTGCCGGGACAGTCCGTCGCCTTCGGTGCCGAAGATGAGCGCCAGCTTGTCGATGTGGTCGGCCTCGGACGGGTCGTTGTCGAGGCGGCGGGTGAGCTCGTCGAGGCTGATCGAATCGTCCTCCAACGCCATGGCGACGGTGGTGAAGCCGAGGGACCTGAGCTCGTCGACGCCCTTGAACGGCCAGTAGCGTCTGTCGTCCCCGCCGATGCGCGTCCAGGGAATCTGGAACACGGTGCCCATCGAGACACGCGCCGCGCGGCGGTAGAGCGGGTCACCGCAGGAGGGGGTGACCAGCACCGCATCGACGTCAAGCGCCGCGGCGGAACGCATCAGCGCCCCCACATTCGTGTGGTCGACGATGTTCTCCATCACCGCCACACGCGTCGCGCCGGCGCAGACCTCCTCCACCGTGGGCAGCGCCCAGCGGCGCATGGCGGACAACGCGCCCCGGTGCAGCCGATAGCCGGTCAGCCGGCGCAGCTGTTCGGGCGACGCCACGTACACGGGGACGTCCGGTCCCCAATGCTCGTCGATGAAGGAGAATTCGTCGCCCATGCCCGCGATCCACTGCTCCTCGACCAGCAGGGAGATGGGTTCGCGTCCGGCCGCCAACGCGCGGTCGATGACCTTCGGCGATTCGGCGATGAACAGACCCTTCTCCGGCTCCAGCCTGTTGCGCAGCTGAATCTCAGTGAGGTTGACGTATGCGGACACGCGCTCGTCGTCGATGGACTCAAGATGGACGAAGCGCATGGGTGCTCCTTAGGGGAATGGATGGGAAATGTCATCGGATACGAGAAAACCCCTTGTCTCCAAGGGGTTTCGTCTGTGCCCGAGACGGGACTTGAACCCGTACGCCTGTTAAAAAATAGGCACTAGCACCTCAAGCTAGCGCGTCTACCATTCCGCCACCCGGGCAGGTGTCGCTGTTTGGCAACGAAAAGATAGATTAGCATTGATTCGCAGGCATGCAATCATCGGCGTGTCGTGTCGGTGTTGATAGCCTTGGAGGCATGACGAACGCACTGTTTCTTCTGGACCCCGACCATGACGACGTGCCGGTGAACTCCGACGAGCTCAACGCCGGATGGAAGATCACGCTGCCCGCCGCGGTCCGCCGCCATGCCGTGCAGGCCATGCGGCTCCGGCGCGGTGACGGCCTGCAGCTCTCCGACGGCCGCGGACTGCGCATCGAGGCGGTCATGGACGACCCCGACGCCGGGCTGGTCGAGGTCCACGCCTTCACGCGAGAGCCGGCGCCGGTGACGCGCCTGTCCCTGGTGCAGGCGCTGGCGAAGACCGGACACGACGAGCAGGCGATCGACGTCGCCACCCAGATCGGCGTCGACGAGGTCGTCCCATGGCAGGCGGACCGCTCCATCGCCAAATGGAAGGCCGGACGCACGGACCGCAAGTGGGGGAGCGTGCTCGACGCCGCCACCGAGCAGTCCCGACGCGCATGGCGCCCGGAGCTTGCGCCGTGCGTGACCAGCCGGCAGATCGTCTCGATGTGCCTCAGGGCGAACGTGCACGGCGACTTGGTCATCGTGCTCCATCAGGACGCCACCGACACCTGGAGCTCCATCGAGGGACTGGCAGGGGAGCTGTCCGAACGCTGCCTGGCGGACGGACGGCCGCGCACCATCCATGTGGTCGTCGGCCCCGAAGGCGGCATCAGCGAGGACGAGGTGAAGGAGTTCGTCGACTCCGGCGCGCACAGCGTGCGCCTCGGGACGAACATCCTGCGCGCGTCCGCCGCAGGTCCGGTGGCCCTTTCGCTGCTGAGCCGCGCGTTGGGACGGTACGCGTGACCGACGGGCCGCGCGCGTAACGGGCACGCGGTAAGCTGGCATACGGAAACCGAACGAGGACGAATGCAAGGAGCGACCATGAGCGAATCGGACGACTGCCTGTTCTGCAAGATCATCGCGGGGGAGATTCCCAGCGAGAAGGTCTACGAGGACGACACCACCTACGCCTTCAAGGACATCAACCCCAAGGCCAAGGTGCACGTGCTGGTCGTGCCGAAGAAGCACTACGCCAACGCGGCCGAGCTGGCCGCCGCGGACCCGGAGCAGCTCGCCCACATGGTCGAAGTGGCCCAGCACATCGCCGATGACGCCTTCCACGGCGCCTACCGTCTGGTGTTCAACACGGGGTTGGACGCGGGACAGACGGTCTTCCACGTGCATGCGCACGTGCTCACCGGCGAAGTGCTCGACGAGTAGAACGGCGCCCAGGCGAACAGGAAGGATTCCGTGGCGACCACAACACGAACCATCACCATCCCCTCCCAACTCGACCCGGTCGCCGTTCTGGGCCCCGTCGACGAAGTCATCAGGGAAGTCGAACGGGCGTTCCCCGACCTGACGATCATTGTGCGCGGCAACCGCGTGGCCATCGTCTCCCATTCTCGGCAGACCGAAGGCGACGCATCCAAGGCGGAGGACCTCGTCAACACCATCATCGAAGCCGCGCACACCGCGCCGATGGATGCGGACACCGTCCGCCGGCTCATCGACCAGGATGTGCTCGACAACCGCACGCGGACGGCCCACCCGGGGCATGGGCGCGCCGTCGAGGCGCTGCAGCGCATGGAGACGAACCGCGCCCGGCATGACGGCGAGGACCGCCGCCGACCCACCGTGCCCGGCGTCATCACGTACGCCGCAGGCAACCCGGTGCGGGCGAAGACGGCCGGACAGGCGGCGTACGTGGCCGCCATCGAATCACACATCATCACCTTCGGCATCGGACCGGCCGGCACCGGCAAGACCTACCTCGCGGTGGCCAAGGCGGTGCGGGCCTTCCAGGACAGACAGGTGCGCCGCATCATCCTCACCCGGCCCGCCGTCGAGGCGGGGGAGAGCCTCGGCTTCCTCCCCGGCACGTTGAACGACAAGGTCGATCCGTACCTGAGGCCGCTCTACGACGCCCTCGGCGACATGCTCGGCGCCGATCAGATGAAACGGCTGATGGACGACGGCACCATCGAGGTGGCGCCGCTCGCCTACATGCGTGGACGCACCCTCAACGACGCCTACGTGATTCTCGACGAGGCCCAGAACACCACCGAGCAGCAGATGAAGATGTTCCTCACCAGACTCGGATTCAATACGAAGATGGTGATCACCGGCGACATCACGCAGGTGGACCTCGCCGTGCCCAGGTCCGGACTGGCCACCATCGAGCGCATCCTCGGCGGCATCGAGGACATCGCCTTCGTGCATCTGAGCCCCGAGGACGTGGTCCGGCATCATCTCGTCGGACTCATCGTCGAGGCGTACAACCGCAACGAAGGATTGGACGGCGACCACCGCGCCATGTCCCGTGCCGGACGACGCCGCGAAGGCCGGCGTGGACGCGGGGACGGGACGACGGACCCCTCCGCCGGGAAGACGGATGCGACCGACCGGGAACGCGCCCGGGACCCACAGAATCAGGACCGAAAGGACAACGATGAGCGTTGACGTGTCCAACGAGACCGTATGGACGATCGACCCCAAACTCTTCTCCGACCTCGGAGTATGGGTGCTCGACCAGATGAAGGTGAGCACCCAGTCCGACCTCACCATCCTGTTCGTCGATCCGGAGCCCATCGCGCAGATGCACGAGCATTGGATGAACCTCGAGGGCCCCACCGACGTGATGAGCTTCCCCATGGACGAACTGCGTCCCGGGGACGGCAAGACCGTCATGGAGGGAGTGCTCGGCGACATCGTCATCTGTCCATGGGTGGCCGCGCAGCAGGCCGCCGCCGCCGGCCACGGCATCCTCCAGGAGATGATGCTCCTGACCATCCACGGCATCCTGCATCTGCTCGGATACGACCACGTCAATCCGGAGCAGGAACGCCAGATGTTCGGGCTGCAACGCCAGCTGCTGCTCACCTTCATCGCGGTGAGACACGACCTCGGCGCTCCGGTGGAGCTTCCCGCGGGCAGCGTGGACGCCCTCGCCGCGTACGACGCCGAGCATGGCGCCGGACGTCAGATCACGCGCTGACCGCGGCCGCGTCGGACCGCGTCGGACCGCATCAGAAGGACACATCGAAGGAAGAACGAACCCGATATGGAGTATTCCCAACCGACACTGATCGCCGTCAGCGCCGCGCTGACCGTCGTCGCCGCGCTGCTGGTATGGCTGTCGCTGTCCCTGGCCGCCGCCGAAGGGGCCGTGGGACGCGTGACCAGGGCGAGTCTGAACAACCTCATCCTCGAGGTGCAGACGGACGGCGACCTCACCCAATTCGCACGCATGAAGAAGATCGCGCGCATCCACCGGGTGCAGCGCCTCATCGCCAACCGCTACGCCGTGGCCGGTGCCTGCGCGTTCTTCCGCATCACCTGCAACGTGCTCGTCGGCGTGCTCGTCGCGATCGTCGCCTCCGTGTGGGGACTCGCCGTGTGGATCCAGATCGTCGCGGGCGTGGTCGTGGCGCTGGCCGTCGGCGTGGTCAGCGTGGCCGTGCGCCCGCGCGAGACCGGCGCCATCAAACCGGTCGACATCATGATCGAGCATTCGCGATTGGTCTCCGCCGCCACCCGGATCGCGCCGTTCACCCGCATCGGCGCCGCCCCCGACGGGCGCCGCCGCTCGCAGGACCTCTCCGACGAGGAGGAGCTGGAGAAGATCCAGCAGGAGCAGGGGCGCGCCACCATCGACCGGCTCGTCGAATCGAACGACTTCGACCCCGAAGTGTCCGAGATGCTGCGCAACGTGCTCACCCTGTCGGACACGCTCACCCGCGAGATCATGGTGCCGCGCACCGACATGATTTGCATCGAGAAGAACGCGACGCTCGAGGACATGCTCAAGCTGTGCTCCCGATCCGGATTCTCCCGCATCCCCGTGATCGGAGACGACGTGGACGACCTCATCGGCGTCGCCTATCTCAAGGATGCGGTGCGCGCCACCGCGTTCAACCCCGCCGCGACGACGCGTGAGGTGTCGTCCATCGTGCGGGACCCCATGCTCGTGCCGGAATCCAAGCCCGTGGACGACCTGTTCCACCAGATGCAGCGCTCCCGCCAGCATGTGGCCATCGTGGTCGACGAATACGGCGGCATCGCCGGGCTCGTCACCATCGAGGACGCCATCGAGCAGATCGTCGGCGAACTCGAGGACGAGCACGACCGCACGCAGCGCGAGGAGCCCGAGAGGATCGGCGACCGGAAATGGCGCATGCCCGCGCGTACGCCCATCGCGGACCTCGAGGAGTTGTTCGAGATCGACATCGACGAGGACGACGTCGACACCGTCTACGGCCTGCTCACCAAGCTGCTCGGACGCGTGCCCATCGTCGGAGCGTCCGCCGTGACGCGCGGGCTGCGGCTCACCGCCGTCGATTCCGCCGGACGTCGCAAGAAGGTCTCCACCATCGTCGTGGAGCCGGCCCACGTCGAGGGGCATGGGGAAGATGACAAGACGGACGAGAACGCGTCCGCCGGCGATGACGACGCCGCGCGCGACGGCCAGCACGGCGACCATGACAGCCACGAGGAGTGACATGACCGAACACGAGACCAATCCCAGCACCGACGCCCCCACCCCCGAGACCGGACGACCCTACCGTTCCGGATTCGTCGCGGTCGTGGGCAGGCCGAACGTCGGCAAATCCACGCTGATCAACGCGTTGATCGGCACGCAGATCGCCATCGCATCCTCCCGGCCCGAAACCACGCGCAAGGCCATCAGGGGCATCCTCACCACGCCCGATGCGCAGCTCGTGCTGGTCGACACCCCCGGCATCCACCGTCCCCGCACCCTGCTCGGACAGCGGCTCAACGACATCGTCGACGAAAGCCTCTCCGAAGTGGACGAGGTGGCGTTCCTGCTGCCCGCCGACCAGGAGATCGGTCCCGGCGACAGGCGCATCCTGTCCCGTCTGCGCTCCGATTTCGCCGTCAAGAAGGACGACGGCTCATGGTCCTGGAGGATTCCGCTGGTCGCCATCGTCACCAAGATCGACGAGCTGTCCCGCGAGCAGCTGGTCTCGAAGCTCATCGAGATCAACGAATTCGCCGACTTCTCCGACATCGTGCCGGTGAGCGCCCTCGCGCATGACAACCTCGACGAGGTGCGCAAGGTGCTCATCGAGCACACGCCCGAAGGACCGCAGATGTATCCGGAGGAGCAGATCACCGAGGAACGCCCCGAGGAGACCATCGCCGAACTCATCCGCGGCGCGTTCCTCGAACAGCTGGACGACGAGCTGCCGCATTCGCTCGCCGTCGTCGTGGACTCCATCGAATACCCGCAGGACAACGAATCCGGAGAGGCGTACGCGGGCAAGGCGGACGTGCACGTTTCCATCTATGTGGAACGCGATTCGCAGAAGCCGATCATCATCGGTCGTGGAGCATCGAATCTGACCGCCGTGAAGAAGAAGCTGCGCACGCCGGTGAACCGCATCGTCGGCCAGAAGGCCCGTCTCGACCTCCACGTCAAGGTCGCCAAGGGCTGGCAGTCGGATCCGAAGAAGCTCGAGCGCCTCGGCTTCTGACCGTTTTCCGCGGAGCCGCCGCAACCGGTTCGCGTCCGATGCGTTGCGCCCCCTGACCCGGCCGGGTCAGGGGGCGCAACGCATTCCGAAGGGGACTCGTGAGGGAATCCGCGATCCCGGAAGGAAGACCGCGGACCGTACTGGTCACAGGCCGGCGTCCGCGAGGGAGATGTAGCCGGGATTGATGAGCGCGGTCTTGAGGTTGGAGGCGCTCACCGCGAGCAGGTCGACGGAGACGGTGGGCGTGTTCTTCCCGTTCACCTTCGTGGTCGTCAGGAACTTCAGCCCCTTCCTCCAGCCGTTGCCGTCCACGGTGTTGAGCCTGAGGCACGTCTGCGCGGTATCCTCGGCCAACGTGGCGCGGTCCTCCAACGCGGTCATCCACTGCTGTCCAGCGACGATGCGGGGCATCGCATCGACGTAGGCGCCGTAGCCGGTCACGATGGGCCATTTTGCATCGTCGCCGGCGTCCTTCGAGCCGTCCGAAGCCGATGGTGCCTTGACGGGATCGGGCACCTTGCCGCGCACCAGATCCTTCCGGCCGGTGATGTTCTCCACGATTCCCGAGATGGTGATCTGCGGGTTGATGTCCGCGGCCGAACCGGTGTAGCCCAAGTCGGAGAGCTCGTCCACCACGCCCGAGGCGGTGTAGTCGTTCATCGCGATGATGCCGTCGATGCGGGTGGTCCCGGCTTTGGCGTCCGCGTCGTCCAATCCAAGCCGGCCGCGCAGTTCGGCGCGCACCGTGTCCTCCTTGCCGGACACGAACGCCACATCGCGCCAATCGTCGGCGGTGGTGTCGGAAGTGAGCGTGGAGGAGAGGCTGACCGCCTGTCCGGAGGCGAAGTAGGGGCCGAGCACGGACCAGACACCCTTGAACGCGGCCGCGGCGAACGCTTCGCCGCCGGTGACGGATCCGTCCGTCGCCGAGGTGTCGTCCGCTTCTCCGGACGTATCCGGCGAATAGGGGAGCAACACTTCGACGTATTTGGGGTTGTCCTTGCTGACCTTGTCCAATGCGAGCTTGTCGACGAGCTTGGTGGCCTGCACCTTGCCGATCGCCTCCGCGGTGGACATGCGCACGTAGGCGTCGGGGACGACTCCGGGAACCGTGTCCGACAGCATGACAACGTGCATGCCGTTCTCCTTGGCGAGCGACAGCGCGGACGTGAGACGGTCCGCCGCGGTTTCGTCGTCCGCGTCGTCCGTCGTCGCGTCCGATGCGCCGTCATGGCTGACGACGTCCCCGTACTGGCGTGTCGTGTCGTCCGGGTCCGTGACCGGGGCGACGACGATGGTCGTGTCGGAGGACGACGAGCCCGTCTTCGACGAGATGCGGTCGACCACATAGTCCTGGACGTCGCGGCTCTGCTCGTCCAGACTGTCCGCCGTGGAGGATGAGATGCTCTTCTTCGGGAAGGAGCGGTTCCGCAGCGCCTTCGTGAGTTCGGGGACGAAGGCCGTCCACTTGTTCAACGGCGTGTTGCCTGAGATGGTCACGCCGTCGGAAGGCGTGAAGATGGCGACCGAACCGGGGTCCGTCGTGGCGGTTCCGGTGCCTGCGCCCGTGGCGTCAGTGCCGCCGGCGGACGATGTGGAGGATGAGCATGCGCCGAGCGCGCACGTCATGGCGATGCATACCGCCGTGGCCGTCAGTCTACGGACGAGTGGTCCGCCGTGTGAAGTCATAGCCGTCCCTCCGATGCTGCAGGTGATGTCTGCTGACCGATTCTAATCGTTCCTTCCGGTCCGTCGAGACGGAAGGGCCGTCGTCATGTGGAATCCCCACACGGCGACGGCCCTCCCCTCCGGGTACCTCCAGGTACCTCCGGGACGTCAATCGGTCACGGGTCGTCCGGCGTCAGTCGTGCAGCGCCTTCGACAGGTTCTCATCCAGCGCGTCCATGAAGCCTTCGGTGTCGAGCCACGGCTGGTCGGGGCCGATGAGCATGGCCAGATCCTTGGTCATCTGCCCGCCCTCCACGGTGTCGACGATGACCTTCTCCAAGGTCTCGGCGAAATGACGCACCTCGGGCGTGCCGTCAAGGTCGGCGCGGTGCTTGAGACCGCCGGTCCATGCGAAGATCGAGGCGATCGGGTTGGTGGAGGTCTTCTCGCCCTTGAGCCAGCGGCGGTAGTGGCGGGTCACGGTGCCGTGGGCGGCTTCGGCCTCGACGGTCTGCCCGTCGGGGGTCATGAGCACGGAGGTCATCAGGCCCAGCGAGCCGAAGCCCTGCGCCACGGAATCGGACTGCACGTCGCCGTCGTAGTTCTTGCAGGCCCAGATGTAGCCGCCATGCCACTTGAGGGAGCTGGCGACCATGTCGTCGATGAGGCGGTGCTCGTAGGTCAGGCCCTCGGCCTCGAAGCGCTCCTTGTATTCGGTCTCATACACCTCGGCGAAGATGTCCTTGAACTGGCCGTCATACGCCTTGAGGATGGTGTTCTTGGTGGACAGGTACACGGGGTAGTGGCGCTTGAGGCCGTAGTTGAAGCATGCGCGCGCGAATCCGCGGATGGAGTCGTTGACGTTGTACTGCACCTGGGCCACGCCGCCGTCCTCGCCGTAGTCGTAGACCACATGCTCGATGGGCTCGGATCCGTCGGCGGGGGTGAAGGTGACCGTCAGACGTCCGGCTCCCGGCACCTTGAAGTCGGTGGCCTTGTACTGGTCGCCGAAGGCGTGGCGTGCCACGACGATCGGCTTGGTCCAGCCGGGGACCAGGCGCGGCACGTTGCTCATCACGATCGGCTCGCGGAAGATGGTGCCGCCGAGGATGTTGCGGATCGTGCCATTGGGGGACTTCCACATCCTCTTGAGGCCGAACTCCTTGACGCGGGCCTCGTCGGGGGTGATGGTGGCGCACTTGACGCCCACATGCTCACGCTTGATGGCGTTGGCCGCGTCGATGGTGACCTGGTCGTCGGTGGCGTCACGGTTCTCGATGCCCAAATCGTAGTAGTCGAGATTCACGTCGAGGTACGGCAGGATGAGACGGTCCTTGATATCCTTCCAGATGACGCGCGTCATCTCGTCGCCGTCGAGTTCGACGACGGTGCCTTCGACCTTGATTTTGGCCATGTTTCCTCCTGACGGATGCTGTTGGAACGTGACCATTGTTAGCGCATGAATGTAACGCCGGACCCACGGGGTCGATTATGTGAGACGCGGCGCCTCCCGTGCGCCCGTCCTGTCATATCCGGGCATTAGTCTCGAAACCATGTCTCAGGAAATTGAAATCGGTTTGGGCAAGAAGGGCCGTCTGGCCTACTCGCTGGACGATGTCTCCATCGTCCCCTCCCGCAGGACGCGCGACCCCCAGGACGTCTCCACCTCCTGGCAGGTGGACGCCTATGAGTTCGACGTGCCGGTCATCGGCGCCCCGATGGATTCGGTGACGAGCCCCGCCACCGCCATTGCCATGGGCCGGCTCGGCGCGCTCGGCGTGCTCGATCTGGAGGGTCTGTGGACCCGCTACGACGACCCGACTCCGCTGTTGGAGGAGATCGCCGAGCTTCCCGAGGACCGCGCCACCGCCCGCATCCAGGAGATCTACGCCGAGCCGATCAAGCCGGAGCTCATCACGAAGCGCCTGCATGAGATCCGCGACGCCGGCGTCACCGTCGCCGGCGCGCTTTCGCCGCAGCGTACGCAGCAGTTCTACTCCACCGTGGTGGAGGCCGGTGTGGACCTGTTCGTGATCCGCGGCACCGTCGTCTCCGCCGAACATGTCTCCCAGGACCATGAACCGCTGAACCTCAAGCAGTTCATCTACGACCTCGACGTGCCCGTCATCGTGGGCGGCGCGGCCAACTACACCGCGGCCCTGCACCTGATGCGCACCGGCGCGGCCGGCGTGCTCGTCGGCTTCGGCGGCGGCGCGGTCTCCGCCACCCGCCGCACCATCGGCGTCGAGGCGCCGATGGCCACCGCCATCGCCGACGTGGCCGAGGCCCGTCGCGACTACATGGACGAGTCCGGCGGACGATACGTCCAGGTCATCGCCGACGGCGGCATGGGCGATTCCGGCAGCTTCGTCAAGGCCCTGGCGCTCGGCGCGGACGCCGTCATGCTCGGAGCCCCGCTCGCCCGCGCGGAGGAGGCCCCCGGCAAGGGCAAGCATTGGGGCGCCGAGGCGCGACACCAGACGCTGCCGCGCGGCTTCCGCACGGACGTCGGCACCGTGGCCCCGCTCAAGCAGATCCTGTTCGGACCGAGCCACACCGCTGACGGCACCACCAACTTCATCGGCGCGCTGCGCCGCGCCATGGCGTCCACCGGCTACGTGGACGTGAAGAACTTCCAGCGCTGCGGCGTGGTCGTCACGCCGTACGGTGGACAGCGCTGAGGGTTATCCACAGGCCCATCCACATCCATGCACCATGCGCCCCGCGGCATTGACGCGGGGCGCATCCGTATGGTGTGCTGGTCCTCTACCGGCCTCGACGGCGAGGCCCGGACAAGGAGGACATATGAGAGGTTGCGGGGAGACGATCGAAGGGACCGTCCGAGAGTCATGCCGGCAGCCGAACTCGCGCGACGGGTTCATCCAGGTGGAGCTGTCCGCCGAGCCGGTGCCATACCATATCATCACCACGTTCGACGAATGCCCCGACGAGGGCGAATGCCATGCGCTGGCGCTCTCCTCGTGCCGGGTGGCGTGCCTGTCGCTGGATGTCGTCCGTGGGCAGATCGCCTCGTCGACGCTGCGGAAGGCGTTGACCGCGCCCTGCCTCAGACGGCTCGAGACCTTCTCATACCTCATGCGTACGAGGATGGAGCGCGACGAGGAGCTGCGGATGATGCTCAAGTACCTGCCGTCCATACCCCACTCGGTCACCGGCATGCTGGTGGGGCCAACCACGTTCGAAGTGGCCGTGCACCTGACGGTGGGGCGCACCACGTTCTGGACGAACCTCAAGCTCGTCTACATCGGATGCCGGTGGATGTGCTCGGTGGCGGACCTCGGGTGAGCCCCTCCGCACGGGACGCGACGCGGGATGACGGCGGACAGGGCAGTGGGTATAGTCTGGGACTATGTTGCGTGAATTTGTTTCCGAACCCGAATACGTGACCACCGACGACGACACGATATTCTCGCTGCTCGCCGACCGCGCCTCAAGCGCTCCCGACGACGAGATCGCAGAATACCAGGACGCCGGCCGCGTCTGGCACACGGTCACCGCATCGGCCATGCTCGCCCGGGTGCGTGAGGTCGCCAAGGGGCTGCTCGGCCTGGGCGTGCGCCCGGGCACGATGGTCGCCATCTACTCCGCCACCTGCTACGAGTGGGGCGTCACGGACTTCGCATGCGCCGCCATCGGCGCGGTGAGCGTGCCCATCTACGAGACGGACTCGGCCAGGCAGGCGACGTCGATCATCGCGGACACCTCGCCCCTCATCGCGTTCGCCGGCGACCACCTGCACGCGCAGACGCTCGAACAGGTGCGTGCGTCGGTGAAGGGGCTCGAATACGTGTTCAACTTCAAGGCGGACGGGCTCGACGCCGTCGCCGATTTCGGCGCCCACGTGACCGACGAGGAGCTCGACGCCGCCATCAAGCGGGTGAAGGCGGACGACATGACCACCATCGTCTACACCTCCGGCTCCACCGGCAAGCCGAAGGGCGCGATGCTGTCCAACCGCAACTTCACGCATATCGTGAAGAACGGCTACATCATCCTCGAGGACATGCTGTACACGTCGAACCGGCTGCTGCTGTTCCTGCCGCTGGCGCACTGTTTCGCCCGGTACATCCAATACGTGGCGATCGGCGGGCACGGCGTCGTCGGCTACATCCCGGGTGCGAAGCATCTGCTCGCGGACATCCGCTCGTTCAAGCCGACGTATCTGCTCGGCGTGCCCCGCGTGTTCGAGAAGGTCTACAACGCCGCATCCCAGAAGGCCGGCAACGGCATCGCCGGCCGCATCTTCGCCGCGGCGTACAGGCATTTCGTGCAGTGGTCCCGCGACGAACAAGACGGGAAGCGCCATTCGCCGGCCGCACGCATCCAGCACGCGTTCTTCATGAGCACGGTCGGCAAGTCGGTCCGTTCCGCGCTCGGCCCGAATCTGGCATGGCTGGCATGCGGCGGCGCGCCGCTCAACCCGGACCTCGCCCACTTCTTCAACGGCATGGACGGCATCACGTTCATCCAGGGCTACGGCATGACCGAGACCGCCGCCCCCATGCTCGTCAACTGGCAGGACGACAACAAGGTCGGCTCCGTCGGCAAGCCCGGTCCCGGCATGGGCGTGAAGCAGGGGGAGGACGGCGAACTGCTGCTCACCGGACCGAACGTGTTCCTCGGATACTACCGGCAGCCGGAGCTCACCGCCGAGACCAAGACGGCGGACGGCTGGATCCACACCGGGGATCTCGGCACCATCGACGACGACGGTTTCGTCACCATCACCGGGCGCAAGAAGGACATCATCATCACCGCGGGCGGCAAGAACGTCAGCCCCGCGCCGATGGAGGAGACCATCGCCACCTGCCCCATCGTGGCGCACGCCGTGGTGGTCGGCGACGGCAAGCCGTTCATCGCCGCGCTCATCGAACTCGATCCGGAGATGACGCGCACCTGGCTCGCCTCGCAGGGGCTCGACCCCGACGCCCCCATGGACGAGGTGTCGAGGAACGACGCCGTGCGCGCATTCATCCAGCAGTACGTCGACCAGGCGAACGCTAACGTCTCCAGGGCCGAATCGGTGCGCAAGTTCGTGGTGCTGGACGAGGAGTTCAGCCAGGACGCCGGCACGCTCACGCCGAGCCTCAAGGTGGTGCGTCCGAAGGTGCTCGCGCGGTACGCGGACATCATCGACAACGACATCTACACGCCCAAGGGACCGTCGAAGCCGCTGCCCGCCACCGTGCGCATCCTCGACAGGACCACGGAATCGGTCAAGCGCACGGCCGAGACCGTCAAGCAGGCCTCCGAGAGCGTCAACCCCAAAGCGTTGAGGTCCGCCTACGAGCAGGCCCGGGAGAACGTGTCGGATTCCATTGCTAGCGTATCCGAGAAGATCAAACGGCAGGAGGAACAGGGGGACGCCGCCGAGGCCGGCCGCGGACAGGCGGACGACGCACGGGATGACGGCGCCCACGCTCCGAACGCCGACGACAAGGAGGAGTGAGACCGTGGCCATCCGTGAGATTCGCATCGTTCCCGACCCCGTGCTGCGCACGCCGTGCGACGAGATCCGGGAGATCACGCCCGCGGTCCGCCGCTTGGTGGACGACCTGCTCGAGACCGTCAACGACCCCGGAAGGGCGGGCCTGTCCGCCAACCAGATCGGAGTGAGCCTCAGGGCGTTCTCCTACAACATCGACGGAAAGATCGGCTACATCCTCAACCCCATGTTGGAGGAGACCCGCGGCGAGCAGTACGGCGACGAGGGATGCCTGTCCGTGCCGGGACTGTGGTACAAGACGCGCCGCGCCGACTACGCCCGCGTGCGCGGCATCGACCTGGACGGCAAGGAGATCGTGCTCGAAGGCGACGGCCTGATGGGCCGCATGCTCCAGCACGAGACCGACCATCTCGACGGCCATGTCTATCTGGACCGTCTCGAGAAGGCGGAACGCCGGGCCGCGCTGAAGTACATGCGGGAGCATCAGCCCGCCTGAACCATGCGGCCGTGAATCCGGCCTTTCCGATTCGCAGGCGTCGGTTCCCCGGGAAGGGGAGCCGACGCCTTTTCCATAGGCCGTGATAGCCTGACTGTTTGTGCGCCAACCGGCGTGGGACGGAGTCGCAGCCGTTCCGGGCCACCCAATATCGTCAACCGGCGTGCAACGAATTCGCGTCATGTCCGCGACGGCCCGTGTCGGTCGGCCCGAACCTGTGGCGACACAGGCGAAGGCTGCACTCGGGTGCGCATGACCAGGCAATAACCGACAGAAAGGTAAGTATTACCATGGCTCAGATCACGATGAGCGAAATGCTGAAGGCCGGCCTGCACTTCGGCCACCAGACCCGCCGCTGGAACCCGAAGATGAAGCAGTACATCCTCACCCAGCGCAACGGCATCCACATCATCAACCTGTTCAAGTCGCTCGAGCTGATCGACAAGGCGTACGACTTCATCAAGACCACCGTGGCCCACAACGGCACCGTGCTCTTCGTCGGCACCAAGAAGCAGGCCCAGGAGGCCGTCTCCGCCCAGGCCACCCGCGTGAACATGCCGTACGTCTCCGAGCGTTGGCTCGGCGGCATGCTGACCAACTTCCAGACCGTCTCCAAGCGCGTCAGCCGCCTCAAGGAGCTCGAGGAGATGGACTTCTCCGACGTGCACGGCTCCGGCCTGACCAAGAAGGAGCTGCTGCTCCTCGAGCGCGAGAAGGACAAGCTGGAGAAGCAGCTCGGCGGCATCCGCAACATGGGCCGCACCCCGTCCGCGATGTTCGTGGTCGACATCAACAAGGAGGCGCTGGCCGTCGAGGAAGCCCACAAGCTGGGCATCCCGGTCGTCGCCATCGTCGACACCAACACCGACCCGGAGTCCGTCGACTACCCGATTCCGGCCAACGATGACGCCATCCGCGGCATCGAGCTGCTGACCACCCTCATGGCCGACGCCGTCGCCGATGGCCTCATCGAGCGTTCCGGCAAGGCCGCCAAGGAGGAGGGTGCCTCCGAGCAGCCGATGGCCGCTTGGGAGAAGGACCTCCTGGAGAATCAGGAAGCCGCTCCGGCCGAATCCGCCGAAGGCGAAGCCAAGGCCGAGTGACCCGCTAGGGTCCACCTGACGCTAGGATTGGAGGTGCAGCAAGGATTGCACCTCCTTTCCTAGGGGACAACAATCGAGTTTCATCTCAAGGAGACAAGTTTCATGGCAGCTATTACCGCCGCTCTGATCAAGCAGGTCCGCGAGGACACCGGCGCCGGCATGCTCGACGTCAAGAAGGCCCTGACCGAGGCCGAAGGCGACGTCGCCCGCGCCAAGGAGATCATCCGCGCCAAGGGCATCGCCGCCGCCGGCAAGCGCGAGGGCCGCAAGGCCCAGGAAGGCACCATCGCCTCCAAGGTCGTCGAAGGCGCCAACGGCGAGACCGGCTACGCGGTCGAGCTGAACTCCGAGACCGACTTCGTGGCCAAGACCCCGAAGTTCGTCGAATTCGCCGACACCATCCTCGGCTACGCCGTCGCCGCCGACGCGAACAACGCCGACGAGCTGCTGGCCGCCAAGGCCGGTGACGAGACCGTCAAGGAGGCCATCGAGGAGGCCGCCGCCCTGTTCGGCGAGCACGTCAAGGTCGGCCAGTTCGCGAAGATCTCCGGCGAGCACGTCGAGATCTACGCCCACAAGAAGTCCGCCGAGATGCCGCCGAGCATCGTCGCGATGATCGCCACCGACAAGGCCGGCGCCGCCGTCGCCCACGAGGCCGCGCTGCAGATTTCCGCGATGAGCGCCAAGTGGCTCACCCGCGAGGACGTCCCGGCCGAGGTCGTCGAGTCCGAGCGTCGCGTCGCCACCGAGAAGTCCCTCGCCGAGGGCAAGCCGGAGAAGATCGTCCCGAAGATCGTCGAAGGCCGTCTGAACGCCTTCTTCAAGGAGGTCGTCCTGCTCGAGCAGCCGTTCGTCAAGGATCCGTCCAAGACCGTCGGCAAGCTGTTCGAAGAGGTCGGCGGCAAGGCCCTGGCCTTCGCCCGCGTCGAGGTCGGCAAGGGCGACGAGGACTGATTCCCCTCTAAGCCAGCCGTCCGGTGAATGACGGTTGTCGATGGCCGTGCACCCCTGTCAATCGACCGGGGTGCACGGCCATCGTCGTTGCTGCGAAGGTATGGGGGACGTATGGGACACATGGAACGGAGCCGACGGAGGGGAAGACGAACATGAACGGACCGATGAACGACGGGGGAGCGCGTCCGAAACACGTTCCCGCCACGCGCGCCACGGCGGTGGGACTCGCCGCGATTCTGCTGTGGAGCATGATGACCGCGCTCGTGCGCATCGTCGCCGAGGCGTTCGGCGCCACACTGGGATCCGCTCTGATCTATACCACCGGCGTCGTGCTGCTGCTCGTGTTCCACAGGCCTGCGCCGCTCAGGTCATATCCGAAGAGATACCTCATGATCGGCGGCATACTGTTCGTCTTCTACGAGTCCTCGATCTCCCTGTCCATCGGGCTCGCGTCCGACGCCGCGCAATCGGTGGAGGTGAGCCTCGTCAACTATCTGTGGCCGACGATGATGGTGCTGCTCGCCGCCGGCTTCGCTCGACCCAGCGCCAAAGGCGCCGTATGGCGGGCCCTGCCCGGGGCCGTCGTCGCCACGTTCGGCGTCGCCTTGGCGGTCGGCGGCAACAGCGGACTTGACCCGTCCGCGACCGTCGGGCACATTGCGGCCAACCCGCTGCCGTACCTGCTGGCGTTCCTCGGCGCGTTCGCATGGTCCGTGTACGCGGTCGCCACCCCGTCCATGTCCGGAGGACTCGACGGCACATCGGTGTTTTTCCCGGGCGTCGCCGTCGCGTTGTGGATCATCCATTTCGTCTCCGGCGAAGGCATGCCCGCAGCCATGCCGGGAATCGTCGATTGGCTCGCCGTCCTCGGCTGCGCGGCCGTCATCGCCGGCGGCTACGCATGTTGGGGATACGGCATCCTGCATGGCAGCCTCAACACGCTCGCCGTCGCCTCCTACGCCACACCCGTGCTCTCGGTGGCGGCCAGCGCGCTGATGCTGGGACTTTCGCTGTCCCTGCCGTTCTGGTGCGGCACGCTGCTCGTCGTGGCGGGATCGGTGCTCAACTGGTGGGCGTCGCATCGCCGGTGACGGCTCGCGGAACGTCTGTCGCGAATCCCGGATAACCTGTTAGACGGTAATTTTCGTGGGACACCCCGGCCATGGACGCCGAGGGGCCCTAGGACGAAAGGCGAAACGTATGACTGGCAACGAGGCAAAGGACAAACCGCGCAGGGTGCTGCTCAAGCTTTCCGGCGAGGCGTTCGGGGGTGGCAAGGTCGGTATCGACCCGCACGTGGTGCGTCGCATCGCCGAGGAGATCGTCCCCGCGGTCGAGCAGGGCGTGCAGGTCGCCATCGTCACCGGCGGCGGCAACTTCTTCCGCGGCGCCGAACTCCAGCAGGCCGGCATCGACCGTTCCCGCGGCGACTACATGGGCATGCTCGGCACCGTGATGAACTGCCTCGCGCTGCAGGACTTCCTCGAGCAGGAAGGCCAGGCCACCCGCGTGCAGACCGCCATCACGATGGGTCAGGTGGCCGAGCCGTACATCCCGCTCAAGGCCATCCGCCATCTCGAGAAGGGCCGCGTGGTCATCTTCGGCGCCGGCGCCGGCATGCCGTACTTCTCCACCGACACCGTGTCCATCCAGCGCTCCCTGGAGATCCACTGCGACGAGGTCGTCATGGGCAAGAACGGCGTCGACGGCGTGTACACCGCCGACCCGCGCAAGGACCCGAACGCCAAGCGCTTCGAGACCCTGAGCTACAACCGCGCCCTCGTCGACAACCTCGCCGTGATGGACGCCTCCGCCCTGTCCATGGCGCGCGACAACAAGAAGCGCATCCGCGTCTTCGGACTCGAGGAGCCGGGCAACGTCACCCGCGCCCTGCTCGGCGAGGAGATCGGCACGCTCGTGTCCACCGCCGAATCGCGCGTGGCGGACTGAGCCGACCCGATCCGCACCATCTACAATCGAAACCGAAACCGTTCACGGACGAACCACCAAAGGAGAACCAACAATGGCAAACGTCATCGATCAGGCCAAGGAACAGATGGCCAAGACGGTGGAGAACACCAAGGAGAACTTCGCGGGCATCCGCACCGGCCGCGCCAACCCGGCGCTGCTCAACGGCATCGTGGTGGACTACTACGGCGCTCCCACCCCCATCAAGGCCGTCGCCTCCATCGGCGTCCCGGAGCCGCGCACCCTGTCCGTCACCCCGTTCGACGCCTCCCAGGCCGCCGCCGTCGAGAAGGCCATCCGCAACTCCGATCTGGGCGTCAGCCCGAACCGCGACGGCAACGTCATCCGCCTGACCATGCCGGAGCTGACCGAGGAACGCCGCAAGGAGTACGTCAAGCTCGCCAAGGGCAAGGCCGAGGACGGCAAGGTCGCGGTGCGCAACATCCGCCGCAAGACCAAGGAAGGCATCGACAAGGCCGTCAAGGACGGCGACATGGGCGAGGACGAGGGCGACCGCCTGCTCAAGGACCTCGACAAGGTCACCAAGTCCGTCACCGACGAAATCGACGCCCTGCTCGAGACCAAGCAGAAGGAGATCATGGAGGTCTGACCGACCCTCCTCGAACGACTATGGAACGCAACGAACAACTCCACGAAGAGGCCGAGGTCGCTCTCGACGAGATCAACAAGAAGACCGGCCGCAACATGCCCCAGGCGATCGGCACGGCCGTTCTGCTCATCGCGGTCATTCTCGCCGCATTGCTCATCGACATCGACCTCTTCGTGGCGTTGGTCGTCGTGTTCATGCTGCTGGCCCTGTGGGAGCTGCGCGTGGACTTCGCCACGGTGGGGCTGCACATCCCCGTGGTCATGCTGTGGCTGTGCTCGACGGCGACGCTGTTCGCCACGTACTACGCGCCGCTGCACGTGGTCGCCATGGCGTTGTGCGTGATGGCGTCCATCATGCTCGTCGCCGTCACCGCCACCGCGAAGATGAGCTTCGGCAACCGTCTGTCGCTCGCCGTCGCCGCCAAGCTCTCCAGCACCGAGGCCGGCGCCCGTCTCGAATCCTCGTTCAACCACGACGGGGGAGAGCAGCATCACTCCCGGCTGAGCCACGTCGCCGTGTCCGTGCTCACCGTGCTGTACATCCCGCTGCTCGCCTGCTGCATCATCATCCCGTTGACCTTCCACGGACACCCGGTGGCTCATGCGATCATGCTCGTGTTCCTGCCCGCCCTGTCCGACACCGGCGGTCTGTTCGCCGGTGCATGGCTCGGCAGGCACAAGCTTTCGCCGCGCATCTCCCCGAAGAAGAGCTGGGAGGGGCTGGCGGGATCCGTCCTCTTCGCGATGGCCGGCGCCTTCGCCGTCATGTTCAGCACGTACACGTCCGACGTGTGGGCCTCCAAGTGGTGGGTCCCGGTCCTCTCCGGCGTGCTCGTCGGCGTGGTGGGCACCTTCGGCGACCTGTGCGCCTCGATGATCAAACGAGATCTCGGCATCAAGGACATGGGACATCTGCTCAAGGGGCACGGTGGCGTCATGGACCGCGTCGACTCCATCCTCATGGCGGCGCCGTTCACCTGCATCCTCATGTGGTTCACCGGACTGTGACGACGATCCCATGAACACCGCATCGCACGGGCCGGGCCGATTGCACCATGCATCGCCCGGCCTTCGCGATGGAAGGGCCGTGCGGTCCCATACCGCACCAGACAACGACATGACATCGAAGGAAAGCCGCAGATGGTCGACCAGCATCAGGACATCCCGGAAACCGGCATCACCCCCGGAGGCACCACAGGCGCGTTCCGTGACGTGCTCTCCAAGGACCACGCCCGTCGCGGCAAGCCACCGCTGCACTTCGCCGACATGACGGACGAGGAGCGCGTCGCGAAGGCGAAGGAGCTCGGCATGCCGAAGTTCCGCGTCAAGCAGCTCGCCAACCACTACTACGGCCACTTCGACGTCAACGCCGCCGAATTCACCGACTTCCCCGCCGCCAAGCGCGACGAGGCCGCCGCCGCGTTCTTCCCCGAGCTCATCCACGAGGTCACCCGTCAGGTCGCCGACGAAGGCACCACCATCAAGACCCTGTGGCGGCTGTTCGACGGCTCCCACATCGAATCCGTGCTCATGCGCTACCCGACCCGCACCACTCTGTGCATCTCCAGCCAGGTCGGTTGCGGCATGGGATGCCCGTTCTGCGCCACCGGCAAGCTGGGACTGACGCGCAACATGTCCGCCGGCGAGATTCTCGAACAGGTGCGTGTCGCCGCCCGTATGATGCGCGACGGCGAGGTCGCAGGCGGCCCCGGCAGGCTCAGCAACATCGTGTTCATGGGCATGGGTGAGCCGATGGGCAACTACCGATCCGTGCTGTCCGCCGTACGCCAGATCTCCGCGATGCCGCCGGAGGGCTTCGGCATCTCCGCGCGCAACATCACCGTGTCCACCGTCGGCGTCGTCCCCGGCATCAGGAAACTCGCCGCCGAAGGCATCCCCGTCCGTCTCGCCGTCTCCCTGCACGCGCCGAGCGACGAGCTGCGCGACGAGCTCGTGCCGATGAACAAGCGTTTCGACACCACGCAGGTGCTCGATGCCGCTCACGACTACTTCCTCGCCTCCAAGCGCCGCGTCAGCATCGAATACGCGCTGATGCGCGGCATCAACGACCAGGCCGAGCACGCACGCCTGCTCGCCAAACGCATCAACCATTACGGCGACAACTGGGCGCACGTCAACCCGATTCCGCTCAACCCGATCGAAGGCTCCCGCTGGACCGCCTCCAAGCCGGAGGACGAGGCCCGGTTCCTGGAGATCCTGCACGCCGCCGGCATCACCGCCACGTTGCGTGACACCCGCGGCCAGGACATCGACGGCGCCTGCGGACAGCTCGCCGCCAAGACCCGGGAGGCGTTCGGCAAGGCGTGACGGCCGCCTCCCGGAGAAATGAGACGGCGGACGTCCGTGCGACATGCCGTCGGTACTCTGGAACGCGGAACAACGAAAGCCTAGAACAGGGGAGTGCAAGTTATGTCGTTGGCGGTTCGAGTCATCCCGTGCCTGGACGTCGATGCCGGACGAGTGGTCAAGGGCGTCCATTTCGAGAACCTGAAGGACGCCGGCGATCCCGTCGAGCTTGCCGCCGAATACTACCGTCAGGGCGCCGACGAGCTCACCTTCCTTGACGTGACCGCCTCCAGTTCACACCGCGGTACGATGGTCGACGTGGTCAGCCGCACAGCCGAACAGGTCTTCATCCCGATGACCGTCGGCGGCGGCGTGCGCACCCCCGAGGACGTCGACTCGCTGCTGCGCTGCGGCGCCGACAAGGTCGGCGTCAACACCGCCGCCATCAACGACCCCACGCTCATCAGCCGCGTCGCCGAACGCTTCGGCAACCAGGTGCTGGTCCTCTCCGTCGACGCCCGTCGCGAGAAGGGCGAGCAGCACACGCAGTCCGGTTTCGAAGTCACCACGATGGGCGGACGCAAGTCCACCGGCATCGACGCGATCTGGTGGGTCAAGCGCGCCGAACAGCTCGGCGCCGGCGAGATCCTTCTCAACTCGATGGACGCCGACGGCACCAAACAGGGCTTCGACTTGGAGATGATCCGTGCCGTGCGCAAGGAGGTCAAGATCCCGATCATCGCCTCCGGCGGCGCCGGCAAGGTCGAGGACTTCCCACCCGCCATCGAGGCCGGCGCCAACGCGGTGCTCGCCGCGTCCGTCTTCCACTACGGGCTCATGACCATCGCCGACGTCAAGGCCGAACTCAAACGTCACGGCTACACCGTGCGCTGACATCGGACACAACAGACACCAGCAATCGGAAGGTGACACGGGCGACCCGCGGCAAAACCGTTCCGACTGCAGCATGCAGAAAAGCGCAGAGAGAACATGACAGACATCGCATACGACAACACCACCGAACTCGACCCGCGCATCGCGCGGCGTCTCAAGCATGACGCCAAAGGCCTCGTCGCCGTAGTCATCCAGCAGTACGACACGCACGAGGTGCTCATGGTCGGCTACATGAACGACGAGGCGCTGCGCCGCACCCTCACCACCGGACGCGTGACCTTCTGGTCCCGGTCCCGTCAGGAGTACTGGCGCAAGGGCGACACCTCAGGGCACGTGCAGTACGTCAAATCCGTCGCGCTCGACTGCGACGGCGACGCGCTGCTCGTCGAGGTCGACCAGGTCGGTGCCGCATGCCACACCGGCAAGCGCAGCTGCTTCCTCGAAGGCGGTCCGCTGCCGGTCGTCGTTGGGCATCGCACGAAGGAACAGGAGGAGGAACGATGAGCGAGCGCACGAACGCCGCGGACGGCGCCGCACATGCCAACAGCGTCAGGGACCTGAACTGGGGCGACACCTGGCCCTCCCGCCAGGAGTTCCATAGGCTCGCCGACGAAGGCTATCGCGTCATCCCGATCGTGCGGAGGCTCCTCGCCGACTCGCTCACCCCGGTCGGCTTCTACGAGCGCCTCGCCAACGGCCGAAGCGGCACGTTCATCCTTGAATCCGCCGAATACGGCGGCACGTGGAGCCGCTACAGCTTCATCGGCGTGAATTCCATGGCCCAGCTGCGCGCCGACAAGGACGGCAACGCGAGCTGGCTCGGCACCGTGCCCGCGGGAGTTCCCACCGAGGGCGACGTCGTCGAGGTCGCGCACGCCGCGCTGAAGACGCTGAAGGCGCCGCACGTCGAGGGACTGCCGAACCTCACCTCCGGTCTCGTCGGCACCGTCGGCTGGGATGCGATCCGCCACTGGGAGCCGACCCTGCGCGCCGAGGCCCCGGACGAGACCGGCCAGCCGCAGATGGTGCTCGCCCTCGCCACCGACATCGCCGTCGTCGACCACGTCTCCGGATCCGTGTGGCTCATCGCCAACGCGGTCAACGTGGATGACAAGCCCACGCGCGCCGACATCGCCTACGATCAGGCCGTGGCGCGGCTCGAGCGGATGCAGCGTAACGCGGCGACGCCCACCCCGGGAGAGGCGCGCGTCAACGCGCTCGACCCGTCGAAGGCACAGCCGCAGCTGCGCTTCCGTACGGAGAAGAGCCGGTACGAGCAGGCCGTCGAGGCCGCCAAGAAGCACATCGTGGACGGTGACGTGTTCCAGGTCGTCATCTCCCAGCGTCTCGACATCGATTCGCCGGCCGACCCGTTCGACGTGTACCGTGTGCTGCGCACCCTGAACCCGAGCCCGTACATGTATTTCATGGCGCTCACCGACGCCGAGGGCCGCGATTTCAACGTCATCGGTTCCAGCCCCGAGACGCTCATCAAGGTCGACAACGGCCACGCGATGACCTTCCCGATCGCCGGCTCCCGTCCGCGTGGCGCCACCCCCGAGGAGGATGCGAAGCTCGCCAAGGAGCTGCTCGCCGATCCGAAGGAGCGCAGCGAGCACATCATGCTCGTCGACTTGGCACGCAACGATCTGAGCAAGGTGTGCGTTCCGCAGTCCGTCGAAGTCGTCTCCCTGATGGACATCAAGCGGTTCAGCCACATCATGCACATCTGCTCGACGGTCACCGGCCGCGTCGACCCGTCGCTGACCGCGTTCGACGTGTTCAAGTCCGCGTTCCCGGCCGGCACGCTCTCCGGCGCGCCCAAGCCGCGTGCGGTCGAGATCATCGACGAGCTGGAGGTCGCTGACCGCGGCATCTACGGCGGCACCGTCGGCTACTTCGACTTCTCCGGCAACCTCGATATGGCCATCGCCATCCGCACCGCGTTTCTGCGCGACCATGAGGCGAGCGTGCAGGCCGGAGCGGGCATCGTGCTCGACTCCGTGCCCGCGACCGAATGGCAGGAGACACGCAACAAGGCCGAGGCCAGCGTCGAGGCCGTGCAGATCGCCGCACAGCTCAAGACGCTGTGATAGGCGTGCGTGTCATCGACGATAACGCGATGGTAACGCGACGATAACGCGTTGATACGCGGGGAGGGCCGCCACGTGGAATACGTGGCGGCCCTCCCCGCGTATCAACGGAATCGACCGGTCATCCGACTATTCCTTGACGGTGAATCCCTGTTGGTCCGCATAGTCGACGAGCTTCTGCTGCCAGGTGCCCACAGCGTCGTCGAGCTTGCCGGAGCCCTGGAAGACCGAGCCGAAGGAGTCGCCGAACGCGGTCATCGCGTAGCCCCAGAACGGCGGGAAGACGAACGCCTCCTTCACGTCGAGCGCGGACTGGGCGAGGACCTTGTTGTATTCCTGCCCGCCGAAGTACGCGGACAGCTCCTCGGAGCCCTTGAGGAACTCCTCGTCCTGGAGCCGGTCCTTGCTGGGCGGGAAGCCGCCGGCGTCCGTGTACGCGGCGATGCCCTCCTTGTCGTGCGTGACGTACTCGAGCCACTTCCATGCGGCCTTCTTGTTCTTCGACGAGGAGACCAACGCGAGCGTGGAACCGCCGTTCGAACTGTTGATCGTGTCGGAATCGCTCCAGACCGGAGTCGGGGCGACGCGCCAATCACCGGATGCGGCGGCGGAGCTGCCGGCCAGGTTCGCGGGCATCCATCCGCCGGTGACGATCGCCGCGTTCGTGCCGTCGGCGAAGCTGCGGAACCATTCGTCCGACCAGCTCGGGATGTTCTTCGCGATCAGTCCCTCGTCGATCATGCGCTGCCAGTAGTCGTTGACCTTCTTGATGGTCGCGTCGTTCTTCAGCGAGATTGTGAGGTTCTCGCCGTCCATGGAGAACGGCTTGGCCCCGGCCTGCGCCCAGAACGCGACGATGCTGTTGGAGTCGTTCGTGTCGCCCGCGTACGAGCTGATGTAGTAGTCGTCGCCGAGCGCATGGATCTTCTTCGCGTCCTCGTAGAACTCGTCCCACGTCTTCGGCGGCTCGCTGATGCCGGCCTTGTCGAAGGTGGCCTTGTTGTAGAACAGCGCCATCGGTCCGGAATCCATCGGCACGCCGTAGATGCCGCCGTTTACGTTCACGGAACTCCACGGGCCGGACGTGTAGAAGTCCTTCCAGCCGGAGATCGGGTAGGTGGAGAGGTCCTCCAGCGCACCTTCCGAACCGTACACGATCTGGGGCAGCGTCGAGTACTCGAACTGGACGACGTCGGGCATGCCTGAGCCGGCGGCGAACGCGTTGGTGAACGCCGAGGTCGTCTTGGGAGCGGTGCCCACGTTCGTGAGCTTGATCTTGATGTTCGGGTACTTCTTCTCGAACTTCTTGACCAGCGGCTTGAGCGCGGGCTCCCATGCCCACACGGTCACGGTGCCGCTCGCTTCGCCTTCCGTGTCGGCCGGCTGCTGCTGGGACGCGCCGCATCCGGACAGCAGGACCAACGCCGAGGCCGCCAGCAAGGCGGTCGCTTTGACGGTCGTCTTCGTCTTCATTGGTAACTCCTTCACTTCTTCGTGAACCAGACCTCCTTGAAGGGAGATCCGTTTCGGAACCGCGATGGACTGCGTCGTCCCGTGTCCCGATAGTCGTCAATTCTACAACCGGCGAAAGCCGACACTGGGAAAACCGTCGGAAAACCATATGGCGTGTTTCGCGCGATCAGGACCGTGGATGCGTGCGGAGACGGCCCTGCTCCTCCATGGACGTGGGGGAGCAGGGCGCGTTTTCGGACCGCCCTTTCAGAACCGCCATGCGCCGTTCGTATACGGGTCCTCATCGTCGTCCCAATCGTCCCATTCGGCGCGGCCGTACATGCGCGAACCCAGCAGGGACGCCTTCGGTCCGGCCACCTTGTCGATCACGGCCCGGTCCCAACGTTCACGGGTCACGGCGAATATTCCGTCCATCGCCTCGTCCATGAGTCCGAGCGCGTCGGCGAATGCGTAGCGCAGCGTCAGAATCCGGATGTCCCGTTCGAGCGTCCCAAGACGGTCGGGCTCGGCGGCGAACCGTTCCCGCCATTCGGCGCCGCCCGGCAGCATCGGATGGCGCGACTGGACCAGTCCCCTGAACAGGGAGACGAGCTCATCCATGTCACGGACCTCATCCGCGGGGAGGAACGACATGGTCAGGATGGTGTGCCGGTCGTAGGGGAAGTCCCTGCGCGTGCCGGCGATTGTCTCCAACCGTGTCGCGATGGCGCGTTGCCGGTGCAGGCGTTCTCGTTCAAGCGTGTCGAATCGGATGGGGGCGTTCGCCCACACCTTGAGGATCGTGGTCAGCGGCACGGAGTCGTCCAGTCCGAGTCCGAGAGGGAACGGAACCCTCGCCTTGCTGATCGGTGCCACCGTGCCGGTCAGGCAATCCTCCAGCCATGCGTTCGACCGTGCGTCCGAAGTGACCAGTCCCTTGTCGAACATGCCGAGACGTCCCGCACGTCCGGCGATCTGTCTGACCTCCACCGCGTCGAGCATCCGTTTCCGCATGCCGTCGAATTTACGGTTCGCGCTGAACACGATGCGGCGTATCGGCAGGTTCATGCCCATGCCGATCGCATCGGTCGCGACCAGCACCTTCGCCTCGCCGGAAGCGAAGCGTCGGGCCTCGGCGCGTCGCGCCGCCCACGGCAGCGCCCCGTACACGATCGCGGTCGGAATGCCGTCCTCCTCGATTGCGGAGGCGGTCCTCAACACGTCGTGACGGGAGAATTCGATGATCGCGTCGCCTTCCCGCGGGGTACCGTCCCATGGCTTCGCCTCCACCAGAAGCGGAGTGGAACGATCGTGACGTACCACGTCCGCCCGGTCTCCGCACATGGCGATCAGCGATTCGACGATGGCCAGCGCCTCGGGTGCGCAGCAGACATGGATGTCCGGGCAGTTCACGCCGAGGATCGCCCTCGTCCACGCGCCGCCATGGGCGGGATCCGCGATCATCTGCGCCTCGTCGATCACCACGCATGCGTATTCGCGGTCCAGGCGCAGGGTCCCGATGGTCTGCGAGACGAAGCGTCCGTCCCCGTCCAAAGACCGTTCCTCACCCGTGATGATGTCCGTCGGCAGTCCTTCGCCGCGAAGGCGTTCCCCGGTCTCCAACGCAAGCAGCCTCAGCGGAGCCAGATACGCGCCGGAGCCTGCGGACTTCAACGCCTCCAGCGCGTCGTGCGTCTTGCCGCTGTTCGTCGGTCCCACGTGGATCGTGAAGCGGCGGCTTCCGTGACGATACGACGAGTAGAAGGTGAACGGGTCAGTCGCCGCCGTGGATACGGCCACCAAATCGCGGGCCGCCGCCTCGTTCGCGGTCCGCTCCCGCTTGAGACGATCCTTCGCGTCCTTCCTGTGCTTCGCCTTCTCCCGACGATTCCATGAACCCCGTGAAACGGTCATGTCGAACCTCCGATTCCATGAGGATTGCCGTATTGCGGACCCACGATAACCGCGACTCCGGGGATGCTGGAGAAAAACGGCGGATAATCGTACCCACGGCGTGTCGCGGTCCGACTCCGCTGAGGGGAAGCGTGTTCTTTGCGGGGAGCGGAGTACCTATCGCAGCGTCACGGTGACCGTCCGCTCCATGCTTTCGGCCCCGGTCCACCTGCCTGAGGTCCGGGCCCAACCCATGCCGTTCGCATGCACGGTGTCCACGCCGTATTCGTGCGCGTGCGCGACCAGCCACGTCGCGGCCTGCCATCCTTGGCGCCCCGGATCCGATCCGGACGATTCCTCCGGCAATGTAATAGTCAGCGCCGTGGGGGAGGCGGCCGAGCCGTCGTCCGTCGTGGACTGGCCCGCGATCGTCGCCGAGGGGAACATGTCCCGGAATGCCGTGACGAGACCGTCCGGATCGTGGGAGACCTTCGTATGGATCGAACAGGTGACGCCGGCCGCGGTCTCGCCGGTGAACGCGGCCGCCCATGCGCGGGCCATGCCGTCCCATTGCGCGTACAGGTCGGGGTAGCCGGAACGCTGCACCGCCTGTGCGGCGTCCTCCACCGGAATCGTCTGCCAGTCGGCGACCTTCACCAGTTCGTCGTAGAAGGCATTCGTCGCATACGATTCGTCCGTCAGCTGCTCCACTGTGCCCCACCCCTGGCTCGGCCGCTGCTGGAACAATCCCACCGAATCAAGGTCGCCATGGTCGAGGTTGACGAGCTTCGATTCCTGCATCGCCGTCGCGATCGCCACCGTGGCAGCATGGTCGGGGAGCCCTCGTCGGACGGCGATTGCGGCGATGAGCGACGCGTTGCGCGTCTGCGTGGGGCTCAACGGGTACCCGCCGTCCGCGGTCGTCACCGTGCAGTGATCGGCTGGCTGCGATACGGTCCGTCCGGCCGTGCCGGAACGGGCCCATAGGAACACGACGACGAACGCGACCACGATGAGGCACGCCCCGGTCGTCATGAGGACCGCGATCGGGACGGCCGTCCTTTTCGGACCATGCGTTCCGTCGTTCCATGTCATACCGTCACGTCCTCCCTGCGGTTCATGCGCCGGTCACGGGCCATGGCCGGCGCGTCGCGCCTCCGGCCGCGAATCAATCCCAGCATCGCACCGGGAATCCGAACGGGCAATCGGGGACATGCCTGAATCGCCCCTGATGTTCGGGCATCCGACCGTCGGCCGGCCGGCACGGTTCAGCGGGATTCGGTGAGCGTGACGCCGGCCTCCGCCATCTCCTTGCGTGCGGCGACTCCCAGTTCCTCGCTGACCGGCACGGTCAGGTCCTCGAACACGGTGGTCGGATAACCGAGCTTCACCGCGTCGAGCGCGGTCTCCTTGACGCAATGCGATTCGGCGATGCCGACGACATCGACCTCGGTCACGTCCGCGGCCTTCAGCGCGTTGGCGAGCGTGCGACCGGCGGCGAGCGCCGCGTCGACCTCCTCGCGGCTCTGGATCGTGTCGGTGTCGTCCTCGATGCCTTCGAATCCGGAGTAGGCGGCCGCGTACTGGCCTTTCTTGAAGTGGTGTGCGATGCCCAGCGTCTTGATTGCCGGGTGCAGGTCGGCGTTCGGTGTGCCGGCCTTGCCGTGCACGGGCCAGGTGTCCACGAAGTCGGGCGTCTCGGACCAGTGGGAGCCGGGCTCGATGTGCCAGTCCTGCGTGGTGGCGATGTACGCGTAGTCGCCGCGATGCGACTTCACGTACGTCGCGATGCGTTCGGCGATTGCGTTGCCTCCTTCCACGCCGAGTTCGCCGCCTTCGCAGAACGTCGGTTGCACATCCACTACGATCAACGCCTTCCGGGTCATGATGTCTCCTTGTCTTGTCTTTCGGTGGTCCGCTGTCCGAGGCCCACTCTAACGTCCGGACGCCGGTTCCGGCAACGGGTGGATACGCATGGCGGTCCATGCGGGCCGTGTACGAGCGTGCCCATAGGATGGTGCCCCATGTGTGGAAGGACGAATGAGAGGATGGGCCGTCGCGTCGTCTTCGGTCTGCCGTTGCTGTTCTGGGGCCTGTGGCTCGCCCTGCTTATCCTGTGGATGGGCCGGTTCGTCATCTCGTTCATGTCCATGTATCTTGTCAAGGATCTGCATGTGGATGCGGGGCTTGCCGGCACCATCGTCTCCATGTACGGATTCGGCGGCATCTTCGGCTGCCTGTTCGGCGGCTCCCTGTCCGACAGGTTCGGCAGGCCGGCCATGATCATAGCCGGCGAGCTCGGCGCCGCGGCGATGCTCGTGCTGCTCTCTTTCATCGACGATCCCATGGTCATGGGCGCGATGCTGCTTGTCTACGGCGCCATCTCGTCCATCCCCACGCCGGCCATCGCCGCGTACATCGCCGACGTGGTGCCGATGCGCGACCAGAAGCGCGCTTATACGCTGCAGACGTGGGCGGTGAACTTCGGGTTCGCCATCGGGCCGATCATCGCGAACCAGCTCGTCAAGATCTCGTACACGCTCATGTTCTATGCTGAGGCGCTCATCCTCGTGGTCGCCACCGGATTGCTCGCGTTCTTCTTCCACGAGGCTCGCGTGCATGCGGCGCGAACCGTCGGTGGAACCGTCGTGAAGACGCGCCCCGCCGATGCCGTGGGGCGGCGGAACGTGTCGATGCTGGCGAACTACCGTCGCGCGCTCACCGACTGGCCGTTCCTGTCGATGGTGGTGCTCATGTTCGGCTACACGATTGCGTACTTCCAGATGACCAGCGGATTGCCGATCGCGATGACCGGGCTTGGCATGGGCACGGACCAGTATTCGGTGCTGCTCACCATCAACGGCGGCATGCTGTGTCTGCTGCAGATTCCCGCCATCGCCGTGTTCAACCGGATGAGCAACACGCGCGTGCTTGTGCTCGGCATGCTGATGACGGCGTTCGGCTACATGTTCCAGATCGGCGCGACCACATGGCATGGATTCGCGGTCGCCACCGTGCTGTGGACGCTCGGCGAGCTCGGCACGTTCCCGATCGCCGCGACGACCGTCGCGAACCTTGCGCCGGCTGAGACCCGCGGCACCTACCAGGGCTTGTACAACCTGGTCTGGGCGCTCTCGAACGGCGCGGCGCCGCTGGTCGGCGGATGGGTCATCAGCGGGTTCGGCGGCCGTGTGCTGTGGATTTGCTGCACGGCGATGTTTCTGTTCGTCGCAGCGGGACTCTATGCCACGAAGGGCGCCCGCGAACGTGCCATCACCCGCAACCTGCGCGCCGCGGACCTCGAGGGGTAGCGGGCACCACCATCCACTGTCATCCGTTCGTCATGGCCGATGCGGTTGCGTCGTCATCGTCGACGGAACCGGCGGTTCAATCGGCCCTGCTGTCCGTCGTATCCTTCCTCGCCACGGAATCCTGGTCCGCGGCGGCCAGCTGGTCGCGGATCTCGGTGAGCAGCTCGACGGTGCGTTCCTCGGGCGTGACCTCGGGCTCCTTCGCCTTCTCGTCCGCCTCCTGCTTGAGCTTCGCCTTGATGAGCATCGCGTCGGTCATGTCACGGAACTTGTTGATCGGCACGAGGACGCAGAAGTACACGGCCGCGGCGATGACGAGGAAGTTGAGCAGCGCCCCCAGCACCGCGCCGAACGAGACGGTAGCGCCGTTGAACGTGAACGCGAGCAGGCCGCTCATGTCCGGTTTGCCGAACACCATCGCGATGAGCGGGTTGATGAGGCTGTCCACGATCGCGTTCACCACGGAGGTGACCGCGCTGCCCATGACCACGCCGACGGCCATGTCGATCATGTTGCCTCGTGCGATGAATTTCTTGAAACCATCGAGCATTGTCGTTTCCTTTCCTGTGATGCGGCTCCTGTGGTGAGGCTTCCGACGGACGTTCCTACAGCCGGATGTCCGGCGCGGGCACGGCGGGACGCTCGTCGATCGCGCGAAGACCGGGAACATCCGCGGCGTAGAAGCGTTTCAGGTCGTCGGAGAATTTCGCGAGGCTCGGTTCGGACGAGTACAGCATGTGCCCGGCCGGATAGTACGTGAACGCGACGTTGCCGCGTAGCGGCTTCGGCAGGCCCAGATGGTCGATGTCGTATTCGGTCTGGCCGAACGGGGTGCACAGGTCGTACACGCCGTTGCCGATCAGCACCTTCAGCGTGGGCTGGTGCGCGATCGCGGCGGCGAGGTCAGGTACGACGTTCGGGAACGGGATGTTCCGGCCCCAGGAGGACTTGGTCATCTCCGGCTGCCTATGCCACCAGGTCCAGCCCTTGCCGGCTTCGGTGGCGTCCCAGTCGAAGTCGGCGAACCCGCGGCGTTCAGGAGTCCTGTCCCAGCCGAGCTCGTCCCTCAGATACGCGTTGGCGAGGCTCGAGTACGCGGGGTCGAGGTAGGCGTCGTCGATGACGAACGTCTCCTCGTCGTTCATCCGGTCGAGGTCATATCCGGCGACCCGCCCGTCGTAGCGGCCGACGATTCTCTCCTCGTCGCGCAGCAGCTCTTTGCGGAACCGCATGTCCACGACGCGCAGGTCGGAGTCGTAGACGTATTTCGCGTCCAGTCCGGTCAGTTCGGCGTAGCGTTCCGCCACGCGGTGTTTGACGTCGTCATCCAGCGAGGCTCCGGCGGCGAGTGCGAGACGCAGCGGTCCGTTCGCGAATGCGCGCGCGGCCTTGAGATGTTCGGCGGGCTCCACTCCCTTGCCGGCGCGGCCATGGTATTGGGCGACGGACGCGTAGGTCGGGAAGTAGCCGACGTAGAACTGGTCGGATGTGTCGAGCGTGTACGCGTAGTCGAGGATGTTCGAGATGAGCGTGAGCCCGTTCAGCGCGACGCCATCCTGCTGGAGACGGTAGGCGAGGGTCGCCCCGCGCGTGGTGCCGTACGATTCGCCGAGCACGTACTTGGGGGAGTTCCAACGGTGGTACTTGCTCGAGTAGGCGCGGATGAACGCGCTGAATCCGGCGACGTCGCCGTCCACCGACCACAGTTCCGGCTTCGCCTTGTCGGCGATCTCGGAGAAACCGGCGCCGGGAGCGTCGATGAACACCAGGTCGGAGATCGGCAGCAGCGTGTACGGGTTATCTTCAAGACGGTATGGAGCGGCGGGCACGGGGGCGGCGTCCGGCACCTCGATGCGTTTCGGTGCGATGGACCCCATGAGCAGGAACGTGGTGGACGATCCGGGTCCGCCGTTGAAGACGTAGGTGACCGGGCGGGTCGTATCCGTCTTGCCGTCGTCGTCCAGCAGTGCGAACGCGGTGAAGAAGACGCTCGCGGCCGGCTTCACCTTGGGGGTGTCGATGAGGATGGTTCCGACGGTGGCCGAGTAGTGGAGCGCGCGTCCGTCGATGTCGATGGTGTGGCGCGTGGCCTTCTCGTACGGTTCGGGCAGTTTCGCCGCGTCCGGTTTCGTCTGGCTTGCCGTCGCCGTTCCCGTCGTGCCCGGCTTGGTCGTCCCGTTTCCTTGGTTGTTCTCATCTGCCATGATGATCAGTCCTTCTACTGTTTCGTCCGCGTCGTTTCCGCTGTCGCCCGATGTCTGTCGCCATCCAGCGTGACGCATCCACTATAAGCTTGCGGGGCGCGACTTGCGTATGGCGGGATTCTCCGGTGTGGGATGGGTTGCGGTTTCCATGTGGGGATGCGTTCGATCGGGTGGGAGAGATGGAGCCGTCCGTCAGATGAGATCGTAGGGCATCCGCTTCCTGATCATCCAGAAGACGAGCGTCGCGAACAGGACCAGACCCGCATGCGGGATGTAGTCCGGGAACCTGACGCAGCAGATCACGGCGAACCGTGCGGCATAGAATGCGATGCGGCGCACACCCTCACGCGGCCTCGTCTCGCAGGTCATGTGCGTATAGCCGCCGCCGAGCGTGCGGCCCTGTCTCATCCACGGGATAACGACTTCGAAGACCGCGAGTGTGAGCAGCATCATGATGGAGGACATGTCGAGCGGATCGCTGCTGTCCGTGTTCGTTATCACGCCGAGTCCGCGGCCCGAGACGAACGAGTACAGCGCGTCGCCCGCGACGGTCAGCGGCAGCGCGCACAGGGTGGCGAGGCCGAAATCGATGATGAACGCGACGAGCCGACGCACGAACCCGGGGTTCGTGACGGTCGTGGTGTCCGCCTCGCGCACCGGCAGGACGCGGTCGAGCAGCATCGCGCAGCCGTAGCCGGCGACCGCCCCGGCCGTGTTCCAGACGAGGTCGTCCACATCGAACAGACGGTACGAGCAGGGGAACAGGCCGAGCACTCCGGTCAGCTGCAGCGTCTCCACCAGGAGCGAGACGAGGAACCCGGCGACGGCCGCGGCGGCGAACGGCAAACGGAATACGCGCTTGGCGATGAAGCCAAGCGGCAGGAAGAACACCCCGTTCATCGCGATCTGCATGATCGCGGTCAGGCCGTCCGAGCGGATGTCGCCGATGAACTGGAACGGGTTCAACTGTGGGGCCAGATGGTGGGTCGCGCAGTACGCGCCTGGATCGGACGGCATCGGATACAGCGTGAAGCACAGCAGCCCCAGCGCGTACAGCACCGTGCCGTACGCGGACAGCGCGGCGGTGAAGCCGATACGGTTGTCGCGGTGGTAGAGCATCGCCAGCACCGGCACCGTGAGCATGAACGACGCGACCGGCCACATGGCGACCGCCAGCAGGAACGGCGCCGAGAAATTCGCCAGAAACCCCATGATTCCCTCTCCTTCTCCTTCGGAACGCCATCCACGATAGGGGCATCCGCCGTGAGTGGTCATCGTCCATCGGATCGAGATTCTCCGGGATATGCGGGGAGGAGAGGAACCGGGTCATCCCCGGGAACGATGCGGTGGTGTGCGACGGAGCATGGCGGTCGACGTTATCCAGACGACATGATGTTGATATTGCTTTCCGATACGTTATATGAACACCATGTCGTCCGGATAAAGCCGCCGTTCAGCTGGTCAATCCCCGCACCGGCTGGATGCGGGTAGTGCTGCGTGCAGGTATGACCGAGGCGAGGATCCCCGCGACGAGGATGATGGGGATGAGAACGCCGATCTGCCCCCACGGCAGTTGTGCGGTGAATCGGTCGGTCATACTGCCGATCTGGGCTCTGGCTCCGGCGATGCTCACCTGGGCCATGGGTCGGGTGCCGGCCGGCCGGTCCGGCGCGGGATCGGGTCTGCTGACCGTGTTCCGCCAGTTCGGTTCCATCATCGGCGTGGGCATCTTCGGCAGTGTGCAGAGCGGACTGTACGTTTCACGGTTCCGTGACGCCGCGCGGGTCACGGGGCTTGGGGAACGCGTCTCCGCCGGCTCGGTGACGCTGGATTTTCAACAGACCGTCCATCTCGGGAAGGCGTCCGGCGACATGCTGCGTCAGGCGGCCTCCCGCGCCTATGAGTCCGCCATGTTCGGCAGCTTCGCCGTGGCCACGGTCATCATCGTCGCGACCACCGTGATCGTCGCGGGGATCTCCCGTCGTTCCCGGTGACGGATGCGACCGTCCGGAACCGCCATACCTTGTATCATGGGGCTCACAGCGGAAAGCCGTGAAAGGGGCCGAGGATGAGCGTGGAATACGCCCATGAGACGCATGGGCCGGAGCAGGGCCGGGAGCGGCGTCCGCGACGCCGTGACGACGAGCGCACGGTGGCGGGCGGACGCCGCATGATGCGACGCGCGGACCGCGAAGTCGCCGATCCCGACGCAATCGCGGCGATCATCGCCGGCTGCGATATCGTCGACGTCGCATATGCGGATGCGGAAGGACTGACGGTGGTGCCGCTCAACTTCGGATACGAATACGACCGGGGGAGCGGCCGGCTCACCTTGTGGATGCACTCGGCCTCCCGCGGCCGCAAGCTCGACGCGATACGCGCCGCCGACAACCGTTTGCCGGTCGCGTTCTCGATGCACACGGACTGTGAGGTCGTCGCGGGACGCACGGCGTGCGCCTGGGGTGAATCGTTCAAATCCATCGTCGGCAGCGGCGTCGCCTCCATCGTCGACGACCTCGATGAACGCCGTCATGGACTGCAGCTGCTGATGGCGCATCAGGCGCATATGCCGCACGTGACGTTCACCGACGCGCAAGTGCGGAGCGTCACGGTGTGGAGGATCGACTCGGACTATCCCACCGCCAAGTCGAGGCCCAAACCGGCCTCGGCGCATGGACCGCATGGCGGACATGACGCCACCGCTCCCGTCTCTGCCGCGGCTGATACGGTCTGAATGCGATATGGCTCGTCTTGAAGGGAACAATTCGATGCGGCAAGGTGCGAGACGTACGGTCTGCGCGGTGCTGGCGGTTGTGTTGGCCGTCGCGCTCGTCGCCGGCGGCGTGTTCTCCATTCGGCGACTGTCCGGGTTGCCGTGGGAGGCGATGGGCAGGTCCGTCGCCTCGACCGCCACGAAAGGCGGCGATTCATCGGATGGCACGGTGATGCCGCGGTCCGAAGCCTCGAAGGAGTATCCGAAGGCCGTGAGCCCCGTCGACTTCAATGGCAACGGCACGGACGACTACGCCGACATCGTCGCGGGCGCGCGTGCCGACGCCGAGGCCCGTCCCGCCTACGACGACGGCTACTATCAGGGCGGCTACCCGCCGTCCGACCGCGGCGCATGCACCGACCTCGTCTGGCGCGCCTTCCGCGCCGCCGGCTACGACCTCAAAGCGATGGTCGACGCGGACATCGCCGCCGATTCCGCAAGCTACCGGGCCGTCGCGCCCAAACCGGACCCGAACATCGACTTCCGCCGCACCGGCGTGCTCGACGTGTTCTTCGCCAAATACGGACAGTCGCTTACCCTCGACCCGTCCGACCGCGAGGCGTGGCAGGGCGGTGACATCGTCGTCTTTCAACACGTCAAACACATCGGCGTCGTCTCCGATAAACGTGACAAGGACGGCGTCGCCTACATCCTGCACAACATGGGGCAGAAGCAGCGTGAGAACGACTACCTTACGTTCCGCACGCACATGACCGTCACCGGCCATTACCGCTTCGACGCCTCCAAGGTGCCGGCGTCCGTCCTCAAAGCGTGGCGTTGACGTCCGCCCGGGCCGTTTCCCTCGGCGGCAGCAGCCTTCGCGCAACCCATGCGAACAGGAGTCCGGCCACAATCGCCGACGTCATGTCCGAAACCGGTTCGGCGACGAACACGCCCGTCGTACCCAACCCGAACCGGGGAAGCAGCAATGCCAACGGCACCAGCAGGATGAGCTTGCGGAAGACCGCGAGGAACAGTGACGGTTTCGCCTGCCCCATGCCCACGAACGCGCATTGGACGACGTTCTGGACGCCGAAGATGCCCATGCCGCACACGAAGTACGGCAGCGTACGCGACACCACGTCGATGATCGCCGCATCCGACGTGAACAGGGAGGCGACGAATCCGGGGAAGAGCGCGAGCAGCGTCGTCATCGTGCAGTTGATGGCGACCTGCACGACCATCGTGCCCGAATACGCACGCCACACGCGGTCGTACAGCCCCGCGCCGTAGTTGTAGCCGATGATCGGCTGCACGCCCTGCGAAATGCCCTGCGAGAACACGAAGATCAGCTGCATGAGGCTCGTCATGATCGTCATCGCGCCCACATAGACGTCGCCGCCATAACGTTGCAGCGAGGCGTTGAACACCACCTGGATCACCGATTCGGTGATCTGCATGATGAACGGCGAGACGCCGAGGAACAGCACCGGGCCGAGCAGACGCGTGAGACGGACGTCGCGCATGCGCAGCCGTATCGCGCTGTCCTGCGAGGCGAGGAAACGGACCACCCACGCGGCGGACAAGCCCTGCGCGATCACGTTCGCCAACGCGGCGCCGCGCACGCCCATGCCGAGCGCGAAGATGAACAGCGGGTCGAGCGCCAACGAACTCAACGCGCCGATAAGCACCGAACCCATCGCCACGAGCGCCCGCCCCTGCGCGGTGATGAACGTGTTGAGCCCCAACGCCAGCTGCACGAACAGCGTGCCGCACAAATAGACGGTGAGGAAGTCGACCGCATACGGCAGCGTCGCATCGCTCGCACCGAACAGCACGAGAATCGGCGTCTTGCACAGCTGGAGCAGCGCCGACAGCACAATCGCTATCGCGACGATCGCAGCCACCGACGTGCCGAGATAGCGTTCCGCCCTGTCCCGGTCGCCGCGTCCCAGCTCGATCGAGGCGAGCGGGCCTCCGCCCATGCCGATGAGCATCGCGAACGCGGACACGGCCAGCGTGATCGGGAAGCATACGCCCACGCCGGTCATCGCGAGATCGCCCACGCCGGGGATGTGCGCGAGAAACAGCCGGTCGACGATCGTGTACAGCGCGTTGCACGCCTGCGCCACCACCGCCGGGACCGCCAGCGACACCGCCAACCGTCCGATCGGCCTCGTGCCGAGGCCGGACTTGTCCGTCGGCCGTTTGTCCGCTGGTGCCGTCCGCGACGTTGTCCGTGCCGTCGCCCGTCCACTTGTCTCTCGTTGCGTCACGAGGGGACATTGTATCTCCCAATAGGGGAGCGTCCCACCTGGTACCGGCGGCGCGAAGCGGCGGCATGCCGTCGGTCGCCGGATGCGGCAGCCCTATCGCATATGCGTGAAGTACGATTGGGCATGACCGGGAATTCCAACGATAGGGGTAGAGGGGCAGATATGTCATTGACCACTGCGCAACGTGAGGCGACCATCCGCGAGTTCCATGAGAACCTACGTCGACTGAACCTGACCGCCGGCGAGGTCGCCGAACACTTCGGCGTCGACGCCTCACGCATCGAGACCATCATCGACTTGGAATCCGGCGTCCTCGAATATCCGTGGATCGTGCGTGGCTACCTCCTCGACGAGGCCGCCGCCCGCGGCGTCACACTGACTCCGTTCACCGCGCTGCGGGGCGACCCGCACGACTACTGGTTCCTCGACGGGACGATGATCGACAGGGGTGTCATCAGCTGAAGACGTTTTCCATTCACTACTCCGAATCCGATGGTCCATCAGTGATTATGGGACGTTGGCAGGGAGGCGGGAACGGTTCGGTGGACGGCGCCTCGCGGATCGGTCTGACACTGAAACGGCTCCGGTGCGTCATAGGAGTCGAAGGAGGACGGGTCATGGGATGATGGGGTTGTCGGGACCGCGAAGGGGAAGTCGATATGGACGATATGAAATTCAAGCTGCTGATGTTCGCGTTGCCGTTCGCCGGAGTGGGGCTCATTTGCATGCTCATCGGCATCGGGTTCGCCCGTAGGGACAGAAGACGGGCCGAGCGCTGCGTCGCCTCCATCACAGGCGTCGTGTCCCGTGTCGTCAGGGTCCATGATGAGGGCAATGAGTACGACTACCATCCACTGGTCTCGTACACGGTCGACGGCGCCACGTACGAGGTTGCGCCGGACGGGAGCAGCCGGACGCCGAAATGGCGTGTGGGCGATCCGATGACCGTCGCCTACGATCCGACCGACCCCAAGTACGCCTACCTGCCGTCCGAAAACAGTTCGACGCCGACCGCGGGCGTGGGCGTCGCCGCCGGCATCCTCGCCCTGCTCATCGGCGCAACCGCGATCACCTGTGCACTGCTCATGTAGCGGCGCCGTCTCGCGCTCCGTCATCGGAACATTGTGGACTATCCACGGTAAGGCGATACGGCCATCGACAGGGAAGAGACGGACTAGGCTCAATCCACGGAAGGAAGGGCGTCCGTGTCGCGTTCACTTTCGTGTGGTGGAATCCGTGATATGGAGCATGACGCATGGATCGAGGGTAACGGACGGTTGGCTCGACGAATCTGGTTGCGGCGGGCGAGGGGTTGGCCTCTCGCATTGTTTCTGTCGTTGGCGTTGGGCGTCGCCGTGGTGGGCTTGTTGCCGTTGGACGCCTGGTTCGGTTGGACGGGGGAGACGCCGACGGTCGTGATCGTCGTCGTGTCCGCTGTGGCCGGGCCGTGCTTGTACTGGTGGCGGCGTCTCCGCTGCCTGCCCAAAGGGGTTCTGGCGGTCCGTCGCGCATGGCCTGTCCGTCTGGTCGCCTTCCCGGACACGACCGATGTCGACGGCAATCCGTGGCTGGGTGACGTCGAATGGATCCTGTTCACGCCCGGCGTGGACCGGACGCTCGTGCTGCCGGTGATGGACGGGTCCGCGACGCGTTCCGCGGCGCTTACGATCAGGTCCGGACGTCTCCGGTTCGACGGGCTGCGCGCCGAGGCGCCGGTGCCGGTGGATCCGAGGCTGCCCGAGAGTCTGCGATGGTTGGAACCCGGCGTCGCCTACGATCACGAGACGAGAACGCTCCTCGTCACGGTTTAGGGGACAGGCCGGACATTGCATTCGTCGTCTACCGCATGCCAGCCATCGAACCGCAGAAACGTCGAATCCCGTCACATGATCAAGGCCCAGCCGATCGCGCCCGCAGCGATCAACACACAGAGCGCGCCGATGGCAATCACTTCGTCTCCTCCCGATGTGGCCGGATCCTCGGACGGCAGGTAGGCGAAGGCGGGGTCGGACGGATCGTAGTCGACGATCATCGGCTCGCCCATGCTCCATTTCGCGCTGCCGCGCGGCGCGTCCGTCGTCACCTCGTACGTGACGCCGTCGACGACGTACGAGACCATCGGCCGGTAGTAGTGATGGCCATCCTCCTCGTCGTAGACCGAGACGATACGGTCCACGACGCCCGTGGCGGAGACGACGCACTTCGTGGTCCGTCGACGCATGCTGCGCGATACGGCGATGCCGGCGAGCACGAGCACCAAGCCCACGATGGCGAACGGCAGAGCGAACATCATCAGGTTGAAATCGGTCCCGTCCATGACGGCCTCCCTCCGGAACGCTACGTGACCATCATCTCACGGGACGAGCCCATCCCGATGGGCGGGGAGGGGAAGGCGCCGACCGTACCCATATACAATGCGTGAGGAAGCATATCCGACGGAAACGGAGGCATCATGGCGATTCAATCGACGATTACGCTGAACAACGGCACGGTCATTCCGCAGGTGGGACTGGGCGTGTTCCAGACCCCGGACGGCGAGACCACGGTGAACGCGGTCACGGCCGCGCTCGAAGCGGGATACCGCCATATCGACACGGCGATGATCTACGGCAATGAGGCGTCTGTGGGCGAGGGGCTGCGCCGATCCGGCGTGCCGCGCGACGACGTGTTCGTGACGACCAAGCTGTGGAACGACGACATCCGCGCCCGCCGCGGCAGGGACGCCTTCGAGGAGAGCCTCGATCGTCTGGGCCTCGACTACGTGAACCTGTACCTCATCCACTGGCCGGCGGACGGCTGGAACCAGGCATGGGACGACCTGCAGGCGATCTACGCGACCGGACGCGCGAAGGCGATCGGCGTGAGCAACTTCGAACGGCATCATCTGGAGGAGCTGCTCGCCCACACCGATGTGAGGCCGGCGGTCGACCAGATCGAGTCCTCGCCGCAGTTCGCGAACCGGGAGCTCATCGACTTCGCGCACGCGCAGGGCATCGACGTGGAGGCGTGGAGCCCGCTCGGCGGCACCGGCGGCGGCCTGCTCGCCGATCCGCGTCTCAAGGAGATCGGTGAGCGGTACGGCAAGTCGGCCGCGCAGGTCGTGATCCGCTGGCACATCCAGCGCGGCGTCGTGGTGCTGCCGAAGTCCACGCACGCCGAACGCATCCGCCAGAACATCGACGTGTTCGACTTCACCCTGACCGACGCCGACATGGCCGCGATCGACGCGATCGACACGGGCAAGCGCAACGGCGCCGACCCGGATCACTTCGACTTCTGACGGGGATGTCCCGGCGCATCGGCGGTTCGGCCCCGAAGCAGTGCAGCGACACGTCCCGTCGTCGACTACCGATGCCGCGGGAACGTGTCGGTGAGGATGGCGACGCCGTCGATGCGCGGCCCGATGTTCGGATCCTGCGCGCCGGTCTCCAGTTCGGGCACGTTCGACGGTAGGACAATCCTTGCCCGGTCCCCGTACACCTGCAGCGTGCACGGCCGCATGCGCGGGTCGACGCCCCGGTCTCGGGCCAGCTTTCTCATGAGCCGTTGCGACAGCTGCAGCGCTCGGGGTGTGGGCTTCGCATAGTCGCCCATACGGTATCGGCCGGGCAGCTTGTCCGTCCAGTCGACATCGTGGTCGCTCCAGTACAGCAGGTACGAGCGGACGCGGTCGGTCGGGGCGAACCTCAGGACGAGCACGTCGTTGGTACAGACCCGGTAGTGGGTGAAATAGCCGAGATCGCCGCCGCTGAACGGGTCATGGCTGATGATCGGCGTGGACAGCGCGAGCCGACGCAGAGGCAACCGGTCCGCATACGCCCGCCCGATCATGGCGCCGGTGATCATAAGCCCCGGTTCGGTGGGAAGACGACGCTGCCGCAGGTCCTCGTACACGTCCTCCAGCATGATGATGACCACGGTGACCAGCGCCACACCCAGCAGCACGTACACCGGCTGCGGCACGAACGAGCCCAGCAATGCGGCCAGCGCGAACAGCACGACGGCCAACGCGATGCCGGCGACGATGCCGATGACCACGGCGCGGTCGTGCCTACGCACGGCCGGTTGCGGATCGTACGGCAGGGCGGCTATCGGCCAATCCTCGTTCCGGGAAAGGCGCGCACTGCGCGATGCGCGGGGGATCGGCGACGGATTCATAGGACACCTCGTTCGACGGGCTCACGGTCCATACCGACCCGCGGGCGGATTCTCCGGATTTCCGGCGCGACGGCCGTTCCGTTTCCCATGCTATTCCGATAATGGGAGTCCAGGCCCGTCACCGAAAGACGGCATGGCGGGAGAGGCTGGCTCCTCTCAGAGAAAGGCGCCAGCCTGCTTCAATGTTCACAACTCCGTCCGCTCCCAGTGCTCGGGGCGCGGGATGCGGCGGGTCGGGGTGCCGCAGGCGAGGACGAGTCCGACGGCCGCGCAGCCGACGACCAGCACCATGACCGCACGGAAACCCAGTCCCGGCGTTCCGAGCAGCCAGCCGACCAAGGCAGGTGTCAACGCGCCCGGCACACCGATCGTCGTCTCGAACACGGTCGAGACCCGTCCTGCATGTCGTCGGGCGTGCGCCCGAAGATGAACCCGAGCTCGCCCGCGTTCAACGCGGGAAACAGCAGCGACGTGGCTGCCATGCACGCGACGACCACCCCGTACGAGTCGGTGAGCAGGAGCGGGAGCATCGCGGCGGTAAACACCGCGAACGTGAGGATGATGAGCCGTCCGGTCGGGATATGGTCGACCAGCCATCCGGCGATGAGCGAGCCGATCAATGCCGAGACGCCCGTCGCGGTGCCGACCAGTCCGATGAGCGCCGCGTCCGTGCCGCGTTCGGCCAGCATGATCTGCACGCCGATGATGCTCCCGTAGCAGGCGACGTTCACGACGGCGCCCTGCGCAATCGCCGCGAGGATGGTCCCGCGCGTCAGCGTCCACCGCCATCCCTCGACGAACTGCGCGAGGAACGACAGGGCGCATTCGGGCGCGTGTTCCGATCCGTGGGCCGCCGCGCACCGGGGCAGTCTTGCCGCCGTGACGGCGGCGATCAGGTACAGCACGGCGGACACGAGGAACGGGAACCATCCCGCGACGCGGTACAGCAGTCCGCCGATGGCCCCGCCGGACAGCTCCACACAGGATTCGCGCGCCTCGCGGATGGCCTGCGCCTTGGCGAACCGGTCCATCGGCACCAATGATTTCAGCATCGCGTCGTTGGACGGTCCAAGCAGCCCGTTCATGACGGCGAACAGTGCGACCGTGATCGCGAACAGGCCCGTGCCCATCGTCCCGGTCGCGAGCAGGACGGTCGCCGCGGCCGACAGTGTCCCGCCGACCAGGCCGAGCAGAATCATCATGCGACGACGGTCATGCCGGTCGGCGAGTGCCCCGCCGATGGACATGAGCGTGAGTCCGATCGTCGATTCGACGGTGACGAGCAGGCCCGCGACGAACGGCGAGCCGGACAAGGCGAGTCCGATCAACGGGATGGCGAACGTGCGCAGGCTGACCGCGAACACGTCGGCGGTGTCCGCGACGAACCAATTGCGGTAGGCGGGCAGGTGCCACAACGAATGCGGTCGGCGCGTGGAAGAAGATGAGGATGTGATGGTGTTCATGGCAAGGTCTCGTTTCATGGGCGTCCCATGATGCCGGGTGCGTGGAGGTACGTCCGAATCTCGGCGGTGCCGGACCGTGCGTGGCGCGGAGACCGGAATACCGGGGCCTCCCGCACGGCTCATGGGAGTATGTTCTGGAATTTCGCATGGAAAGACATCGCGACTGCGTGCGGCGGTCGCGACCGAAGTGGTCGGCGGCGGGGAATCGCGCGGCGACTAGTCGTATGCGAAGGAGACCAGAACCTGGTACATGATGAAGCGTCCTTGACTGATTGTGGTTGCGGCCCGCCATCGTCGGCGGGACATAGGGATACGTTCAGTCTAGCAGTGCGACGGGCGGATCGTCGTGCGACTCCCGCGCCATCGTCGGGGACGCATATGCTTGTGCCTTGTGATGGAAGATTCGACAACGACACCGCAGACCACCGATCAGCAGACCACCGGCCAAACCGACGCCGGCGACGCCCGCCCGACGCTCCTCATCGGTTCGCATCTGTCCACCGCGGGCGGATGGAAGGCGCTCATCAAACGCTCGCACGAGGAGGACGGGACCGCGTTCGCGTTCTTCCCGCGCTCGCCGTACGGCAAACGCTCCAAGGCGCTCGACCCGGCCGGCGCCGTGGAGTTCGGTCGCGCGCTCAAGACGGAAGGGTACGGCCCGTTGGTCGTCCACGCGCCGTACGTATACAACCTCGCCGGTAAGGATTCGGCCAAGCGCGGGTTCGCGATCAATGCGCTCGTCGAGGACCTGACACTGCTCGGCGCCATCCGTGCGGGCGGGCAGGAGACGTATCTCAACATCCATCCCGGCGCGCACGTGGGGCAGGGCGCCGAGACCGGTTGCCGGCTCATCGCCGACGGGCTGGACCGCGTGTTCGGGACCTTGGACGGCACGGTGGATGGGGACGGCGGCGTCATGATCCTGCTGGAGACGATGGCGGGCAAGGGCACCGAATGCGGCCGGACCTTCGAGGAGCTGCGCTCGATCATCGAGGGGGTCGACGACGCCTTCCGCAGCCGTATCGGCGTCACGTTCGACACCTGCCACGTGTTCGACGCCGGCTATGATCTCCTCGGCGACTACGAAGGCGTGATGCGCTCGCTCGACGACGTCATCGGGCTCGAGAACGTCAAAGCCATCCACGCGAACGATTCGATGTTCGGGCTCGGCTCGCACAAGGACCGTCACGCCAATATCGGCGAGGGGAAGCTGGGGCTGCCGTTCTTCGAGCGGCTCGTCAACGATCCGTGCATGGCGCGGCTGCCGATGATCCTCGAGACCAAGGAGCTCACCGAGTCCACGCATCGCGAGGAGATCGCCCTGCTGCGCGGGCTGAGGCATTAGCGTTGTTCGTGGGGACGATGGTGATGCCTTCCGGCATGTCCGCCAGGTGCCTCTTACAGATCGTAGATCTGCGCGCCGAACGGCCAGAGGGCGAGCTTCGCCATCTTGAACGACTGGATGCCGAACGGGATGCCGATGATGGTCACGCAGTTGGCGAGACCGGCGGCGACATAGCCGAGCGCCATCCAGACTCCGGCGAGCACCACCCAGATGATGTTCGCGAGCGTGGAGCCGAGGCCGCCGCCGTAGCGTACGGTCTTGCCGAACGGGGTGAGTGTGAGCCCGGCCATCTTGAACGCCTGCAGCCCCAACGGGATGCCGACGATCGTGACGCACAGCACCAGGCCGATGACCGCCCATCCGAACGCGATGGCGAGTCCGCCGAGCACCAGCCACAGGATATTGCCGATCAGACGCATGTTCTCTTCGCTCCTTCGAATGCATGGATTCCATGTGCCGTAATCGTCCCATTATCGCATCGCCTGGCATGGCCCTCCATCAGGGGATTCCCTGATTCCTCCCTGAACGCTGAACGTCCCTCCGTCCGACGTTCAGAACAGCGCGATCGGCTCGATGTGTTCGACCGGCATGGTGAGCCGGCGTCCGTCCCCGTTTGCGGGCAGCGGAGCGACCTCGTGGAACCGCAGCCGTCGCGACAGCTCCGTGCCTTGTTCGCGCAAGGGGCTGGTCAGCTTCGCGCCGTCGAGCGAAGGGTCCAGCCATGCGGCGGCCATGCCGTCCGGCACGAGCAGCGGCATGCGGTCATGCACGCTTTTCGGTCCGTCCACGGCCGGACATGTGACGATCGTGGCGGTCAGCAGCCATGGCGCGGCCGTGGAGGCCCGCCACCATGAGTACAGTCCCGCCATCGCCAACGGCCTGTCGCCGTCCACGTGGAAGTAGAACGGGCGCCTGCCCTTCCACTCGTAGTAGCCGCTTGCGGGGATGATGCAGCGCATGGACCGTGTGGAGTCGACGAACGTTGGCTTGGCGTGGATGGATTCGATGCGCGCATTGTACGTGGGGTAGGGGAGCGTCCTGCTCTGGCTCCAGCGCGGCACGAGCGTCCAGTACGCGCCGGTCAGGTGCCGGCGGCCCTCCCTGCCCTGCGCGACGACGCCGATGGTCTGCGTGGGCGCGATGTTGTACGAGGGGCGCGGCAGCCGGTCGCGGCGGACGTCGCCGTCGTCGACGCCAAGCCATGCGGCGACCGCATCCCAATCCAGATCGAGCGCGAACCTTCTGCACATGCGGCCCAGTGTACGCGTGATGCGGGTGTCCTGTCCGTCGCCGTCGTCCGCCGGGCCGTGGAACGGGCCGCGCGCGGGTACGATGGAGGATGCCGGGCCGGCGACGATGTACGGAAGATGCGAGGAGCTCGAAATGCCCATTGACGTGATGGAACCTGACGGGACGACGCCGGACCGTGGCCTTGACGTCGCCGCATCGGACGCTGCGCCCGCACAATCGGCGTCGGATGCCGTTTCCCGTCCGGCGAACCGTCGCGGCGTCTCGGTGAAGGCGACCGTGGCGCGCGCCCGTTGGCAGCGTCGTAAGAAGGCCGCCACGCGTCGGACGATTCGTGACGTGGCGTTGCGTCTGTTCGCCGAGCAGGGCTACGGCAACGTCACCACGCAACGCATCGCCGACGAGGCGGGGGTGTCCTCGATCACCCTGTTCCGGTATTTCCCGTCGAAGGAAGATCTTGTGCTCGGGGTCCCGACGGACGGTGGGCCGTTCGCCGACCTGCGCCGGGAAATCGCCGAACGGAAGGGCGGTTCCCCGATCGGGTTCGTCCGCCACATGGTCCCGCAGGTGCTTGGGTCGCTTGAGGCGGTTCAGCTGGAGGAGTTGGGGCGCCGGCTGCGTATCGTGCGTTCCGACGACGGTTTGCGTGTGGCGCTGTACGCGCGCATACCGCAGTGGACGGACGCCGTCGCGGCATTGTGGGGGAGCGGTGACGCCGTCGCCGACGGCGATGCGCGAGCCGCCTTCCCCGTGCGTCTGTCCGTTTCGATCATCATCGACTGCATCGTCGAATCCCTGCTGGAATGGTCGCGTCGTTGCGACGGCGGCGTCGACGGTGATGCCGCCGTCGACATGCTCGTCGAGGTCGTGTCCGAGGCGATGGAGACGTTGTCCGTCTGAATAACCCCGGGGTGCCCGAGCTACGGGAAGCGTTGCCACCGTATGCAGTGTGCTGTCGTGCGTCATTCTATATGAAAGCGGCTTTCATATGGTTGAAAATGTTGAAATTACAAGGTTTTGATGCCTATAAGACAAGTGGTGCGGTTGTCGGTTTTAATTCATAAGTAATTGGCTATCATTTGAAACTGGTGCGATGCGAATCTCATATGAAAGCCATGTACATATGAATAACGGTGGGCCGCTCCCTGGTCGTCTCATGACGGACGACGGGGAGCGACCCACCGTATGGTTGCTTCGTCTTATCGCGTGTGTCGCGATTGTATTACTTCGTGAACGGTTCGGATGCCTTGTCGAGCGTGGCGGTCTCGTCGACCGCGAGGTCGAGGTCCACGGACGCGAGGAGCGCGGGCAGCTGTTCGGGCGTGCGCGCCGAGGCGATCGGACCGGCGACCTGCGGACGGTGGCGCAGCCAGGCGAGCGCGACCGTGGCGATCGCGACGCCGTGCGCCTTGGCGACCTCGTCCAACGCGTCGACCAGCGCGAAGCCGTCGTCGGTGAGGTAGTCGGCGACCATGCCCTGACGCGCCTTGCCCTCCGCGTCGGCGGCGGAACGGTACTTGCCGGTGAGGAACCCGGCGGCCAGCGAGAAGTATGGGAACACGGCGAGGTTCTCGCGTACGGCGACGGGGGCGAGCGTGCGCTCGTAGTTGCCGCGCGTGACGAGGTTGTAGTGCGGTTCCAAGGCGACCGGCAGCGCGTAGCCGTGTTCGCGGGCGATGCGGAACCATTCCTCGATGCGGTCCGCCGTGTAGTTGGACAGGCCGATCGCGCGGATCTTGCCCGCCTGGACGAGCTCGTCGAACGCGGCGGCCGTCTCCTCGAGCGGGGTCGTCTTGTCGTCGAAGTGCGCGTAGTAGAGGTCGATTGTTTCGACGCCGAGACGCAGCAGCGACTCGTCGGCCGCGGCGAGCACGTTGTCATGCGACAGGCCCTTGTACTGCGGGTGCTCGCTGACCTTCGTGGCGATGACCACCTGGTCCCGGTTGGCGCGCACGGCGAGCCAACGGCCGAGGATGATTTCGGATTCGCCGCCCGCATTGCCCGGCGCCCACGCCGAATACACGTCGGCTGTGTCGATGAAGTTGCCGCCGGCCTCCACGTACGCGTCGAGCACCCTGCGGCTGGTCACCTCGTCGCTCGTCCAGCCGAACGTGTTTCCGCCCAACACGAGCGGAAACACCTCCAGGTCGCTGTTTCCCACCTTCACACGCTTGTCCGTCATGGCCCAGACCATCCTTTTCGTATCATCGCCGCGGTCCCTTCGCCGCCGGCGTCCCCATCATTATGACGCCGCGCCGCACGCGCCGGACCGGGGCGGTCATAGCCGTCGTTTATGGCGGAACGGATCCTCCGCCGATAGCCGATGGGAACCGTACGGGACCTGTGCGGAGGGACGGGTACGGCACGGACGCCGTCCGTCAGATGAGGACGCCGTCGCAGTGGTCAATCTCGTGCTGGATGATCTCGGCGGTGAACCCGTCGAATGTGGCGGTCGCCTCGCGCCAGCGCCGCGTGCGGTAGGTCACGGTGATGCGCTCGTAGCGGACCGTCGGACGCACACCCTTGAGTGACAGGCATCCCTCCTCGGTCTCGTAGCGGCCCGACTTCGCCGTGACGACCGGGTTGAACATCGTCATGTTCCGGCCGGTCGTCTCGTCATGGAAGACGATGATCCGCTTGGCGACGCCGATCATGTTCGCGGCCAGCCCCACGCACGCGTCGGCGTGCGCGGCGAGCGTGTCCAGAAGATCGCGGGCGATGCCCGCGTCGGCCTCGGTCGCGGGCTCGGACGGGACGGCGAGGAACGCCTCGTCGGTGATGATCGTCCGCTGCATGGGATTCCTTTCGTCTACACGGATGATGTGGACCATCGTAGCGGTTCGCCCCGCGTGCTCCAATCAGGCGCAGCATGGAGATGTCCCGCGTGCGCTGCGCAATCAACGTCCGGTAGGTGCTGGAAACCATATCGGTCAATTCCCCATGCCAACCGCTTTTTGGCATCGCTCCGCATAGAGCAAAGCTCTGCTACGCATGCTGATTGTCGTCATCTCCGTCCTTGCCGCTATGACGCAAATCGAGTCGCGCATAATACCTACGAGCGGCATCCACCAGATCGCGGACGGGGAAAGCGAGGATTCTCGCTTCGTTCAACGTCACGGCACGTACGGAGTCGGCATGCTCGGCGAGGAATCGCCCACCGAAGGACTCGAAATCGTCGTAACGGTCGAGTTCCACCGTGTCGAATGTCACTCATTCGGTCGTGCGTTCGCCGGTTACGGCATCGACGTGGCCGACCGGTGCGGTCTCGTGGATATGCGGCCGGCCGATTGTGGATTCGGCATAGTGAATCGCGGTGCAGGTGCCGAAGTCGGTGCCGAGAAAGAGCACTTTGCCATCGATTTCGTAGAGACGCGAGAGCGGACTATGTTCGCCGAACGGAATGTCGTAATCGCGACCGTTCTCGCCTCCGCATGAGCCGCACAGCCAGTCCGCGTGGCGTCCCCATGCGCTCATCGAGTACAGCGGGTGATTGCTGCGTCGTGTGCCGGGCAATGCGCGGAAGTACTCCGGTGTGCGTCCGATGCCATGCGCCGGAGTCGTCGCCGGATCGAACGCCGGCAGTGCGGCATTCACGGTTTCGATTAGTTCGGGACTGACCGGCGGCGCTCCCCAACACTGCGAATCGGACAGATCCGTGGTCTGCGCGGACATCATGACGTCGCCGTCGTATAGCACGCCTTTGAGTACATCGACCACGGTCTGCTCACCGCCGGGAACGAAACCGAACGCACTGAGCCGCGTATGCACGATGCATGAATCCGTCGGCTTCAGTCCCACGGCGAGCAGCGCATCACGAAGTTGCGTTCCGGCGGTGACCGTCGTGATCATTCGCTCATTCCACGTCATGTAACCGTTCTCCTCTTTTCCAAGCACGACAACGGAAACTCGAGTCCGCCATAGAGCCAATGATGGCATGGTCTCATCGTGACAGCCAATCGGAGGGATACTCGTCAACCAAAGGCGACATGATGCTTTGACCGTCCACGCGGATGCGGACACCGGTGGCGTCAAACGCGCGCTCCGGGGTCCGCCAGCCAGGTCTCGATTAGTCGCCTAACCGTCTCCCTTGCTCTCTTATCACGATCCTAGGGTGACAGATCCCACCGATGGCGCTCCCGGATAAAAGAGAACCCCCAGTGCATCACGGCTGAGTCGATGACCGTCCGGAGAGGCCCTTTGGGGGAATTCATGGAATATGATAATGGGTTATGAGTCGACAGTCAAACCCAGCGCCCGATTTCCTCTCACAGCCTCCTCGCAAGGGCAGTCCGCAGGAGAGGGCGCTGCGAGGAGGCATCACCGACGAGCGGCTCGCATCCTATGATTCCGAGGCGCGGCGGCGTTCATGCCCGGCGCTGCAGTTGTATCTGTGGGACCATGACATGGCCAGCGCTTGTATGGGTGATATCGCCATTCTTGAGGTCGCTTTGCGCAACCACATGGACCGTCAGTTGTCCCTCATGGCTTTGGAACAGTCAGATACCGAGGACTGGTGCATGGCGGGGCTCAGCTTCGACGACCGTACCCAATACCAGATTCGCGAGGCATGGAACCATCTCACCCCGCAACAGCGCAGAATTCATACGCACGGTCATCTCGTTGCTTCATTGACGTTCGGCTTCTGGCGCAACCTTCTGGAGGACGGCGGCACGATTCATACGAAGTGGCCGGACCAGAGGCGCGCCAACTACGAGAACAATCTGTGGCGCAAGGGACTTGACAAGACGTTCTCCAATGGGCGCCAGTATGCGCGTGCGATGGGAGAACGTTGGACAAGACGCTTTGCGCTGGACATCGTCAAGACGGTGCACGCCCTGCGCAACCGGGTCGCCCATCACGAGCCGCTCGTCAACGGCGTCCCGCTTCCCGGCGAGAACCGGCGCATCACGTTGGCGGACGCAGTGCAGGCGTGCTTCGATCTGGCGATGATCCTGGATCGGGACCTGTATTCGTGGCTGATGGGCAACAGCAAGATGAAACTCGTGCTCGAACACGAGCCTCGGGAAACCGGACTATAAGACTATAGGATCATTCGGGAAGAAGTCCTGCGGTCTTTCGTCGATGATTCCGACATTGTCATTTCACGTCGCAGACGGTGAAGGCGAAGCTGGTGAGGGTACCGGTGGATTTGCCGTTGGCGAGGAGCTGGTCGATGTCGGGCAGGTCCTTGTTGTCGCTGGTCTGGTTGAGGGCGTATCGGGTGCCGTCGGGTGCGGTGAAGCGCATGACGGGGTCGCCTTTGGTGTCGTGCGTGCAGCTGACGGTGCCGTGGTCGACGGTGAGGGGCCAGGTGTGGCCGAGTTGGTCGGCGCTGATGTCCTGCGGGTTGCTGGTCGCGGTGATTGTCTTGGCTCCGTCAGTCGGATAGTTTTCGGGATGCTTGATGCCGTCCATGCAGGCGGTCAGGCTCAGGGCCATGATGGCGGCGAGACCAATGGCTGTGATGGTTTGGGTGGCGGGTGTCATATTGGTCATGCTGGTTTCCTTTGCGTTGTGTTTCCGATGATTGAACTGCCTGTCCGCCGGCCGTCAGTGGTGGTCGGGGTGTTCCTCGATGAGGGCCATGTAGCCGTCCTCCAATGTGGGTTCCATGGGTTGCGCGTCGGCGGGCGGGGTGTCGGTGATGACGCGGTAGCGTATGCCTCGTGCGGTGGTGACGGCGTTGGCGACGATCATGCCTGCGGGTGGCGGGGTGTTGGCCGGCTGGGTGAGCCAGACGCGGCCTGCGGCGTGTCCGGTGAGTTGTTCGGTCGGCCCGTCGTAGCGGATACGGCCCTGGCGCAGGACGAACACGTATGGGCAGGTCTGTGCGATGTCGTCGAGGATGTGGGTGGATAGGATCACGGTGCGGTCGCCGCCGAGGCCGGCGAGCAGCGTGCGGAAGCGCATGCGTTCCTCGGGGTCGAGTCCGGCGGTGGGTTCGTCCACGATGATGAGCCGGGGGTCCGCCATGAGGGCCTGGGCGATGCCGACGCGGCGGCGCATGCCGCCGGAGAATCCGCCGATGCGTCGGTCGGCCACGTCCGTGAGCCCGACCCGGTCGCTGAGTTCGCGTGCCTGGCGCATGCGCTCCCGGGTGTCGTCGATGCCTTTGAGGACGCCCACGTAGTCGAGGAATTCGAGCGGGGTGAGCTGCGGGTAGGGTTCGATGTCCTGTGGCAGGTAGCCGAGCGTGCGTTTGAGCGCGCGGCGGGTCCTCGCGTCCTTCAAATCGTGGCCGTCCATGAGCACCTGGCCCGACGTGGGGCGGATGATGCCGGCGAGGATGCGCATGAGCGTGGTCTTGCCGGCGCCGTTCGGCCCGATCAGGCCGACCATGCCGTGCGGCAGGTCGCAGGTCACGTCGTCCAGCGCGCGGGGCTTCCTCGGGAAGTCCTTGGTCAGATGGCTGATGGAGATGAACATGATGCTTTTCCTTCCCGTGTCGATGTTTCCGATGAGGGTTCCGCCGATGTCGTTCATCGCACCGTGCGCGGGCGTGCCGAGCACCATCCGCCCAACGCCATGAGCAGTATGGCGGCGGCGAGCTGCGCGATCAGGGACATGGCCGCGTTGGTGGGCGTGCCGGTGACCGCGAGGACGCCTCCCACGGCCGGGTAGACGGGCTTGAGTCCGAACCATCCGGCGCCGACGGCGTCGCCGATCACGTTGAGGATGGTGCCGTTGACGGTCGGCACGGGCAGCATCGGCGAGGAGAACACGAGCGCGAACCATGCGAGCACGCCGGCGATGCGCGCGACGATCATGGGCAGGATCGAGCCGAGCAGCGAGGACAGGCTCATCGCGGTCAGCACGGCCGGCCCGGTGATCGCGAGTCCGGCGGCCAACGCCTGCGGGACGGCCCACCACGAGCCGTGCAGGGTCCGCACGACGCCGGCGCAGGCCAGCAGCAGGAGCGACGGGGCGATGAGGATCAGGAACGCGCCGAGCGTGCGTGCCGCGGCCAGCGCGGGCGCGGGTGTGGGCGTGGAGTCCTCCAACTGGCCGATGCCGAGCCGGTCGTGGCGCGTGTGGAAGTCGGTGAACGCGGCCATGTAGGCAATCGGCATGAACATGGCCATCGTTTTGGCCATGAACGCCAGATCGCCAGCGCCGTGGTCGTGCGGGCCGGCCGGAGAGATCACGCCCAGCAGGAGCGCGAACAGGGCCAATGGGACGGCCGCGACCCATAGGGAGCGTTGCCGCCACACGATGAGCATGTGGACGCGGACCAATCGCGGGAAACCGATGCGCATGCTCATATGCTCCTCCTCGCAAGCGTCACGTTGCGTTCCTCGTCGCCCAGCAGCCGCCACGCGACCCCGATGGCGATCACGGCAGCGGCGAGCGGTATGCCGCGCTGCGCGACCGGGTCGAGCACGTACGGATCCCACAGGAGGGCGAGGAACATCCATACCGCGACCACAGCCATGACCGTGGCCTGCGTGGACATGGACCATGCGGCGGCCACGAACCCGGCCGCACCCACGACCAGCACCGCGCCCGTCGGCGCGATCAGGCTTACCCATCCCAGGTCCTGCGGCCACAAGCCCAGTACGTGCAACGGCATGAACATGAACACGGCGCCGACCAGACCGGACACGGCCGTCAGGACGAACCGCGTGGCCTCAACGCGCCTCCAGCCCACGGGCGTGGACTCGCTCGCCTCGACCAGCGGGTCACCGGTCAGCGCGACCGCCACGCACACGCCCGAGCCAATCACCATCAGCTGGGCGAGCCAGTTCACCACCGTCAACGTCTGCGTACGCGACCACACGCCGGACACCATGATGCCGGCGACCGCAACAGCAATCCCGCAGACCGCGGGCGCCGCCAGCAATCCCACGCCGATGCGCCTGGCCTGCGCGCGAATCATTCCCGACATGCCGTCCCTCCCTGAAGTCCGAAAATCGACGGCCGTCCCTTAACGTCCGTCACCAGATAGGTAGCGGACGCCGACCGCATGGTTCACACGACACGCCGAACGACCACCGGCGACTCATCGACCTCGATCCGTTCAGACGGCCGCGGCCGTCATGCGCGCCTCGGACAATCGTCCGGCGCACGCCACCGCCGCCGCGCACGCCGCCACGCCCGTGACGGCCAGCAACAGCGGTCCGATTGTTCGGGTCATGTCGATCCAGCCCGCGGCCGGCAGGCCCATGAGCCCGAGCAGGTCCGTACGGATCACGGCGACCAGCAGCAGGCCGACGCCGAAGCCGACGCCCGTGGAGAACCGGATCGCGAGCATCGCGCCCACGCCGGCGACCAGCAGCAAAGGCGACAGCCATCCGACCAGCAGCACGCCGAACTCCCCATAACCCTGCACGCCCATCACAACGGTCACCAACAATCCGAACACGACGTCGCAGGTGAGCACGAACACCAGCCGGACCAGCGTGACCGCCCCCGGACCCAACGGTGTGGCCGACGAGATCATGTCCATGCGGGAATTCCCGAACGCCATCGTCACGCTCAACAACACGCCGGCCAGCACCATCGAGCAGAACGCGCGGGACACGACCGTCGCACCCCAGCCGACCGCGAAGAACCGCGCCCCCAATCCGGCGAACGCCATCAACGTCAGCGTGGCCGGCACCACCTGCCACGGCACCACCTTCATCTGCCGGCCCAGCAGCAGCATGAACAACCGCAGACTGCGTGTCCACGACCATGCGGGCCCGTCCAGCGGGGACCGCGATGCGCGGATGCGCGCCATCACCGCCGTAGCGGGAGGCGTTTCTCCCGAACGGGATCGTTCCACGGCGGCCAATGCCGCGAGCAGACGCTCGTCGGCCGCATCGTCCGTCAAGCGGCCGGTCGTTTCGTCAAGATGATCGGTCATCGGGGTTCACCGTTCCTTTCCATCCGCATCATCCTTGTGATCGAGTTGTGTGCGCAGCAGACGGCGCGCACGCGAGACACGGGATTTGACCGTGCCCTCCGGCACGTCCAGCAGGCGGGCGATCTGCCGGTACGGCAGGCCGTGCAGCCACGCCAACGTCGCCGTCTCCACCAGTTCGACGGGCAGACGGCGCAGCAACGCCATCAGATCATCCATGCCCGCTTCGGACAGCACGGCCGTCTCCGGGCTCGGGCCATCGTCACGCGGTTCGGGCGCGTCATCCAACGCGGTCACGTCCGGGCGCCCGCGCCGCACACGCATGGTGATCTGCCGTTTCGCGATGCCCAGCAGCCATGACAGCACCCTCGCGTCGCCGCGGAACGCCCTCGCCGACCGCCAGCAGCCCAACCACACGTCGGCGCACACCTCCTCGGCCGTGCCGGCATCCGACACGCGCGCACGTACGAACGCCCGCACGGCCGCAGCGTACCGTCCATACAGGGCCTCGAAGGCACGCTCGTCCCCGGAAGCGACCCTCGCGAGCAGATCCTCGTCGCGCATCGCCTCCCCACCGGGCGAGGTCATGTCATCCTGCGTATGCGGCTCCTTCCACGGCACATCCCGCAAACCTCACTGAATACGTAGCAGGGAACACGCCAATGGTTCACGGTCTCACCACACCGCCCGCGCAAAATCAGCACCGCCCGGCATGACAAAACGATCATCGCCGTATGGCCCTTATGCCATACCCGACCTGCACTAGAAACAGCACCAAGAGAACACCCAGCGAAGCCGGCCGGTACATGACGTAGAAGTCCGACATATCAGGCTGCGACGCCGGCGTCGCCATGGCATACACCAATGCGGCAAACAGAGCGCAGATCCAGGAGACAACCAACGTCGCGGCCGTGACGAATCGCAACCGGCGCCGGTCCAGAGACGTTTTGCGCAGACTATGAAGCAATGCAAAGACGCACACTGAAACCAATACATAGAACAGCAGCCCATACGTGGGCAGCATGTCGATGATAAGCAGATAGCCCATAATGCCTCCCTGGATCAAGCGACAAACCGATACGGCCATTAGAGACACTCCACCTCATCGCCCGCAACATCATGTCAAGCAATCGCATGACATCAAATCTCGGTTGGCAAGCTTCCGGTCTCTCCGTCGTCCACGTTCCCGCAGTACCCGGGAAAGGCGCTCCATAGGATTCCCCGTTCCGGGGGCGCCGATTATCGGCGGTAGGTGATGGCCGCGTTCGCACCGTGTTTGATGACGCCGGTTTGCGTCCATTGGCCAGCCGCGTCGCCGAGGAACTTGTCGTAGTTGCGGGTCGTCGCCCATGACAGCAGGGTGAATCGAGCCGCATCGAGATCGTCGATAGTTCTCAGTTGCGCGGTGGAGCCGTGCAGCGGCGCGTATCCGCCGCGCGTGGGAACGTCGTCGACGTCGAGGAAGTAGTAATATGGGCAGTCGCGGTAGTACCAGTATGCGTCGATGTACGTGTACTCGTCCTGCGCGACGACCGGTTGCGCTGCCGAACAGGTGACCTGTCGACTGAGTGCGGCCGATCCGGGCGTATCGTTGCGGTCGAAACTATGGTTGCCGCGCACGCCGTACGTGATCGTCCCGGCAACCAGTATCGCAAGCACAACGACGTAGACGAACACCGTACGACGGCCGCGTGACCGGTACGTGGCAACGCACGCCAACATCAACGTGGCGTAGAAGAATGGTGCGACCACGCTCAGGTAGCGCACGGAGAACATGCCGTATCCACCGCAGGACAGTTCCTTGACGGCGGACCAGATCATCAGGAGCGCGGCCGGCACGGCGAACAGCATGACGATCAGCCCCGCGGCCTCAGCGGACGGTCGCGATGCCGATGCGCGGATTGAACGCCGCCGCACGAGCAGGTGTTGAGCGATGAGTATGCCGATGATTAGGATCATCGTGGCCGCGACCAGCAGTGAGATAATCGACGGCAGTTCCGTTTCCGTCATGCCGAGCAGCATGATGTCGAATGCGTTGGCCACGCCGGACATGTTTGCGCGTCGACGGACCGGAGGCAAGACGGAGCTTCCGCCGAGCTGACCTAGCAGCGCCGGCATCCACGGCAGGAACAGTATGATCGACGCGGCATAGGCGAGCAACCAACGCCACGCGGACAGGCGACGCGCGCACCACGAGCGCGCGGTGAGCCAGATCGCATGCGTCAGCCATACGAATGCGGTCAGATACAACGTCAGCATGCCGAGCGCGACGGTCACGGCGTACGCGCACCACCATGCGATACGGCGACGGTGGCTGCTCGACCGGCAACGGTCACCTTGTCGATCATGCCCGTCGGTCTCACCTGTATTCGTAGCGCGATGCCGTCGGTCGCGCGGCTCGATCACTCCGGTCGCACGCATTAGCATCGCCGTGCCGGCCACGGTCAGCAACATCGCCGGCGAGTACATGCGCAGCTCGTAGCCGTATCTCAGCATGAATCCGCCACACACCAGCAGCGGCATGCACGCCGTCGCGATACGTTCGTCGAACAGGTCGCGCATCAGCATAATCAGCACGAACACGGCAAGGCCGAGACATACGCAGTTCGGCAACCGCAGCAGCGCGACGTTGTCGCCGACGACGAGCATCCATGCCTTGAGCAGCAGATAGTACAGCGGCGGGTGCGCGTCGACAGCGGTAAGCGTGATCAGTTCCCGTATGGGTCGACTCGCCAATATCAGCGAATACTGTTCGTCAAACCACAATGATTGGCTGCGGCCCATCAGCCAGCTGAGCACGGTCGTCACGAGCGCGCAGCAGATGGCCAACACGGGAACGGGAACCAAGTGACGGATGGCAACGGTGGCGGAACCGGCATTGCTGTCGTCGGCACGTCCGCCGGCGTGTTCGACGTATGGATTGGCGGTTTCGTGGCTCGTGATCATGACAGCATCTCCCTGTCATGTGCCGGATGGTCGCAACGGGCATTGCCGGCATTGTGGACGTTGATGTTGCCGTCGCGCACGATGTAGTTTGGGCGGCGTTTGGATTCGAGGTACGTGTTCGCCAGATACCGGCCGATGATGCCCAGGCACATCAGCTGCAGTCCGCCGATGAACGTGATGATGCACGCGAGCGACGGCCATCCGGCCACCGGGTCACCGAACATGGCCGCGCGCACCGCGATAAAACAGGTTGCGCCGAACGCGGCCGCACACAACAGCAACCCGATATACGAGGCCGCGGCCAGCGGCACCGTGGAGCATGAGATTAGTCCCTCTATTGCATAGCGGACCAACGCGAAGAAGTTCCAGTTTGACTTGCCCGCGGCCCGGCGTGTATTCGGATAGTCGATCCACGCCGTGCGGAATCCCACCCATGCGTACAGTCCCTTGGAGAACCGGTTGCGTTCGGTCAGCGACGTCAGTGCGTCGACGACCCGACGGCGCATCATACGGAAATCACGCGCTCCATCGGGTACGGCGACCGGTGACATGGCGTTCATCAGCCGGTAGAACAGGTGCGCGCACATGGAACGGATTGGCGGCTCGCCCGCACGCGTGGTGCGCCGCGTCGCCACGCAGTCCAGCGTCGGGTCCTCAGCCAGCATCGCGAACATGCGCGGCAGCAGCGACGGCGGGTCCTGCAGATCCGCGTCCATCACCGCCACGACATCGCCTCGCGCGGCCTCCAACCCGGCGAGCAGCGCGGCCTCCTTGCCGAAATTGTGCGACAGTGACAACCAACGAACCGAGAACGGAAAGGCAGCGTGCCCGTCGTCGTCTTCGGCCGCGCGTCGCAGCAGCGTCGCCGTGCCGTCCGTGGAACCGTCGTCGACCAGCACCAGTTCGGCCACCACACCCGGATACACTGCCGTGATCTCGTCGATGGCCTGTGCAACGGACGACAGGAACAGCGGCAGGCATTCCTCCTCGTTATGACAGGGCACGACGATGGACAGCGTGACCCCGCGGTCAGGATGTACGTCAACCGCGAAATCCACCGCGGCGCGGGGCCTGCGCTTCGCCGGAAAGCACATGGCGTGGCGATGCCTTGAATACCGTCGATTGACCATGATCACGCCTTCCTTCCCATCGTCGGCCGCCGCCTCGCGACCCGTCGTATGGCCTTGCTGTTGATACGATTCCAGTGTGCGTTCGCCCCACGCGGAACATGCCTGTAGTATCCCTGACTCAGAGGTTCGCCACCCTGATTGTCATTTCAGGGTATGGCGGGGGACGTGGAGGATTCCAAGCAAATGCTGATATCCAGGAAAACTTCCGTCAATGGATGACATCACTATCGGTAGTTGGTCATTTCAAATTCCGGCCCCATGTCTTCGGTTTGGGTAAGGCCGGTCTCGTGGAATCCGATATGCCTGTAGAAGCCTTGCGCGTTGTCGTTGAACCCGGCGACCCAGAGCACGAGCCGGTCATTGCCGATGGCATGTTTGCCGGCTTCGACCAGCTTGCGTCCGACACCCTGCCGATGCCGGTCGGCCAGCACGTACAGCGAAGCCAGTTCCGCCGTCTCGGGACGATCGATTGGTGGGCGAGGCGTACGCAGTAGTTCCGTGAACCCGATCACATGATCGTCATCGAGCGCCACCAGCACGACCTGATCGGGGTCCTTGGCGTGGGCTTCGGTGAGTTTCAATGCGAGCTGCGGGGTGATGGCATCCACGATCTCCTGCGGGATATGCCCCTGATTGAGCTCCCGCCACGTTTGCGACTGCACCTGCGCCTTCTCCTCGAACCACCGCGGTTCGATTGGAACGATACGAATCGTCATGCCTGTCCTTTCCCTCCGAATATCTTCATGTGTTCGATTTTGATTTTGATGGTCTCTTCCCGACATTTTGACGAATTAACACGGATTAGGAGGCCTCCGCAAAAGGTGGGCTGAGGACTTCTTTCGGTCATCCGCAGCGGGCCCCATTCCAGCTGAGGCCTTCCGCTGATTCATGACCGTCCTCCTTTTGCAGTCATCGGATAATGGTGATACCGACTCAGTCAATCCATTAGCAGCCACAAACGCAACGTCATGTCAAGCAATCGCATGACAGCGGCGCCGTTTCATGCCGGAAAACCAATGGTCGTCGGCGGTACAGTGGGTGTCATGGGACTTGGAAGCGAGCCGGACGCGGCGAGTGTGATCCGTATCGGTGTGTTGGATAATGATCCGTTCGCGTTGGATGCGATGTGCGCGATGATCTCGGCCATGTCCCGGGATTTCCACGTCGTGTGGGGCACGGGGTCGCCGGCGGCGGCGATCGAGCACTGCCACAACGCGCATACGCGGCCGGACGTGCTCGTGCTGGACATGGCGTTGGGCGGCATCACGGGCGCGGACGTGTGCCGGCGCATCCGTCGCAGAACGAACAAGGTGGGCGTCATCTGCGTCACCTCGTATTCAACGGACGTCTACCGGGATGAAGCGATCAAAGCGGGCGCGCAGGGACTGCTCGCCAAGGAACGGCTCGGGGCCGACATCGCCGACACGGTGCGGCGGGCGGCCATCGGGAAACCGACCGTGAAGCAGGCCGCCTTGGGCTTCCATGACACGGCATCGGCACATGAGCTGCTGTCCGGTACGGTGCCGGCGAGGATGTCCGAGGACATGAAGGACTCGTTGTCCTCACGCGAGAAGGACATCCTGCGCCTGTACGCGAAGCGCCTCACCACTGACGAGATCGCGCAACGGTTGGGTATCGCCAAGGGCAGTGTGTTCACGTACGTGCACCGGGCGTCCGACAAACTCGGCGTGACCAGCCGCAGGGAGGTGCTGGAGGCATGCGCCCGATACGATCTGCTGTAAACCGGCTTATCAGGCAACTTGGCCCGGGCAACGACCATCCGGTCATCATGGTGGCATGCGTGCTGCTAGCTGCGGCTCTCATCGCGGAATACCTGACCAAGGTTACGACGGATGTCTCCGCAACGGTGAGCGTACGGCATCTTGCATTGGCTCTGGTGACGTTCGTCGGTCTGATCGGTGGCATGTTCCGTCCGCGATGGTTTCTGTGGGCGGCGCTTGTGGCCGGTGAGGTATTACTGATGAGGACGCTCATGATCACTCCGCTAGTGATCAGTATTGTCTGTACGGGATTCCTTGCCTACCTCAATACATGGTCTGGCACAATCGCCACCGGACTGTTGCTCATGTTATTGTTCGCTCCCGCACCACCCAGTAGCAACCGTCTGTTGGTGGCTACGTTGATGCATGTCGCGCTCTATTGTTTCCCGCTATTGACCGGCCTGTTGCTGCATATGATGCGTCAACGTGATCATGACTCGTATCTGCTGCGTCGCCAGCAGGAACATGAGGATACGGCCCGCGACCTGCATGACACCATCAGTAACGATCTCGCCTATCTCATCCTGCGCATCGATCATGCTGAGGCCAGCGGCATGCCCGCTGTCGAGCATGAATACCGGCAGCAGCTCCGGGAACTACGCGACGCGGCCAATCGTGCCATGACCCACACGCACGCGGTCATCGACTCACTGGAGACGTGGCCGGAGCGACAGTCACAATCACAACCGTCGGAATCGCGCAGCACGACAGCTCTTCCGCTGGTACCGGCCGCAGATCACGTCGCCATGCAGCAAGGAGAGCTGCAATCTCTGATCGACGACGAGGAGGCGAAACTCGAATCGCTCGGCTTCACCGGTGACAACCTGCTCGGCGAACTCCGCCATCCGCTTTCACCTGGCATGATGCGACTGCTCACGGGATTGCTGGCCGAACTCTACGCGAACACCGCCAAGCACGCCGACCCGGCCGAATGGTACGCGGTCTCCATCAGTTTCGATATGAACGACGATGTCCGCGTCTCCGTCAGCGACACCGTCGCTGAGCATGACGGGAAACTTGGGCTGCGCAGCGGCCTCGACCGCTACCGCACCATCATCGAAACGGCCGGTGGAAGCTTCGCCATCCAGATGGAACAGCGGCACTGGCAATTGGACATCCGTATCCCGAGCAAGCTATGAAAACCATCGGCGGGTTCAGCGGCTTGGGTTACAGGAGCGCGATTACCGGAGCGATAGCCGTCAAACCAACGGCCATGCCAAAACCTACGGCAAGGAAGAAGTAGGATCTAGCGCCGCCTTTCAAAGCTACAAGCAGAGCCATGGCCAGCAGCAACACTCCAACGGCTCGGCAGAGCAGGCTCAGAATGTCGCCCGGAATCGCAAATGCGAGAGCCTGCAATGCTATGGATGCGCACAGCAGTATCACAACCAATCGTCTGGTGCCGCCATTTTGCACCGAAGTGTTATGAGTGAACCTGCCCATTGCAATCACTCCCTTCCTCGGGACTCGGTTTCATCACTATATCCATTCAATCCAAGAACGGCCGACGGCACAACATCACGTCAAGCAATCGCATGACATCACTCCCGATTGCGGGGCGGTCCGGCCGGGCGCCATTCATGCAGCGGGATGCCGGATGCGTCCGGGATATTCCTGTGCTGTCATAAAAGCCAATGACGGCACATGGCAGGAGTCGGGCGAGGCCGTCTCACCGTTCGGACACGACTCCGACCCGGGAAACGATCCGCGTTGCGGATGGTCGGCGTCACTCTACCCATGCAGCCATCCGATGATGCGCGGCACGCAACGCTCGGCGAAACGGTCCACGTCATCGGCCGTGACATACGCATGCGCGGTCAGACGCAGGTAGAGTCCGCCGCCGAACTCGGTGACCGAGACCTCGGCACCCAGCTCGTTGAGGATACGTGAACGGAATTCGGCGCACAACGCGGCGAGTTCCGTCGTCGCGTACCCCATGACCGAAGAGAGGCAGACGCACCAGACGCATGGCGGGGGAGGGGAGTCGGACCGGAGACGAACAGTCCTCTCTGGAGATCTCGCTCGCCGATTGCGCCACATGCCGTTCGGCGTAGTCGGCGAGCGCCGTCATGTACGAACGCACCGCATCCCATCCCCATAGCCGGTCGATCTCATGCCAGGCGTCGGGTGCGGCGATCGGACCGCACAGGTCCTGCGTGCCCTGCTCGTCGAAGCGTTCCGGGAACGGACGGCCGTATCCCCACGAATCGATGAGCGGCCACAGGTCCTGTCCGTCCCGGCCTCCGGCGGGCGGCAGGACCAGCAGGGCGGTGCCGCGCGGCGCGCATGGGAACTTGTGGAAATTACCGATCCACCAATCCGATTCGAGTCCGCCGATCGGGTCGGCGAGTTGGCCCGGGGCGTGCGCGCCGTCGATGAGGATGCGGATGCCGCGCCTGTGCGCCTCGGCCGCGATGCGGTGCGCGGGGAACAGCATCGCCGTGGCGGAGGTGATCTGGTCGAGCACGATGAACGAGGTGCGGTCCGTCATCGCGGCGGTCACGACGTCGACGACCGTATCCCCGTCCGCGTCGATCAGCACGTGGATGGTTCTCAGGGTCGCGCCGTCGCGACGTGCCATGCGGGCGGCGATCGCCGCGGGCGGACGCGACAATGGGGCGCCCGGTCCACGCCCCTATCATCCCGGGTATTATTCCGCGTTCGTGCTCGACCCGGACGGCAACGACATCGAAGCCGTCACCGGTCGGACCGACTGATCCGGCCGGATCGGCGCAGACCGTCGGTGAAGTCCAGAGCCCAACGCTCCGCCTCATCAAGCTTCCGGAACGAACGATGGTGGACCATGGCGCCTCCGACGATCAACGCCCCGATAGAGGTCTCCTTCTCCGCAGGGAGCATGCCCTCCGGCACGGTGACGGCGACATCGTAATCCAGATGGGGCGTCAATCGGGTGATACGGACGCGCACGCCCTCCGGAACGCCCTGCGCGCGCGAATCATGGTCGAAGGTCGAATCGATGGTGATGAACTCCATATGACATCTCTTTCCTGTTGAATGATCCTGCCGAACAACGAACGATCGACTCCGGCGGCCGTCCTTCCCCCGGCGTCGGAGCACGGCATCGCCATCGCGCATGTGCCATGCGATGGGAAACCGAAAGGACATATCGCATGATGCGGATTCGGCCGGTGAATGCAATCCAATCAATTGTGCCGGTATCCGTGGTTCGGATGATTCCTGATGCTTCAAGCGGCTGCCGTAGCCGCGGCCTACAATCCAGTAATGGTACACTCCCGAGACCACGGAAGTCAACCACCGTCCACGCCGGACCCGGTGCGGCCAAGGAATCGGCGTCCGACACGGCGCGTCCGACACGGCGCGACAATGGAGACATGCTCGACCACTTGACGCTTAAGGTACGCGACATCGACCGCAGCATCGCCTTTTACATGCGGGCGCTCGCCCCGCTCGACTACATCGTCAAAGCTCATCACGAGCCCACGCTCGGATTCGGCGTCGACGACGGTACTCCGCACTCCGATTTCTACCTGTCGCCCGCCGACGAACCAGATACGGCGCGGCAGCCGCGTCCAGTCACCCATATCGCGTTTCTCGCGCAGGACAAAGCCGCCGTGTGCGCCTTCTACACGAGTGCACTCGCCGCCGGAGGCCGTGACAACGGGGCGCCCGGGCCGCGCCCCTATCATCCCGGATACTATTCCGCGTTCGTGCTCGACCCGGACGGCAACAACATCGAAGCCGTCACCGACTGGTCCGGCTGGTACGGGCGCCTGAACCCACAGGAACATGAGAATCCGGAAGACAGAGGCCTGGATTCGAAAAGCACACCCATCTCCGACACGGTGAAGGTCACGGAACCCGATTGCGGTGGCGACGGCCCTGTCACGGCCCACAGTCAATCCGAGCGGAAGATCAGGCTGTTCCGTTCCTTGTTCCGTGGGCGCGATGACGTGTACGCGCATGGATTCATATCCAAGAAGACCGGCAAAACCGGATATGCGCCGGCGGCATGGAACGAATGGACCACCTTGGCGGACGGCAAACGTGTTCCCACGTCGCCGGGACAGAGACGATACAAACCCTTGACCGACCGGGTGCTGCTCGACCATTTCACCAAACGGGACGACCGACTCGTTAATGTCGTCGGGCTCTACCCTCTGTCCCAAGAATCGAAGGTCTGGTTCCTCGCCATCGATTTCGATGACGACGGCTGGCAGGATGAAATCAAGGCGGTCCGAGACGTTTGCGAACGGCACGGCATAATACCGTCAATAGAACGTTCACGGTCCGGGAACGGTGGACATTTGTGGTTGTTTCTCGCCGAGCAGATGGATGCGGCGCAAGTACGTCGCATGGGAGATGCTTTGCTGAACGAAGCGTCCGATCTGACCCACATCGAGTTTCGATCCTACGACCGCATGTTCCCCAATCAGGATGTTCTGCCTGCAGGAGGATTCGGCAACCTAATCGCGCTCCCACTGCAGCGCATGGCGCGAGACAACGGCAACAGCATATTCGTCGACAAACGATTTGTGCCATACCAGGATCAGTGGGCATATCTCTCCTCAATCAAACGCATCACGCCAGAACGGGTACACGCCATCGCTGCCCTAACGAAAGCAGTGAGCGATACACCGGGGAGTCCCTCCGTTTCCAAGGATTCTCCATCCCAGTCCTCTGACATGCCGGCGAAGAATGATTGTCAGCCGTCGAAAACCGGGGTGCATTCCCTGTCCGCAACGGATATGCCGCGAACCGTCACCGTCATCGAACGGGGTATGCTCTCCGTTCCCAAAGACGGCATGACTGCAGCCGCGCTTAATGCTATACGCCGCCTTGCCGCGTTCTCCAACCCTGACTTCTACCGGGCCCAAGCCATGCGACAGCCCATCTACAACAAACCGCGTATCATCTATCGTGGCGAGGAGACCGACAAAGCCATTCTTCTGCCAAGAGGGTGCAAGGAATCCCTGGACTCGCTGTTGGACCGCATCGGAACCACCGCGGATTATCGCAACGAGCGCAACCCGGGCAAGCGGATTCAAGTGGAATTCGCGGGAACGCTTCACGAACGTCAAAACGCCGCGGCGCAGAACCTGCTGGCACATGATGACGGCATTCTCATCGCTCCGACGGGGTTCGGCAAAACCGTGATCGCGGCGTACCTCATCGCCGAGCGAAAAACTAATACGCTGATTGTCCTGAGATCCTCCGCACTGCTCGAACAATGGAGGGAACGGCTCGGACAGTTCCTCGACATCACTGCTACATTGCCTCCCCTATTGACCGCAACCGGACGAGTCAGCCGGAGGAAACGACACGTAATCGGGCAGATAGGAGCCGGACGCAACGAACCAAGCGGCATCATCGACATCGCATTGGCGCAATCACTGTTTGACAAAGGTGACGTCCCCGGAGACAAGCATGTCAAGGACCTTATCGGACATTACGGCATGATTATCTTCGACGAATGCCATCATGTCGCCTCCGTCGACACCGAAGCGATCGCCCGCGCATCCGACGCCAAATACGTCTACGGTTTCACCGGGACCCTAAAACGGGACGACGGCATGCATCCCATCGTCACCATGCGATGCGGCCCAGTCCGCGACACCGTCGACGTCAACGAACACATGGAGACGCAGCGATTCTCCAGACGATACATACCGCGATTCACCTCAGTCAACCTTGACCTCATCGAGCCATACACCTATCACGATTATCTTCAAGCCGCGTGTGAAGACAAGAGCCGCAACGACATGATTGTCGATGACACCATGACGGTCATCAACGGGAATGGAACTCCGCTGTTACTCACCAAACGCATCGAACACGCGAAAACACTCGCCAATGCCCTCCGGGAACGGGGTTGCGACCACGTGATTCTCCTCTACGGTGCCGAAGCGAAGAAGACCCGATTCAGTAAACTCGAACAACTCAAGCATATTCCCGTGGAGGAACGCCTCGCCATCGTGGCGATAGGAAGCTACATCGGCGAAGGATTCGACTGCAAACGGCTCGATACGCTCATGCTCGCAGCGCCGGTATCCGTCGAAACGGCGGTTATCCAGTACCTCGGACGATTGCACCGAGACAACGACGGGAAACGGGAGGTGCGTGTCTACGATTACATCGACGTCACCATTCCCATGGCCTCCAGCATGTACCGCAAACGCCTGAAGACATACGCGGCGCAGGGTTACACGCCGATGATGCCGGTCGGCAACGCCGATCCGATACGACAGGCCAAGATGAAAGCCCTGCTGGCACGCGAAAGCGCTGTCGCCGAAGATGTTGCACCGATTGAACACCGTGAAGAAGATGAGCCCATTCCTCTAATCAATGCGGATGAATTCCATACAGTGTTCCGTAACGACATCATGCGATGCCGACGGCGGATAATCATATGCGCCGGATACCTTACACGTCATGCCATCGATCAATTGAGCGACGTGATTCTCGAAACAGCCGGCAGGGGAGTGACGATCGCCGTCAACGTACGTGTCTCACCCAACGCGACAGAAGCGTCACGCACACGGACGGCGCACAACATGGATAGGCTTCGCGCATTGGGGTGCACGGTGCAAGCCATGGAAGCTTGCAACGAGTTCGCCGTATTCGACGATGAACTCATCTGGTTCGGCAGCATTGATTTATTGGGAACGTCCAGACCTGACGACTGCTCGCTAAGATTCACCGATGTGAAAATCGCGGGGATGCTCATCGCGAGCACCGGCAGGAACGAAGGAAACAATCGGACGCAGGGAGGCGATCCAGACATAATCCATCAACCATGAACATGGATGGCCAATGAAACGGGTTCGAGTTCAGTATCAGGAATCGAATCCACGGATGCGTGCATTCCGTCCGGCACGGCGCGACAATGGAGACATGAGCACAGACAACGCACGCACAGCACTGGTCATCACCTCCAACCCCGAACACGACAGCCTCACCAACGCCGTCGGCAAGGCGTTCGCCGGCGGATTCCGCGAACAAGGAGGCGCAGCCGACGTCCTCGACCTGTACGAGGCCGGCTTCGATCCCGTCTATACATCCACCGACCGCGCCCACTACTTGGGACTCGGACCGCTGCCCAAGGACGTCGCCTCCATCCAGGACCGACTCGCCCAAGCCGACGTCATCGTCCTCACGTTCCCCGTCTACTGGTACACGATGCCCGCCATGGTCAAGGGCCTGTTCGACCGCGTCATCTGCCGCGGCTTCGCCTACCACGCCGATGGCACGCCCGGCGCGCTCGCCGGCAAGACGGTGCGCGTGATCTTGCTGACCGGCGGCACCGAGGCTTGGTATGAGTCCGATGGCATCGGTGAGGCGCTCGACAACCAGATCCGCCGCCAGACGTTCATGAAGTACTGCGGCGTGGAGGACGTTGAGCTCGTCTACGTCGACGGCTTGTCCATGGGCGATGACGACCCGGCCAAGCGCGAGGCCGCCGCCCGCCATCTCGACCGCATCAGGGAACTGGGCGCCTCGCTCGCCTGAGCCAAGAATTCCGAATCGCATGATGCCATGGCGGACAGCCCGTTCCGTCATGGCATCGTCCTTATCAGGGGTGCTTTTCGTCCCCTGCGGACTTCCAACTCGTCTATGAGGGGTGCCCGGTCCGGAAAAGCGGAGATGAGAACGGCGTTATCTCGGTATTCAGAGGCGTCGATACCCGTGATCGTCGATACGCTTGTACCCCTCACACCGTGGTTGGATGTCGGAGACCGGTGGAATGTACCCCTGATAGCGCGGATAATCCATCCACCGTGGCTGTGAAGACAGTCCGGCATCCTTCTGACGTACGGGACGACAGACGCAGGTGCGCGCCCATCGCGTCGCAGGCCGCATCGGCGATGGAAAGCCCCAACCCCACTCCGGAGACGGCGCTGATGCGGGAGTTCACGCCACGGTGGAACGGCTGGACGAGTTCGTCCAGGTCGTCGGGCAGCTGTTCGTCGGTGGTGTTTCCGACCGTCAGGCGTATGCGATCGTCCCCGTGCATGGGGGAGTCGTCGTCCCGTGCGATCGTCACCGTGATCGATCCTCCGTCAGCCGTGTTGTGCACGACGGCGTTGCGGATGAGGTTGCCGACGGCAAGCCGCAGCAGCGCCGGATTCGCTTTGACGACGACCGGGGGAAGGCCGGTGGCTTCCGGTACCGGCCCGACGGTTGCGTCGTCATTCGCCGTGACGGCGTCGTTCACGTCGAACGCGACCACGATGTTCCGTGCGTCGGTTTCCCCATCGACGTCCGCCAGTGCGTCCCTCACGCAGGCGGCGAGATCCGTCGACCCCATGCCGGTGCGATTCGCCGCGTCTCTCGCACCGTCGCCGAGCTTGCCGTAGGCGCCGCTTTGGATGCGTGAGAGGGTCAGGAGCGCGCCGACCAGTTCGGCGCCGCGCCGGTTGGCGGCGAGGGCCCGGCGTACGGACGGCTCCACGTCCGCGGGGAAGCGTCCCTGTGCGAGCGGCGCGTCGAGGTTCGTCTCGACGGCGGCGATGGGCGTGCGCAGTTCGTGCGACGCGTTGGACACGAACCGTCGTTCCGCCTCGGAGGCGGCTTGGATGCGGTCGAGCATGCCGTTGATGGAGTCGCCGAGTCTGGTGACTTCGTCGTCGCGCCTGTCCCGTTTCGACGGCTTCCGCCGTCTGTTCCACCAGCGGCGGCGTTTCACCGTCCGGCCTCCCGTCACGTCGATGCGCGTGCCGAGGTCGGACGGGTCGAGCGCGGCGGTCTGGTCGCTGATGGATTGCAGGCGTTTGGACATGCGCGAGGTGACGGTCCAGATGACGAGGATGCTGGTCGCTCCGAAGAACACGAAGATGATGGCGGCGCTGATGCGCAGCCCGTTGGCGACGGTGTCCTGGTTCCATACGGAGATGCCGTATGGCGTGGTGATGGTGAACGATCCGTCGCCGCCCCAGTCGACGCGGTAGGATTTCCCGTCGGTCCGGCCGCTGACGCTGCCGCTTCCCTCATGCCTGCCGTTGCCGCCGCTCATGCTGCCGAGAAGATCCGGCGTGTTCGCGCCCGCATGTGCTTCGAGCCAGGTTCCGGGATCGGGGTCCACGCTCCATCCCTGTGAGGACATGTAGTCGCCGTCGGATGATGACGGTCCGTTCGCGTCCGGCTCCTTCCCATCCTGTCCGTTCTCGTAGGTGATGGTCATCGCGTAGGAGAACATGCCGTTGACGACGAGCGTCTGCACGAGGGTGGCGGAGCCGAGCGCGATGAGGAACACGAGGCTGATGGCGAGCGTGAGCTTCGCGCGGAACGTTCTGGGACGGATTTTGTCGGACGTCCGTGCGAACCATGCGATGACGCGCCGCCACGCGCGGCGTGGGGGACGGTCCGCCACGCGTGCCGTGACGTCGTCCGTGTCGTTCCCGTCGGTCATGCGAGTCGGTATCCTTCCCCTCGGGTGGAGATGATCAGGTCGCGCCCGCCGAGTTTGCGCCGCAGCGAGTACATGGTGGTCTTGATCGCGTCGGAGGGGTCTCCCAGGCCGTCGCCGTCCCACACGTTCCGGTAGAGTTCGTCGACGCCGACGTAGCCTCCGTCGGCGCGCATGAGTTCCAGCAGCACGCCGTACTCCTTGGGGGTGAGTTTGACGAGCGTGCGCCCGTGGTCGCGGAATACGAGCCGGCGCGTCGAGTCGAGGGTGAGGTCGCCGCGCGTCAGTACCGCCTGGGTGGCGGCGCCCTTGCCGGCGCGGCGCTGCAGGGCGCGAATGCGGGCGAGCAGCTCAGGGTAGGCGAACGGTTTGGTCAGGTAGTCGTCGGCGCCGAGGTCGAGTCCGCTGACCCGGTCGCTCACCTCGGCGGCCGCGGTGAGCATGATGACGGCGACGGGGATCCTGTTCGCGGCGATTGTGGCCATGACCGCGTCGCCGGAGAGGACCGGCAGGTCGCGGTCGAGCAGGACGATGTCGACGTCCGTGTCGGCGAGCGCCTGCAGCGCCTCGACGCCGGTGGAGGCCACGTCGGTCGTGTACCCCTCGTACCTGAGGGCGTCGTCCAATGCGGCGGCCAGCTCACGGTCGTCCTCGACGATCAGGATGCGCATGTCGTGCCTCTTTCCCGTGTCCTCTCCCCGTTCCGATGATACCTGCCTATCCTCCGACCGGTCCGGTAATGCGAAGGTAACGGATTCCGCCACCGTCACGCCACCGTCCCGGAGATGTCATGGATTCAGGATGTTCCCGCCGTCCGTGACCGACGGCGGGCACGTACGGGAGAGAGCTTGTTATGGAAGCGAATCGTATGATTGCGGGCGTGGCCGCATGCCTGATGGTGCCGGGACTGCTGGGCGGCTGTTCGGCGCCGTTCACGCATGATGCCCGATCGTCGGCCGGTTCCACGTCGGATGGCGCCATGCAGGCGGGTGCGGACGAGGCCAGGGAGACATACCCCGCGTCCACACTCACCAAACAGTTCGCCGCATGCCTCGTCGCCGAAGGCTTCGACGCACGCATCACAGGGGAGCGCAACAACCAGGTGGCCCTGCTGGAGATCGATGCGGCCGGCAACCCGGTGCAGCCGAAGGTCACCGTCGGGGATGACGGCGTGACCAACCGGGATTGGACCGGAGACCCGAACCTGTATCCGAACATCACGTCGTCCGGCGTCAATTCGAACACCGTCACCGGGGATGATTTCCCGTACATCATCGCGCAGAACTCCGGACAGTTGGCCGGTTCACCATACGCCTTCAAACAAGCCGACTATGCGGCATGCGAAGCCCGGTATTCGTCCTTCTCGCAAGGCGTGACGACATACACGGCCGACGACGCCGACGCGAGCGCCGAGGACAAGGCCGCCGTGCTGGAATTCGCGCGCGACGCCCGCGCCAAAGGCTTTGACTGGGTCGCCGACCCCGTCGGCGACGAACCCCTGCACATCGTCATCCCCAACACCGTGCCGGAATCCGACGTGCGCCGCTTCTTCGAGGAATGCCCCACCGACGACGTTCCCGTCATCTTCAGCTGGATCGGCGACTACCCATACGACATCAACGCGGTCCAGCAGTCGACGGTCCGATGACCAGGTAAGACGAAGGTAATGCGGAATCCCACCGACACGTGACGGGCCGCACGGTTGGATGGAAACATACGAAACCCGGCAATCGACAAGGAGCCGATCATGACCACCACATCCCGATTCGGCAACGGACGCCGAACCCTGGCCGCCATCGCATCCGGCCTGTGCATCATGGCGCTCGTCGCCTGCTCCGCACCGTTCACCCGGAATGGCGCGAATGATGCGACGGACGGGAGCACGGCCGGCGGCGCCTCGATGACGCGCGTCGACGAGACGGCGCGCAAGTTCGCCGCATGCCTGACGTCCAAAGGCATCGAAGCGCAGACGACCATCGCACCCGGAGTCAAACCGAACGACACATCCGCCATCAGGAACGCGGTCGAAGTGCGCATGATCGACAAGACCGGCCAGCCGATCGCCGCCGACGATTCGGGCATGACCGTCACCGCCGACGACGACACCCAAAAGATGTATGCGAACATCATGTACACGTCGATCGACTACGGCAAGGTCTGGGTCATGTTCAAGGACTCCACCGCGCTCACCGGCTCGCCCTACGAGTCGAAACGACAGGCCTGGGCGGACTGCGAAACCGCCAACCCGTCCTTCGCGCAGCCCGCGCAAACCACCGACCCGGGCGACGCCTTCTCCGAAGAGGACAAGCAGGCCGCGCTGCGATACGCGAAGGACGCGCGCGCCAAAGGATTCGACTGGGTGGCCGATCCGCTCGGCGACGAGCCCACGACGATTATCATCCCCGCGACGGTCAGCGAAGCGGACTTCCGCCGCCTCCTCAAGGAATGTCCGACCGGCGACCTGCCCGTCACCTTCGGATTCGAAGGAACGCCGGAGGAATACGGCTACGACTACACGAAGGTGATGGACGAGGCATACGGCGTCAACTAGACGACCTGCCGCACGGATCACGACCCGGGCGGATGAATCGGACGAAGGAGGAAGCGACATGGCACGCAGACAGACGCGATTGGGCGACACGGCCCGCAGGATCATCATGACGATCGTCGCAATCGCCGTCATCACCGCATTGGCGGCCGCATGCATGATCGCAAAACCATGGACGCTCATCGGCGACGAGGCCGCGACCGGACGATCGGCGTCGACGAAACAGGTGGACGTCACCACACTGCGCACCCAACCGGTCGTCAAAGGCGTGCTCAACGCCGAGACAAGGCTCGGCGGCGCACTCCAATACGACGACGCCTCCGACTTCCAACCCGCCACCGGCATCATCACCCAACTGCCCACGCCCGGAACGGAAATCAACACGGGCCAGCAGGTGTACGAGATGGATGGCATGCCAGTGCCGCTCTTCCACGGTGCACGGCCGTTCTGGCGCACCTTGCAGACGGACGTGCCCGACGGACCGGACGTGACCCAACTGGAGGAGAACCTCCAGGAGCTCGGATACTTCCACGCCGCACCCGACAACCATTTCGACTGGCGTACCCGCGAGGCCGTACGCCAATGGCAGGCCAAGTCGCTGGGATTGAAGGGCGACCAGATCACCGGCGCATTCGATCCCGGCGCAGTGGCACTCGTCCCCACAGCACCGATCCGCATCAAAACCGTCACCGCCAAACTGGGAGAGAGGGACGTCAGCCCCGGCAGCTACACCGGCACCGCCCTGCACGTCGAGGCCACGCTGACCGCCACGCAAGCGGCCACGTTCAAAGCCGGCGACAAGGTGCAGGTCATCATGCCGAACAACACGACCATCGACACCACGCTCGCCGCCGTCGACCAAGGAGGACAGTCCACCGGCAAGGACGGACAGGTCACCTCGCCCTCGGCACGCGTCGATTTCCCCGACCAAACGCAGGTGGCGAGCTTCGGCGCCACCTCCATACAACTCGTCATCCCGAACAACACGGACGAAACCGCCGCCGCCGAATCGCTCATCGTGCCGGCGACCGCGATCATCGCCTCCGCCGGCAACACCTATGCGGTCGAAGTGGTCCGCGGCGACCAACTCAAACGCATCCCCGTCGAAATCGGACTCGTCGCGAACGCCCAAGTGCAATTGACGAAAGCCGACGGACTCAAGGAAGGCGACAAGGTGGTGGTGTCATGACGGACACGGAACAGACGGACCCCACCATGCCGGAACCGGCGACGCAACCGGCACGGACACCCCTCCTGGCATTGGACCACGCAACGAAAAGCTACCCGGGACGCGACGGCGGTCCGTTGGAGATCCTGCACGAGACCTCACTTGCCATCGACCGCGGCGAACGCATCGCAATCGTCGGCCCATCCGGTTCCGGCAAATCGACGCTCCTCTCCCTGCTCGGCACACTCGACATGCCCTCCACCGGCGCACTGCGCTACGACGGCGAAGACGTGGGCGCGATGGGCGAACGCCGACGCAGCATGCTGCGGGCCGCACGCATCGGCTTCGTCTTCCAACAGTTCCATCTCATCGCAACCGTATCCGCATTGGAGAACGTGATGACGGGACTCCAATACACGGCGACGCCCCGGCATTCCCGCAACAACCTCGCCACAGAGGCGCTGGAACGCGTAGGACTCGAGGAACGGCTGCACCACAGGCCGACGCATCTCTCCGGAGGCGAACAACAGCGCGTGGCCATCGCCCGGGCGCTCGCCAAGAATCCGGACATCATCTTCGCCGATGAGCCGACCGGCGCGCTCGACACCGCAACCGGCCACGCGATCATCGACCTGCTGCTCGATGCGGCGGACGATGGCGCAAGCCTCGTGATCGTCACGCACGACCCGGCCATCGCGGCAAGGTTCCCGCGGCGACTGCACATCCAGGACGGCGTCGTGACGGACCTGACGGCGGCCATGGACACGATGGAACCGGCCGAAGGGAGGGAACGGCCATGAGCAAAGGCGACACAATGAACCCGGACGGATCCCGCGTCGAGACGCGGCACGGAGCCAAGGCCGGAACGAGCGCCCGCAGGTCGATGGGTACACGCATCGCCGACCTCCTGCACACGGCGTGGGTCGGAGCCACCGGCCGCAGATCACGTACGGTGCTCGCGGCGCTGGGTATCACGCTCGGCGTCGCCGCGTATGTGGCGCTATCGGGCATCGCGGCATCGAACCAGGCGGCACTGCTCACACGACTCGACGCGCTCGGCGCCAACCTCCAGGTGGTCACTCCCGGCCAGGACGCCTCCCGACAGCCGATACCGCTGCCGGAATACGCACCGAAGACCCTCGCACGGCAACCACAGGTCGAACGGGTCGGCGTCTTCGGCACCGCACCGGAGCACGTGAAGATCTTCAAGAACGAGTTCGTGCCCGGCTCCAACGGCAACGCATTGGCGCTGTCGGTCATGAGACCGGGCGCGCTCGCCGCCGTCGGAGCCTCCTTCGCTCAGGGCCATGGCATCGACGCGGCCAACGAGGACCTTCCCGTCACGGTACTTGGATCCGAGGCCGCCTATCGGCTCGGCGTGACCGGCGTCGGCGACCGCATCCTCATCGACGACGCATGGTATGGCGTCATCGGCATCCTCGATCCGTTACCGCAGGCGCAGGGCTTCGACTCGTCCGCGATCATCGGCTTGTGGTATGCGAAGACGCATTATCCCGATCAGGCGGCGAGCATCGGACGGATCAGCGCCATCTACGTGCGCACGAAGCCCGGCGACGCGGAATCGCTGCGGCGTCTGCTCGCCCATGCGGCGAACCTCACCGGATCGGGAGTGTCGGTCAACGCATCCGCCGACCTGTCCGAGGCGCGCAATACCACCGACGGCTCGCTGACCATGCTGGGGCTCATGATCGGCGTGATTGCATTGGCCGTGGGAGGCATGAGCATCGCCAACATGATGATCGTCACCGTGATGGAACGTCGCGGAGAAATAGGCCTGCGGCGCGCGCTCGGCGCCACGCCCGGAGCCATCCGCATGCAGTTCGTCACCGAGGCGGCCATGCTCTCCGCATTCGGAGGATTCGCCGGCGTCATGATCGGGGCCGGGGCGGCCGCAGGCGTCGCCATGTGGGCCCGTCAGCCGTTTGCGCTGGATTGGGAGTCGCTGCCGCTGGCCTGGTGCGCGGCCGTGCTCGTCGGCGTCCTCGCCGGCATCCACCCGGCCTCACGCGCCGCACGGCTCACGCCCACGGAGGCGCTGCGCGGCGAATGAGCGCAGACGTCGCATGGCCGACGACACGGAATCCCGGATGTGCGCGGGACGTCATCGGCGTGCGGCGTGGCGCATGTGGGAATGGCGTGACATGTGCCCGGAACGTGGGACGACGCGGACGGTTCCGCGCGGACGTGGCCTATGGTGGCGCATGGTCAGACTTCAAGAACCAAGGGGAGGACCATGTCGGTACTGGACGAATTGGTGGCGGGCGCACTGGAGGACCAGCAGGCCCGCGAGCAGGTCACGTCGTTGGAGGAGATCAGGAAGGCCGCGCTGGCGGCACCGGCCCCGATCGACGCGGTCCGATGGCTCAAGCGCGCCGACGGCATCCCCGTGATCGCCGAGATCAAGCGCGCCTCCCCGTCCAAAGGCCATCTGAGCGACATCCCGGATCCGGCCGCGCTGGCCCGCGAATACGAGAAGGGCGGTGCGAGCGCGATTTCCGTGCTCACCGAAGGCCGCCGGTTCCTCGGATCCCTCGACGACCTCGACAAGGTCCGCGCCGCCGTGCACATCCCGGTGCTGCGCAAGGACTTCATCGTCACCGACTACCAGATCCTCGAGGCGCGCGCCCACGGTGCCGACCTGGTGCTGCTCATCGTCGCCGCGCTGGACGACGCGAAGCTGAAGCACCTGCTCGACCTCGCGCATGAGCTGAGGATGACGGTGCTCGTCGAGACGCATACGCGTGAGGAGATCGAGCGTGCGATTGCCGTCGGCGCGAAGGTCATCGGCATCAACGCCCGCAACCTGAAGAACCTGAAGGTGGACGTCAACAAGTACGACGAGCTCGCGGCGAACCTGCCGGACGATGTCGTCAAGGTGGCGGAATCCGGCGTCTTCGGCGCGGTCGAGGTCGAGGACTACGGACGTGCCGGCGCGGACGCCGTGCTGGTCGGCGAGGGTGTCGCCACCGCCGACGACCATGAACTTGCAGTGGAACGACTAGTGAAGGCAGGAGCAAGAGTGAAAGCATCCGAAACCACCCCGTTGAGCGAACACCACGGACCGTACTGGGGGCAGTTCGGCGGACGCTACGTGCCCGAGGCGCTGATCACCGCGCTTGACGAGCTCGAACGCGTCTACGACGAGGCCAAGGCCGACCCCGAGTTCCACAAGGAGTTCATGACGCTGCAGCAGCGCTACGTGGGCCGCCCGAGCCCGCTGACCGAAGCGCCGCGTTTCTCCAAACTGGTCTCCGAGAAGACCGGTCTTGATGCGAGGATCTTCCTCAAGCGCGAGGACCTCAACCACACCGGCGCCCACAAGATCAACAACGCGCTCGGCCAGGCCCTGCTCGTCAAGCGTATGGGCAAGACCCGTGTGATCGCCGAGACCGGCGCCGGCCAGCACGGCGTCGCCACCGCCACCGTGTGCGCGATGCTGGGCCTGAAGTGCCGCATCTACATGGGTCAGATCGACGCCCGCCGCCAGGCCCTCAACGTGGCCCGCATGCGCATGCTCGGCGCCGAGGTCGTCGAGGTCACGCTGGGCGACCGCATCCTCAAGGACGCCATCAACGAGGCGCTGCGCGACTGGGTCACCAACGTCAAGGACACCCACTATCTGCTCGGCACCGTCGCGGGCCCGCATCCGTTCCCGGAGATGGTGCGTGACTTCCAGAAGATCATCGGCGAGGAGGCCAAGCAGCAGCTCAAGGACTGGTATGGCATCGACCATCCGGACGCGATCTGCGCCTGCGTGGGCGGCGGTTCCAACGCCATCGGCGTGATGAACGCGTTCCTCGACGACGAACGCGTGAACCTGTACGGCTACGAGGCCGGCGGCAAGGGGCCGGAGACCGGACACCACGCCGTCCGCTTCGCCCCCGGCACCGGCCAGCTCGGCATGTTCCAAGGCGCCAAGAGCTACCTGCTGGAGACCGATGAGGGCCAGACGCTCGACACCTACTCGATCTCCGCCGGCCTCGACTACGCGTCCGTCGGCCCCGAACACGCGTGGCTCAAGGACATCGGCCGCGTCAACTATTCGTGGGCCACCGACGAGGAGGCCATGAACGCCTTCCGCGACCTGAGCCAGACCGAGGGCATCATCCCCGCCATCGAGAGCTCGCACGCGGTCGCCGGTGCGTACAAGGCCGCCGCGGATCTCAAGGCCAAGGGCTACGACAAGGCCGTGATGATCGTCAACATCTCCGGTCGAGGCGACAAGGACATGGCCACCGCCGGCAAGTGGTTCGGATACCTGACCGACGATCAGGCCAAGGCGCTCGAAGTCACCGGCGCCCACGGCAACACCGTCGCCTGAGAGGGAAGAGGAGAAACGAATATCATGACGAACACCGAAACCACACCGACCACGCCGTCCGGACAGCCGCTTGGCATCAGCCACAAGCCCAGCCGCACCGAGGCCATGTTCGACAAGTTCAAGGTCGAGAACAAGCCCGCCTTCATCGGATACCTGCCCTACGGCTTCCCTGATCCGGACACCTCGCTCGACGCGTTCAGAACGATGGTCGAGCACGGCGTCGACGCCGTCGAGATCGGTCTGCCGTACTCCGATCCGGTGATGGACGGCCCTGTCATCCAGGCGGCGTCCTCCATCGCCCTCAACAACGGCGAGACCATCAGGCGCGTCTTCGAGGCCGTCGAGACCGTAGCCAACGCCGGCGGCGTGCCGCTGGTCATGAGCTACTGGAACCTCATCTACCATTACGGCGTCGAGCGTTTCGCCACCGACTTCGAGAACGCCGGCGGTGCGGGCCTCATCACCCCGGACCTCATCCCGGACGAGGCAGGGGAGTGGATCGAGGCCTCCGACCGCCACGGACTCGACCGCATCTTCCTGGTCTCCCCGGATTCGGCAGACGAGCGTCTCGCGACCGTCGCGAGGAACGCCCGCGGCTTCGTGTACGCGGCCGCCCGCATGGGCGTCACCGGCGAACGCGCGAGCCTCGACGCCTCCCCGGAGGTGCTCGTCGAACGCACCCGCAAGGCCGGAGCCAGGAACGTGTGCGTCGGCATCGGCGTGTCCACCGCGGAGCAGGGCGCGAAGGTCGGCTCCTACGCGGACGGTGTGATCGTCGGCTCCGCGCTCGTACACACGCTGCTCGCCGATGACAACCGGACCGCACGCGACAAGGCCGAAGGCCTGAAGCTGCTCGCCGCCAAGAGCGAGGAGCTCGCCGCGGGCATCCACGGGGCGCGCGCCTGACGGCGCCATCGTCCCGGCCGTGTCCAAGAGAGACGGCCGGGACGGCCTTCCGCATAGGATGAAGATATGAATCTCGCATATATCCCCTCACCATCGTTCTCCAAATTCCAGATCGGCCCCGTCACCATCCGCATGTACGCGGTCTGCATCCTCATCGGCGTCTGCTTCGCCGTCTGGATCCTCACCCGCAGATGGAGGCGCGTGGGAGGGACCTTCGACCAGGTGCTCGACACCACGCTCGTCGCCGTGCCGTGCGGACTGGTCGGCGCCCGACTGTACCATGTGCTCACCACGCCGGACATGTACTTCCCTCCGAACGGCGACCCCGCCGACATCGTCAAGGTCTGGGAGGGCGGCATGGCCATCTTCGGCGGCATCGGCGTGGGAGCGCTGGCCGCGTTCCTCTGGTGCCGCCACCGCCGTTATCCGTTCGCGCTGCTCGCCGACTGCCTGGCGCCGGGTCTGCTCGTAGCGCAGGCCATCGGACGACTCGGCAACTGGTTCAACCAGGAGTTGTACGGCTGGCCCACCACCCTTCCGTGGGGGCTTAAGCTCAACGGATCCTCGGACGCCATCGGCAGCACCGAGGTCTGCTATCAAGGTGCCGCATGCCCCACCGGCACGCTGTTCCACCCCACGTTCCTGTACGAGATGATCTGGAACCTCATCGGCGCCGCGCTCATCGTATGGGCCGGACACAAGCTCGCCGACCGCCTCAAGGCCGGCCAGCAGTTCGCCATGTACATGATGTGGTACGGGCTGGGCCGCAGCTGGATTGAGAACGTCCGCATCAACTACTCCAGCGTGATTCTGGGCGTCCGCACCAACGTGTGGACCGCCATCCTCGTGTTCATCGCAGGTTGCATCCTGTTCGTGACGCTCCACCGCGTCGGGCAGGATACGGCGTCCCTGGCCGAACGGCTCTCCGCCGTCACAGCAGACGAACTCGAACGTCAGCATCTCGAAGAGGAACGCCGGAGGAACAACGGCTGAACGGCGCATCGCCGCGACGCCCGGACCTCCCCATAGTCCCAATTCACCATTAAGGTAGGAAACCATGAAGAAGATTGAAATCGCCCCCAGCATCCTGTCCGCCGACTTCTGCAACCTCGAGCGCGACCTCAAGGCCATCGCCAACGCCGACCTCGTCCACGTCGACGTGATGGATCATCACTTCGTGCCGAACCTGACGCTCGGCGAGCCCATCGTCAAGCGCATCTGCGAAGTCACCGACCTGCCGGTCGACGTGCACCTCATGATCGAGGACCCGGACCGTTGGGCCCCGGAGTACGCCCGTCTCGGCGCCTCCTCCGTGTCCTTCCACATGGGCGCCACCCACGCGCCGGTCCGTCTCGCCCGCCAGCTGCGCGACATGGGCTGCAAGGCCTGCTTCGCCGTGCGCCCCGTCGAACCGGTCGAGCCGATCTTCGACATCCTCGACGAGTTCGACATGATTCTCATCATGACCGTGGAGCCCGGCTTCGGCGGCCAGAAGTTCCTCGACAACCAGATGTCCAAGGTCCGCCGTCTACGTGACGAGATCACCCGTCGCGGCCTCGACACCAAGATCCAGGTGGACGGCGGCGTGAGCCCGAAGACCGCGCACATCGTGGCCGAGGCCGGAGCCGACGTGCTCGTGGCCGGCTCCGCCGTGTACGGCGCGGACGACCGTGCGGCCGCCATCGATTCCATCCGTGAGAAGGCCGCCGCGGCGTATCGCGACTGACCCGTCGCCACGGCAGACAACCATCATCGAACCAAAGAAAGCATCATCCGCAGAATCATGAAGACGTTTGAATCGCTGTTCGCCGAACTGAGCGAGAAGGCCAAGTCCCGTCCGGAAGGATCCCTGACCGTCGAGGAGCTCGACAAGGGCACCCACTTCATCGGCAAGAAGATCGTCGAGGAGGCTTCCGAGACATGGATCGCCGCCGAATACGAGGGTGCGGACCGCACCGCCGAGGAGATGAGCCAGCTGCTCTACCACGTGCAGGTCATGATGATCAAGCACGGTCTCACGCTCGAGGACGTCTACAAGCACCTGTGAGGGGATGGGTGGTGCGATGCACGGGCATGCGTCCACGCATCGCACCACCCATCATTATGCGGATCTTCGCAAACAACTAAGGGGAAAACCATGCTGAGAATCGCCGTGCCCAACAAGGGCATGCTGTCAGAGCCCGCCTGGAACATGCTGTCCGAGGCCGGGTACCGTCTGCGCACCAACTCGCGCCAGCTTGTCGTGGAGGACCCCGACAACGGCATCGAGCTGTTCTATCTGCGCCCGCTGGACATCGCCGTATACGTCGGACGCGGCACCATCGACTGCGGCATCACCGGCGAGGATCTGCTGAAGAACTCCGGCACCGAGGCCCTCGAGCATATGCCGCTCGGCTTCGGAGCCTCGACGTTCCGCTTCGCCGCGCCGAACGAATCCTCCTTCAGCAAGCTGGAGGACATCGACGGCAAGCGCGTCGCCACTTCGTTCGACAAGCTGGTCCACGACTATCTGACCGACCACGGCATCAACGCCGAAACCATCCACCTGGACGGTGCGGTCGAATCCTCGGTGCAGCTCGGCGTGGCCGACCTCATCGCCGACGTGGTGTCCACCGGCACCACGCTGCGCAATGCGGGCCTGCGCATCTTCGCCGATCCGATCATGCATTCCGAGGCGTGCCTGATCCGTTCCCCGAGGCTCGATCCGAAGGACGAACGGCTCACCGTGCTGAGCCGACGTCTCGAGGGTGTGCTCACCGCGCAGCGCTATGTGCTCATGGACTATGACATCCCTGTCTCCAAGGTGGCCGCCGCCGTCGATGCGGCGCCCGGATTCGAAAGCCCCACCATCTCGCCGCTGCATGACAAGCAGTGGAACGCGGTGCGCGTCATGGTGCCGAAGGCTCAGGTCAACCAGATCATGGACAAACTGTACGAGGTGGGAGCACGCGGCATTATCGTCACCGCGCTGCAGGCCTCCCGCATGTAGACTGAACCGAAGCATGACCACCGCACACGATAGCAACTCCAAGTACAGTCCGGAGGCGAGGGACATCTATCTGACGGTCCCCAACCTCATCAGTCTGCTGCGCATCATCTCCATACCGTTCATCGCATGGCTGATGGCTCAGCACCGGATGGTCCCCGCGCTCATCGTGCTCGCCATCTCCTCTGCATCGGACGGAGTGGACGGCATCCTCGCCAGAAAACTCAACCAGGTCAGCAAGATCGGCCAGATTCTCGACCCTCTGGCCGATCGGCTGCTCATCTTCTGCTCGATTCTCGCTCTCGGCGTCGCAGGCATCATCCCCTGGTGGATGCTGATCGTGGTCGGGCTGCGTGACCTCGTAATGGCCGTGCAGGTGCTATGGCTGGCGCAATACGGTTACGGGCCGCTGCCGGTGCATTTCATCGGCAAAACGGGTACAGCCCTGCTGCTGATGGCCATCGTGGGACTGACCGTCGCCGATCTGGGGGACGGCTCACTGTTCCACTTGCTGCATCTCGCCGCCGTCGCAGCCAGCATATGGGGCGTGGCCATGTATTGGCTTGCGGGATACATCTACTTCCGCCAGGGCATCACCGTGCTGCGGCAGGAGTTCCATCCCATCAAGGACCGGCGATGAGTCCATTCGAGCCGTCGCCGGCGTCATATCCGTCAAGCGTAGGCGGGACCGCCTCCCGCCGGCGCAGGGCCGCGTTCTCCCGGTCATACCGCGGGCTGTTGTCCCAACACGCCGGGAGTCCGGATTCCTCCTCCATGACGAGCGAGCGTGAGCGTCGCACCCGCATCAGGCAGGATGATTCGCTTCGGCTCATCGACGATCTGACGAACCGTCCGATGGATCCCATATATCTTGATGCGAACCTCGGCACGCATCGGCAGTCCTCGTTGTCCAGATGGCTGACCCGCATCATCTGCTTCGTCGTGTGCATAGGCGTCGGCTTCCTCGGCTGCCTGTTCGTCCAGCAGCTGCATACCGATCCGAGACGTCAGGTCCGTGAGAGCCTGGCTTCGGAACTCGAGACATCGCAGGCCAACGTATCCACGCTCACCGATCAGGTGAGCAAGCTGCGCGGAAGCATCGAACGCCAATCGAAACGTCTCGACGTCACCGAATCAAGCGAGACCGTGCTCAACGACGAAATGGCCAGCGGCCAGGTCGCGGTGAAGGGGGTGGGAATCGTCCTCACCGTCGCCAATCCTCTGGCCGCCGCCAATGACGGATCCACCGGCTCCCTGCCGCGCGAGACCGCCGGAGACCACATGCGCGTCGTCACCGACCTCGACCTTCAGCAGCTCGTCTCCCTGCTGTGGCAGGCCGGGGCCGAAGCCATAGCGGTGAACGGACACCGTCTCGGCGTGCAGACCTCGATCCGCACCGCGGGAGGCACCATCCTCATCGGTCTGGATGCAACGGAAAGCCCCTACAGAATCGAAGCGATCGGCAACAGGGCGAGACTTGCGGCGTCCGTCGGGGAACGACGGCTCGGCAGTCTTTACGATGCCTACAAAGACGCGGGCATCACATTACAGGTCAGACAATCGAAGGAGCTTACACTGGAGGCGGCCGTGATCGGCGATCTCAACTATGCGAGGAAGGCGGAATAGATGGCGGCAGTGCTGGGTCTGATCATCGGTGTGGTGGTCGGCATATTCGTCCAACCTGATATCCCCATCTGGGTGCAGCCGTATCTGCCGATCATGGTGGTGGCGGCGCTCGACGCATTGCTCGGCGCGGCGCGTGCCTATTTCGAGCGGCGGTTCTCGGATCGCGTCTTCATCATCTCCTTCTTCGCCAACGTGGTCACCGCCACGTTGCTCGTCCTGCTCGGCAACCAGCTCGGCGTGGGGTCCCAGCTGCAGACCGCGGTCATCGTCGTGCTCGGCATCCGCATCTTCTCGAACGTGTCGGCCATCCGCCGATTCATCTTCCGAGGCTGACCCATGGAACGAAGGCAGCACGGCAGGCATGACCAGGCGACGGGCGGCAACACCGTCCAGCGCATGAGGGAACGCGCCGAAACGGACGAACGCAACGACCGCATGGAGACGGGGTCGTTCCCCAAGGTGTCCAAACGCAGGGAAGGCAAGCGGGATCTCAACGGCAACGGTCTACGCGCGCGGCTGATGTCCTCCGTCCTCGTCGCGGCCATGTGTGCGCTGCTTGGCTTCGGCTACATGACGCAGATCAACAACACGCAGTCGACCTACGAGACGATGAGCGAGGACGAACTCGTCCGCCTCATCAACGAGACCAGCACACAGGCACAGAACCTCGAACAGCGCAAGAACGAGCTGTCCAGCCAGCTGACCAGCCTCAAAGCGGCAGCGGACAAGCGCGAACAAGCGGAGAAGATCGCCAAGCAGAACGAGCAGACCAGCGGCATCATCTCCGGACGTCTGCCGGCCCAAGGACAGGGCGTGGTCATCACCATCACCAAAGGCAGCAAGCAGGACATCGATGCGGCCACCCTGTTCACCCTCATCGAGGAGCTGCGCAACGCCGGCGCCGAAGTGATCTCCATCGGCAACGTGCGTGTCGTCACCTCCACGTCCATCGTCGAGCAGGACGGCGCTCTGGTGTGCGACGGCGTCACGCTCGACACCCCATACGTCGTGCGCGCCATCGGCAAGCCCGACGACCTGCAGAACGCGGTGAACATCGCAGGCGGCATCGGCTCCAGGCTGAAGGTCATGTATGGCTCACGCGTGACCGTCACCCAGTCCGACGACGTCGTCATCAAAGCCGTACGAGGCTCGACCACATACCAATACGCGAAGACCGTCGAATAGACGGTAGAATGAGGAGTTATGACTGAACCGATTCCAAGCGCGGGCGAAACGACCATCATCGGCCTGCCCGCCATCACCATTCCCGTAACCGCCACCGGAGACCGTCCGCTGACCACGGAGGACCTCGACACCATCGCGCGCCTTTCGGAAGGCACGGCGTTGCTCATCTCCACCAGAGGGGCTGTGAGCGGCTCCCGGTATCTGCTCGACGAGGACGAGGTGACCGTGGGACGAGACCCGCGCGCCGACATCCTGCTCGACGACTCCACCGTATCCCGCTCCCACGCCGTCTTCCGCAGGAACGGGGGAGTGTTCACCGTCGTCGACGCAGGGTCGCTCAACGGCACCTACGTGAACCGTCAGCGTGTGGACCAGGCAACGTTGAAGAACGGTGATGAGATCATGATCGGCAAATTCCGACTCGTGTTCTTCACCAAGTCGGCCGTGATCGCCTGAATCGACGGGACCGATGGAGGAAGGCCCGCGTATGGACATGACGAGGCGTCAAAGCTTGGTCCCGAATCCGTACGCGGGCCTGCGCATATCCATGCCGGTATGCGCATCCAAGGCCATGGTGGATGCGGCGGATGACGGACGGAGGCGGACAGGAGGGGATGATGGTAGGCGTTGATGACGGACGCATGCGTCCGAATCTGTCGCTGTGGGCGGATGACCAGCCGAGCACCTCGGAATCCGCGGTACAGGGGGAGTTGTTCGCCGTCGACGACGAGGATGAGACCTGCAGGGGATATCGTGGAACGGTCGCCTCGAAGGTGGCCGGCATCACCTACCGTCAGTTGGATTACTGGGCCCGCAAGCAGATTCTCGAGCCTTCGATCACGCCATCGCATGGTTCCGGTTCCCGCCGATTGTATTCGTTCAAGGATGTGCTCATCCTGGCCGTGTCGAAACGATTGCTGGACGCCGGCGTGAACCTGCAGAACGTCACGGCCGCCATCGGTTTTCTCAGCCGGCGTTCCACGCGACGGCTGGAGAACGTGACCATCATGTGTGACGGCCAGCACGTCCACGAATGCGTCACCAGCGACGAAATGGTCGAACTGCTGCGGACAGGCAAGGCCGTGTTCGCCATTTCCGTGGGGTCGTTGTGGCATCAAGTCCACGATACGCTGGAGGGGGAGGACTATGTCGACCTCAGGCTCCACCCCGCGCAGGCGTCCGCCGGTCGGCCCATCGACGACCTGACCGCGGAGCGGCTCCGCAGGAAGCTGCGTGTGCAGCAGGCGCGACGGGCCGAAGGGCGTGGCTGAGCATCGGCCCTTTTGGGGAGTCCGCGCCGGAAGGGGACGCCGATCCGGTAGGCGCGGTTTCGTAAGGCGTGGTTTCGTAAGGAAAGGTACGATTACGTTATGTTCGATTTGATGCCTGCGGCGTTGTGGTGCGTCGCGGTGGTTCTGTCGCTGAACATCGTCGGACTGTGCGTGGTTCGTGGACGGCTGGGCCGACCCTACACCGGTGAGGTTCGACGGGTGAGCTGGCCTGTCGTGTTCGCGCATGTGACGTCGTTGGTCGTTGGCGCGATGCCGTATATTCTGGTCGCCGCCTTCAGGGCGGACGCTCGGGCGTACTCGTCCGACATGATCGATTTCTACGATCGGTACGGATGGCCGTCGGCCGTCTTCCTGCTTGTCATGCTCGTCCTGCAATGGCTGTGTCTATACTGGCAGGCGTTCCGCGCGTGGAAGAGCGAGGAGTTGCGCGCCGCGCGCGGCAATGCGGAATGATGCGTTACGTACATCGTGCATGGGGAGTATGCATAGCGCATTATGTATGGCGTATGCATCGAGAGACGCGGCAGGCAGGGAGGATGCTGAGCGACTCCCACTAATCTGACATAACGTACCTTATCGGTCAAACGCGGAGAAAGTTGCGTCCATACTGAACATATGGACGCAACCCGCTGTCCGTCGACGCGGTCAGCGCTGGAAGTACTCGTTCACCGCGTCACGGAGCTCGGACACCTGCTCGATGATGCGGTAGCATCCGTGCTCTTCGAGTTCGCCGGGTTCGGCGTAGCCCCAGCCGCATCCGAGGCAATCGAGTCCACAGGCCTTCGCGCCGTCGGCGTCCGTCCAACGGTCACCGACCATGAGCGCCTTGTCTCCGGCCGTGGCGTCGAAGCCGATGTGCTCGAAGCAGTATCGAATCACCTGGTCCTTGTCGAGACGGGAATTATCCTTGCTCGCGCCGTAGATGCCGGACACCATGGGTGTGACGCCGAACCGTTTGCAGATCGGCTTGGCCTGGTATTCGGGCTTGCAGGTGGCCACGGCCAGATAGTATCCGTCGGCGCGCAGCCCGTCGAGTTGTTCGGCGATGCCGGCGAACACGCTGTTGACGTAGCGTCCGGCGACTTTCTCGCCGGGATGGTTCGGATCGTCGAACACGTTCCGGTTGGCGTAGTAGTCGCGGTAGATGTCGACGGCCTCGTCGAGGCGGTCGGCGGGAACGTGGTTGCGCTTGAGCGAGGTGATGATGGCGGGGCCGACGAACCGGTGGAGCTCCTCGTCGTCGGGCACGGGCATGCCCAGGTGTTTGAACGTCTCCGTCACGCTGAGGATGATGCCGGGTGCGGAATCGGTGAGGGTGCCGTCCAGATCGAGCAGGACCACCTTCTTGGGATGTTCGGCCATGTGTTTCGCTCTCCCCTTGTTGTTCGCGACGGTTCGGCGACCGTCGTTTGTGGGCTACGTTGTGTTTGCGGAAAACATTATGCCCGGTTGCAGTGACCGGGCATGTAGTTCAGGTGTCGTTCACCCGTACGTCCATCGGATGTTTCCGAAGGGACGGCACGTCGGACCGTCATTCGTAGTCCGGAATCCAGCCTTCGCGATGCATCTTGAGACGCTTGTCGAGCAGCTCCTTGAGCTCTTCTTCGCTGCGGCGTTCCAGCAGCATGTCCCAGTGGGTGCGGGTCGGCTTGGCGATTTCGTTCGCCGAGGCGTCCTCGCCTTCGCGATGGGCGGTGGAACCGCAACGGCACTCCCACTCGTCCGGGATCTCGGCACCTTCCGCGAACGGCAGGATGGTGCGATGGCCGTTCGGGCAGACATAGGCGACTTCCTCGCGTGCGGCGAAGTCGACGTTCGAATCGGATTCCAGCGACTTCGCACCGATGCTCATGCCTCGAAGACTGCGTTCTGCCATGATTCGTGTTCCTCCTTGTAAGACCACTCAACATTACGAAACAGCGCGGACGTGCGGCGTATTCCCGTCACCGCGTCCGAAGTGCCGCCGTCGACGTCCTTGACATACGTCTATGGTGTGTCAGTCGACACCCGAGTATGCGACGACGCCTCGGTTGACCATCTCGACGGCTTGTTTGGCCCGACGGGCGAGCGATTCGCCGTTCTTTCCGAGATACTCCCCCGCCACGGAGATCTGCTGCAGCATGTCCGCGAGCCGCTTGGCGTTGCGCACGAAGTCGCCGCCGGTCAGCTCGGTGCCATGCAGTACGCTTGCCAAATCGTCGCCGTCGGCCCACTCGTACATGATGTCGAGGATGCCGAAGTCCACGTCGGGTAGGGAATCAAGCCCATGGTCTTCGCACAGTGCGTTGACCTGCGCCCTGATCGCCTTGAGCTCGCCGGCTGCCACGGCGATGGGGCCATGGACGGTGCCGGGATAGTAGCGTGGTTCTCCCCCGCCGCCGCGCCGCGCCTCGTAGACCAGTCCGGACAGCACCGCGGCCAGACCTGCCGGGGGCAGCAGGTCCAGCGCGCCGGTGAGAATCGCCTGCGCGAGGACGACGTCCTGTTCGCTATAGAGACGTCGTAGCAGCTGGCCGTGCGCGGTGAGCGTGTAGTCCTTCTCTCCCGAACGTTCCAGGTATCCGAGAGTGTCCAGCACGTCGCAGATGCGGTCGAACTGGCGGGCCACGGATCCGGTGCGGGAGTCGTATCGGTCCTGCACGCGTCCCAGTTCACGCATTTCGCGGACCCACCGATGCCCCCATTTGAGATGCTGCTGCAGGTCGGGGCATTCGCGGCAGGGATGCTCGCGGTCCTTGGCGCGGAGTTCGCCGATGCGCCGATCGAGGTCGCGGAACGCGTCGGATCGTTCCTGGTCGGAACGGAAGACCGTATGCTTGAGCCGGTTGCGTTCGGTCTTCTCCAGATCACTCAGACGCATGCGCAGGCTCATGAAATCGCGGAAGTCGCCATGATCGCAGGCGAACGCCTTCTCATATCCTTCGATGGCCTGACGCAGGGTATCCATGCGGGATTCCAACTGCCATGCGGAGGCGTTGGCCTCCCATTGCGCGAAGGAATGGTCGAGCGTGACGCGTGACGTCTCGTAGTCGCTGGCGTTGAGCAGGTTCACCGCCATATTGAACGTGGCCCTGAAGCTGGAGTGCAGCGGATAGACGCGTTTGCTGGACAACGCCGCGGCGGTGGCGGGCACGAACCCATGGTGGTCCACCACGATGGCGTGTCCTATGGTGTCGATGCCGCGGCGGCCCGCACGTCCGGTCAGCTGGGTGAACTCCCCCGGCGTCAACGCCACATGACCGGTGCCATCGTATTTCTCCAGCTTTTCGACCACCACGCATCGGGCCGGCATGTTGATGCCGAGTGCGAGGGTCTCGGTGGCGAACACCATCTTCACGAGCCCCTCTTCGAACAACCGTTCGACGATTTGGCGGAACAAGGCGATCATGCCGGCGTGATGCGAGGCGAACCCTTTCTCGAGCGCGAAGCGGAACCGGGCGAATCCCAGCGCCTTGAGGTCCTCGGAGGACATCTGTCCTTCGACCATCTCGTCGACGATGTGCCGGATGCGCTTCACCTCCTGTTCGGTGGTGAGTTCGAGGCCTGCGTTGATGCATTGCTCGACTGCCTGGTCGCAGCCGTTGCGCGAGAAGATGAAGTAGATGCCGGGAAGCATGTCGAGGTAGTTGAGTTCGTCCACGACGGCCCAGCGACGCGGCGTGTACCGTTCCGGCTTCCGGTTCTGGTCGTTCCGTGCGGCGCGTCCCTTGCCCCCACGTTCACGGCCGCGTCCGCCGCCGTGTGGCTTGTCCGCGCCCCGACGCCGTGCGGCGAGACGGTCGAACTGATCCAGACGGTCGGCGAGCTGGGGGTTGAGTTTGGTGGTCTGGGCGCCGTCGCCGTCACGTCTGTACAGGTCGATGATTTCGGGTTCGGTGCGTTCGTCCTTCTGGACGATGACGTGCTGTTCCAGCGGGACCGGACGCCGTTCGGACACGACGAGCTCGGTCTCCCCGCGTACGGAGGAGATCCACTGGCTGAAATCCTCCACGTTGGATACGGTGGCGGACAGGGCCACGATGTGCACACGCCTCGGCAGGTGGATGATCACCTCCTCCCATACGGGGCCGCGGAACCGGTCCGCGAGGTAGTGGACCTCGTCGAGAATCACGTAGTGCAGCGCGTCGAGCGTGGTGGAACGCTCGTAGAGCATGTTGCGCAGCACCTCGGTGGTCATCACGACGATGTCTGCCTCCGAGTTGATGGAGGTGTCGCCGGTGAGCAGGCCTACCTTGTCGGGACCGTACAGGTCGACCAGATCATGGTATTTCTGATTGCTGAGCGCTTTGATGGGGGTGGTGTAGAACGCCTTGACGTTGCGTTCCTGCGCCAGATAGACGGCGAAATCGGCCACGACGGTCTTGCCGGCGCCGGTCGGGGCGGCGACGAGCACGTTCTTGCCGTCCTCGAGGGCCCTGTTGGCCTTGATCTGGAATTCGTCCAGGTCGAAGGGCAGCGTGCGCGCGAACCGTGCCGCCGCGCCGGCGTCCTGTCGTTGTCGTTGTCTGAACGCCGCGTAGCGTGCCGCGGGTGATGTGGTCTGTTGGTTCGTGGTGTCGTGTCGACGTGTCATGCCTGTTATAACGCGTTCCTCCAACGCTTCCATGCGCGCACATGCCGCTCGCGTTTGGCCTGTCGGCGTTCGATGACGGCGGTGTGCGCACGTTCGTATCGCGCCGCGGCTTCACGCAGCGGCAGCGTGAAGATGGGAGCTTCGGCCTCATCCTCCGTTTCGTCGATGTCGGACATGGCCGCGAACCGTTCGCCGATGGCGCTCCCCGTCTCCGACACCGTATGCAGCGCGGCGACGGCACGCCTGAACGCATAGACCAGTCCGAGAACGATCATGGCGATCATGAACAGGGTCAACAATAGCCAGATCCACCAAGGCATGAGGTTCTCTCCCCTTTCCCATTGCATCCCGTCGGCTCGTCCGTAGCGCCGGACGACCGCGGGTCAGTCCTCGTTCCGTCCCACGACGCTGAGCTCGCGTTGCGCGCGCGCGACGATCATGGTGCGTAGCGTCTCCGGTGCCACGGCCTTGATGTGCCGCGCATGAGCGATGCAGAAGGCAACGAACCAGGAGTCGGAGGAGACGATGAGATTGATCTTCTCCCCCTGACCGCAAGGTTCCACGCTGGCGCCGGGCAGGTTCTCAACGAAGGAGGTGCCCTTGGCGTCGGTGATGAACATCGCGGCGGTGCCGTTGTCGAAGCTCCATTTGCGCAGTTCGCTCAGCGGCATGTCCGGGATGTCGAGGCTGGTGGTGGGTTCGACGAGCTTCGCCTGTTCGATGCGCGCGATACGAAGCACCTGCCAGGTACGCGGTTTGCCGTTGGCTTTGTTGATGGCCGGGTTCTTCAGGACGATGTCCTGCTTGTCCTCGGGCGCGGCCGCCGCCACGTCGGTCCAGACGGCCACGTAGTACACGCCTTCGTCCACGTAGATCTTCACAGGGGCGACGAGACGACGACGGTTGTTGCCGGCACCGTCCGTATAGGTCATGTCAAGCAGGGAGTTGGACGTGATGGCCCTTTTGACGATGCCGAAGTTATGCGGTTCGAGCTCGTACCCGGTGAGGCTCAGCCATGGGGTCTGGCCCGGCTTGACGTGCTGGTGCAGACGATGGTACAGGTTTTCCGCACGCTCCCGCTGGGCGTCGGGCAGCAGCGGCGAATGGGCCAGATAGCTCACCGACGCGGTGAGCATGCTCAGATACTGGGGCGAAATGCCGGCGAGGCGTTCCAGTCCGAGCGAATTGGTGGCCGAGACGATGCCCTCTGCGTCGAGCAGGGACCAGTCGATGTCGAAGAACTGGCTTCCCGCCATCTCGCCGTCGTCGGACACGGTGGTGAGCGTGTTGATGTCCTTGTGGATCACGTTCACCGCCTTCTTCAGCTCCTCGGGGGTGCGGGTCTTGCCGATGAAGCGCACGGCGAGCTCCTCGAGGGAGAACTCCTCGCCGAGGTGGGCGGACAGGAAGAGCATGAGGCGCAGGCGACGGTCCACTTCGCTGCCGGTCTGGAACGACGACTTCTTGCCGTGCTGCTTACCTGATTCGGTCTCATCCGGGTCGGGAGCGTCCCCGACCGTCTGCCCGGCCGTCAACGCCGACGCCTGTTCGATGGTCGTCTTATCGGCCAAGGCGATGTTCTCCGCGGCGACAAGACGCCGGTGGAACGCATCGGCGGCTTCCTGCGGACTGACGATGGAGGCACCAGGATGTTCCAGCACGTACATGGCCAAATCATCGGAATCCGTGTAGGCCACATTGATGTGTTCGCCATCCACGTCGATGGTGGCGGCGAACCGGCGGGAATCGATGACCTTCACCAAGGCGTCCGGAATGGTCTGTGTTCCCAGACCGGGGGCGATGGAATCCAACCCCAAGCCCGGGATGGGCGTCTGGGGTACGCGGGGCGCCGTACGCGAGGCGTGACTGTTCGCGTCGTTCTGTTCACGTTCGCTCGACATGGACATGGAACGGGCGAGATAGTTCGCGGCGGCCAGGACGGACATGTCCTCCGGCTCGAAACGCAGACGCACGCGAGGTTCGTCGCCGAGCTGCAGACGGTAGGAGGCGAAGTCCTGTCCCTCGGACTTGGACGAGTATTCGGGTTGGCGCGATTCGATGGCGATACCCATCGCGGCCAGCTTGGCACGGTCGCGTTGGAACTGCTTGGCGAACGCGGCCTTGGCGGCCTGATCGGCCAATTCCCCGTAGGAGTCGGCGTATGCCTTCACCCGTTGTGCGATCTGACGGGAGGTGAGCCACTGCGGGAACGCGGATGACAGCACGGCCAGCACATCGAGCTCATGCTTGCCCCACTTGTCCGAAAACCGCCGCCTTCCGGTGCTACCTTCTGCCATTAGTCCTCACGTATCGTTAAGGTGTGTTACACGTGCGCCCTGAAGCGCATGCCTCCATCTATATTACGGTGTTTTTTCCGCAACGGGCGTCATTTTGCGAAAAATGAACGTCCGAGTGGCGTGTCAGATCCAATTATCGGGTTCGACGCCCTGCGGTCCCACGTATTCCCCGTTCGGCACATATCGCGGTTCGCCCTCGTCCTCGAGCTTCGCGTCGGAGAACATGACGACGTCGCGTCCGAATGTCCAGTCGCCGTTGATGGTCACGGAATTGGCGGCCGCGAGCGAGGGGACGCTGTAGGGGAAGCGTTCGTCGAAATCATGGATGTTCTTGTAGTACCGGGGGTCAAGGTCCACGTTCGGGAAGATGTAGTTGCCGTCCTCCATCTCATAGGTATCCGTCAGATGGAAGCGATCCGACCGCATGATGAACAGGTCGTCGGTGGTCTTGACCGGCAGGAACCGCATGCGGTCCACCTGCACGCAGATGGCCCCTTCGAACAGGGCGATCGCCGCGCCCATCGCGGTCTCCAGCTGCAGCACCGGCGTGGACTTCGGATCGGTGGGGTCCACGGTCTTGTGGTTGCGGATCACAGGCAACGGAAGCACGCCGTCATACTCGGCGAGCTTCGCCTTCAACGCGTCGACTCGCACCCAGATGGAGTTCGTGTTGAAATACGGGTGCTTGTCGATGTTCTGGGCATCGGCCTTGTCGTCGGGATGCACCTGGCTCATCTCACGCAGGATGAGACGGCCGCTCTTCGCGTCGCGCACGATGTGGCCGCCTTTGCGGTCGGCGTACGTACGCGTGGCGACCTCCACCATGAACGGGGCGCCTGTGTTCTCGAAATGCTGCGCCAGCGTGCGCGAGGGGCGTGCGCCGAGGTTGTCCGAGTTGGAGATGAACAGGTATTCGAAACCGTTCTCCTCTAGCTTGTCCAGCAGACCGGATTCCCAGATGGTGGAGAACAGGTCGCCGTGTCCGGGCGGGCACCATTCCAGATCGGGGTTCTCCGGGAAGGAGACCGGAGCTCCCGTGGCGAGGTTGATCTTCGGCTCCACGTGTTGGATGATCTCGGTGGGAATGGTCTCCTGATGGAACTTCCGGTTGTGGGCGAGCACCTTCATGGTGTCCTTCGAGGTGCGGAAGGAGTTCATCAATGTCAGCGGCAGGTCCACGCCGAGCCGTGTGCGCGCGGTGATGACCTGGCCGAGAATGATATCGATGAAGCGCATCTGCTTCGCCTTGTGACGTCGCACCGGGAGCAGCGACTTTGCGCAGTCGAGGCCCATGGACGTGCCGAGACCGCCGTTGAGCTTGAGGAACGCGGTCTTGGCGAACGCGTTCACGGCCTTGTCGTGGTCGATGGTCTTGTAGACATCATGGAAGCTCGGGACTCCGGTAAGCGGCTCCACATCGGATTCGCGGATCCAGCTGGAGGCCTCCTCGTTGCGCCACACGTCATACAGACGCCTGAACTGGCTGATGGCCACCTCGCTCATGCCATGGTCTCGCATCTTCGCGGCGGACTGGTCGAACACGTCGGACATACTGCTCCTTACATTCGGGACGGGCCGTTGCGGCGGCGTTCCTGCGTTGCGGACTGGTGCCAAGTCTAACGGATATTCCACGGACACCCCGCAACCGAGGTACATGCAGGGTGAAAAGTTGGTGAATGGCCCGTCGATGCCGCCCACTGACTCCACACGACTCGTTCAGGCATCGATGTTCACCGGCCGCCGATGCGTCCTCACGAAGAACGCCGATTCCGATGTCTCGAACGCTTGGCGCCTCCGCGAAGCCGTACGCCAGCGATGCTCAACATGGTGTTCATTCTGTATCGTTGAATCAAATCGACAACATGTCGAGCATTGTTGCTCCAGTTTTGGCATCTCTCGACTGTTTCATTGCGGGAACGACAGCCGGGATGCCTATGCTGGGGGCCATGGGGCATACGAGATTCCAAGGAAAGGCGCAGGCATACGCGGAAGGCAGGCCGGGGTATCCCGCCGAAGCAATCCGATACGTCGGGGAACTGATCCGCCATACGATCGAACCGGAGGCCGACGTCCCTTCCATCGCGGACATCGGTGCCGGCACGGGCAAACTCACCATCGCACTGGCCGGACTCGGCGTGCCCGTATACGCCGTCGAACCGGATGCCGACATGCGGCATGAACTGACCGCCCGCACACGCGGCCTCGCCGACGTGACGGTCGTCGCCGGCACGGCGGACGTCACCGGTCTGCTGGACGGAAGCGTGGACGTGGTCGTTGTCGCGCAAGCGCTTCACTGGTTCGATCCCGAAACCTTCGCCGCCGAATGTCGTCGCATCGCACGCGACGGACGATACCTGCTGGTCTCGCTGTACAACGTCACCTCCTTCGACTCGGCGATGCGGGCCGACCGACGCGACGGCCATGGTGACGTCATCACGGGAAGCATCCGTCATTTCGAAGACACGAAAGCGGCATTCTTCCGCCAACCCACGGTGCGCTCGTTCCTTAATCCCATCCGCTACACACGTGACACATGGCGTGCGTACATGGACTCGCACTCGCACAGTCCGCTGCCGGACGAGGAAGGATATGCCGCCTATCGGGCATGGGTGGATGAACTGTTCGACCGGCGGTCCGTCGACGGCATCCTGACCGACGACACCGTCTGCATGGTAGCCAGCGAACTCGTACGTCTCGCCGACTGATGCAGCCATTTAAGGCGCGGACTCCCCGATCCGCGGAAGACCGGCATGGACGCCGGAACCGACACCGGTGGTAGTCTCTCAACCGTACAGTGTCCATCCGCGCATCGAAGGGAAGATACGAATGCTTACGGCATCATGTGTGTTCGCGATTCTGGCGGGATTGCTTCATGTCCTGATATTCATTCTGGAATCGTTCCGTTGGACCGACCCGAACACGATGAAGACCTTCTCCATCCAATCGCCCCAGGAAGCCCAAGCCACAAAGGAGATGGCCTACAACCAAGGCTTCTACAACCTGTTCCTCGGGCTCATGGCATTGGGCGGTGCCATGCTCGTCTTCGCCGGACAACATGCAGTCGGCGCGACGCTGATGGCCGCGGGAACGGCATCCATGGCGCTTGCTGCTTTGGTGCTGTTCACCGGAAGTCCGGACAAACGCGGCGCCGCGATCAAACAGTTCCTGCTCCCGGCGATTACGTTGGTATGCCTGCTGGTCTCCGTCGTTCTTTGACGATGCCGGTACGCAGGGATGCCGCTCCATGTCTGCCGCCAATGTCGCGGTTGGCGGCAGACGAAAACCCGATGGACGACGACCTGTGCAGAAGCATGTGACACACTATCCGGAGCATGGGCAAGATGCGAAACACGCCGATTTGCGTTTCCCGATACATCTGGTAGATTATTCCACTGTTGCGCGTTGGGGCGCAGCGATCATCGGACCATAGCGCAGTTTGGTAGCGCACTTGACTGGGGGTCAAGGGGTCGCGGGTTCAAATCCCGCTGGTCCGACCAGAAAGCCCGGAATTTCAACGATTCCGGGCTTTTTTGTATCTTGCGACACGCCGTGTTCCTTCCCTTTTGGACACAACTACGGACACAATTCGGGACACACCCCTACCCCGACACGCCTCATATCGACGGCGTGTCGCTCCATGGCCGCGAGACCGGCTTTATCCGACGCGAAGTCTACTCCACGGTTTCTTCACGCGGTTTTTGTCGAGGGGTACCGTCGCGACCTGCTCCGTATAATCCACGGGGAACGATATCCCCTACCGAAGGAGACGGTCATGCCGTACATCAGGGCCCGCATCGCGGGCGACGAATCATCGCAGACGGCCGCACGGGTCGCGCAGCTGCTCACCGATTTGGCTGTAGGCACGCTCGGCAAGCAGCGCGACGTGGTGTCCGTGGACGTGGACTTCGCAAACCCCGCCCACTGGTTCGTCGGCGGCGAGTCCGCCGAACAATGGCATGAGGCCACGTTCTACGTGGAGATCAAGATCACCGAGGGCACCAACACGAAGAACGACAAGGCCCTGTTCGTCCAGTGCACGTTCGACGTCATGAAGGACATCCTCGGCGAAGTGTCCGAGGCCAGCTACGTCGTGGTGCAGGACGTACGACCCGACTCATGGGGCTTCGGCGGCCTCACGCAGGAATACCGGTACATCGCCGGCAAGATCAGCGCCGAGGTCGGCGACTGACCGACACGCGAAAAACGCCACGGCCCCGCTCTCCCATCGTGGAGAACGGGGCCGTCTCGTCGTTTCAGCCGGCTCTTCGACGCAGCAACGGCACGATGCCGTTGAGCGTGACATGGCCGTGTTGGTCGGGCGTGAGGCGTTTCTGGTGGATCCATATGCGGATGGTCGCGGCGGGCAAGCGGATGCCGGCCTTGGCGCATTCACGGCTCGGCTGCTTCGGGGTGCCCTTCTTCTCGGATTCGGCGAGCTTGTCGAGCAGCCGGTCGGCGACGTAGGCGCGGTTCACCTGCGCGCGAGACGTTCCAGACGATGTGCGGGTTCGCGCGCGACAAGCGGATGGCCCGGTACGTGAATCATATCCGTCGCGTGAACGGCCAGCAGGAGATCGCGTTCCGCAACGGCAGCCGCATCATGTTCGGTGCGCGCGAGCAGGGCTTCGGCCGTGGCTTCGACGCGGTCGACATGGAGATCTTCGACGAGGCGCAGATCCTGACGGTGAAGGCGTTGAACGACATGGTGCCCGTCATGAACGTGTCGCCGAACCCGCTGCTGGTGATGATGGGCACTCCCCCGCAGCCGGGCGACCCGTCCGAACAATTCGCCCAGAAGCGCGCCGACGGGCTCGCCAAGAGGGACGGCATGCTGTACGTGGAGTTCAGCGCCGACCGCGACGCCGACCCCGACGACCACGCCCAGTGGGCGAAGGCGAACCCCTCGTATCCGAAGCGCACCAGCGCGAAGGCCATCCAGCGCATGCGCCAGTCATTGGGCGGCGTGGACAACTTCCGCCGCGAGGCGTTGGGCATCTGGGACGAGGACACCACCCTGAGCGCCATCGACCCGAAGCAGTGGGCCGCCGGCGCCGTCGACGTCCCCGATTTGGAGGGGCGCGTCGCCTACGGGCTGGACATGCCGCCCGACCGGTCGGCCCTGGCCGTCGCCGCCGCCGTCAGGCACGGGGACGATACCGCGTTCGTGAACCTGCAGGAATACCGTGACGCGCGGCGCGAGGGCGTCGCATGGGCGGTCGACTGGCTCGCCGGACGCTGGGCGAAGACCTGCGCGGTCGTGGTGGACGCGCAGTCGCCGGCCATGAGCCTCGTCCCCGACCTCGAGAAACGGCACATCCGCGTCACGGTCACGCAGACGCGCGACCTTGGCGCCGCCACCGGAAGGACGCTCGACATGATCCACGCCGGAACCCTCCAACACCTGTCCGCCGACCGGCAGCCCCAGTTGAACACGGCCGCCCTGAACGCCACCCTCCGCCCCCTGGGCCCGAACGGCGCGATGGCATGGAACAAGAAGGGCGCGGACACCGACATCAGCCCGTTGCAGGCCGCCACGCTCGCCCTGCACGGCGCATACACCAGCAAACGAAGACCTGGTAGGAAACAGAAGGTGATGGTATGAGCACGACATCCACGACCGTCGCCCCGGACGGGATCCTGCTGCCGGGCGTGCCGGCCATCGCCGCGAAGGGAGGCAACAGCCCCTATCTCGACGTGTCCAGCGCCTTCCCCTCCACCATCGCGGGCGTGGACGACGCCGACATGCCCACCGTGCGCGAACTGCTCGAGGTATGGCGCGCGAAATACCCGCGCAACCTCATCCGCAGCCAATACGCGCTCGCCCACGAACAGCTGAAGGACTTCGGCATCAGCATCCCCCAGTCGATCCGCACCAAGGTGGAGGCGATGATCGGGTGGCCCGCGAAGGCGGTGCGCGCCCTCGCCGACCTGAGCGTCTTCGAGGGGTTCGTGTTCGACGGCGCCGATGACGTGTATGGGCTCAACGACATGTGCGACGCGAACGGCTTGGACGTGGTGGTGCCCCAGACCATCACGTCCTGCTACACGCATTCGTGCGCGTTCATGACCGCGAGCACCGACCCGTCGGACCCGCGGCGCGTGGTGTTCCAGCCGCGCAGCGCGGACTGGAGCGCCGCCCTGTGGGACCAGGAGCACCGATGCATCAGGGCCGCGCTGACCATCACGTCGGATGACGAATACGGGCGCATCACCGGCTTCAACGTGTGGCTTCCCGGCCACGTGTACGTGTGCCGCGGCGACATCCTCCCGTGGCGCGCGGACCGCGTCGATTCCGCCTATCAGGGCGTGGCCGTGGTCCCGTTCGTCTACGACCCGCAGCTCAACAGGCCGTTCGGACGCTCCCGCATCAGCCGTTCGCTCATGGCATTGACCGACATGGGGTTCCGCACGATGGTGCGCATGGAGGCGTCCGCCGAATTCTACTCGGTCCCGAAGCTCTGGTTCCTCGGCGCCGACCGGGACGCGTTCAGCGCCGACACGTGGAGCAGTCTCATCTCCTCGATCAACGCGATCAGCAAAGACGAGGATGACGACGTCCCCACGTTGCAGCAGATCACGCAGGCGTCGATGCAACCCCATTCCGACATGCTGAAGACCATCGCCCTGCTGGTCGCCTCCGAAACGAACCTCCCGGTCAACGACCTCGGCATCACGATGGACAACCCCGGCTCCGCGGAGGCGATGGCCGCCGCGGAACGCAAGCTCACACGCGAGGCGGACCGGCAAAACAAGCAGTTCGGACGCGCACTGCGCGACCTCATGGCGATCGGCGTCTGCCTCAGGGAGAATCTCGATTCGCCTCCCGACGACCTGCGCAAGGCACGGCCCGTGTGGGCCCCGACGCAGGAGATCAGCACCACGAGCCGGGCGGACGCGTTCAGCAAGATGGCGGGCGCGCAACCGGCGTTCGCGCAGACCGAGGCCGGGTGGCGCTACGCGGGCTTCAACCGGGCGGACGTCGCCCAGATACTGAGCGCCATCAACGCCCAGAAAGCCGGCAACGTGCTCGACCGGCTGATGGAACTGAACACCACGACTGGAGGCGGCGATGGAGGACAACAGCCCGACGCCCGACCGCAGCCAGGTGGACAGGCTCAGCCAAGGGCAGCGGGCGGCGGCCGCCGCGGCGCAGCGTGAGTTGTCGAGGACGTTCGAGACCATCCTCGCCATGCCCGGCGGCCCCGCCGACCAGCGGAACGCGCTGCTCGAGCTCGTGCCCGCCATCGCCCGCACATTCGGCAACGTCGATTCGAAGGCGGCGGCCGAATGGTATGACGAGATGCGCCGCAAATGGTTCAAGGAAGAGGACTACACGGCCAGCGTCGGATACGACGTGGACGAAGTCCCCATGCGCAAGACCATCCGCCGTCTCGCCCGCCACCTCTGGAAGGGTGAGGACGGCAGCCCGCCCGACACCGACGCGCTCCTGCGGGGGTTGCGGGCCAACCTCGACAGGTGGGTGATGGCAGGAGGCCGCGAGACCATCGGCAGGGCCGTGCGCGACGATCCCCGCGGCGCCCGCTACGCCCGCGTGCCCCAAGGACCATCATGCGGGTTCTGCATCATGCTCGCATCGCGCGGCTACGTGTACCTGTCCGCCGAAAACGCCGGAGCGGACACCCAGTGGCACAACGACTGCGACTGCGAGATCGCGGTCAGCTGGGACGGCGAGGAACCCAAAATCGAGGGCTACAACCACCAGGACATGTACCAACGGTACCTGACCTGCCGCAAGACCATAGAAAGCCGGCTGACCGAGGACCGCTACCAGACCACCTACGTCGACACGTTCGTCCCGAAAAACGAGAAGGACGAGCCCATCAAGTTCGAAGACTGGGTGGAACGGCAGGTCGCCGCCGAAATGGACTGGCGAGACCATCAATGGCTGTTCGACGGCACCGAACCAGAAATCACTTTCGAGACCGAAGCCCTTGAACAACAGATCCGCAAGGAACACGCGCAGGAGCTCGATACAGCTGAGCGGCTGCGTCGGCTCGGCATCCCTCCCCATTTCGTCGTGGACACGGAAACATACTTCGACGAGGAGAAAGGAATCGAACAGACCCGTGGGCTGGCCGACTGGGAGAACGGAATCGAGATCAAAACGCTGCTTGACACCGGCAGCAAGAACACCATCAACGCCCATCTCAAGGACACCAGCCGGAAACGGAACGCCACGCGCGTAATCTTCGACAACACGGATAACAAAGCCCTTACCGACGATGAGTTGAAGGAGATTCTGTCATCCAGCAGGCGGTTCAAGCAGGGGATGATTTACATGCTCTCCAAGGACCAACTCTTGATCCGGATACGATGAGCGCCTCAAATGTCACCAAAACGGGTGTCAATCGGGGCGCTCCTTAATTCTATCATGCTTCCCGTTTCGGCGGGCGTCCACGCGCTGCGTCATGCGCGGTCGAACCCTACGAAGGGTTTCAAACCATCGGCAACAACATAAGGAGTCAACCATGCTCATGACCGTCAACCCGCTCATCCGCACCATCGACGCGCCGGCCGAAACCGGCTCGTCCGACGGCGGCGACGCATCCGGGCAGACACCGGCGAAATCGTTCTCCCAGACCGAGGTCGACGCGATCGTGGAGAAGCGCATCGCCCGCGTGAAATCCCAGTACGCGGATTACGACGAGCTCAAGGCCAAGGCCGTGAAATACGACGAGGCCGAGGATGCCGGCAGGAGCGCCCTCGAAAAGGCGCAGGCGCAGGCCGCCAAATACAAGGCCCAGTTCGACCAGCTGACCACGCAACGCCAGCAGGAGCAGTGGAAGACGGCCGCGTCCGAACAGTACGGCGTGCCCGTGTCCCTGCTGCATGGCTCCACGCAGGAGGACATCGAAGCGAACGCGAAGGCTCTGAAGGAATGGCACGACCCGAAGCCGAAAGGCCTCTCCGTGCCGAACCCGGCGCAGCAGCCGGCCCGTCCAAGCAAGACGACCATCGCGCAGGACTTCGAGAACTCCTTCAACAAGATCGGCTTCTAGCCGACCCCTCCCATACAACCCGAATCATCCAAGCTCGAAAGGAGCATCATCATGGCAGATCCGACCATGACACGACAGTCCGGCGGCCTCGACCTGACCCCGGAGACCCAGAACACCATCTGGCAGAACGCGGTCTACCAGAGCGCGTTCATGCAGCTCGTCCCGCAGATCCCACTGCCCGGCAAGGGCGTGCGCGTCCCGATCATCACCGGCGACCCGGAGGCCGACTGGGTCGCCGAGGGAACCGAGAAGCCCAAGAGCGGCGTCGGCTTCGACAAGAAGGACATGGTGCCGTACACCATCGCCGTCATCCTGCCGTTCTCCAACCAGTTCCGCCGCGATTTCAACGCGATCACCCAGCAGGTCATCGCGAAGGGCCCGCAGGCCATCGCCCGCAAGATCGACCAGACCATCATGGGACTGGTGGCCGCTCCGGGCGCGGACTTCGACACGCTCGCCAACGCCCCGCAGGTCAGCCTCGGCAAGACCGTGTGGAAGAGCCTGAACGACGCGGACGACAAGGTCACCGACGCGGACGGCACCGTCGACGGCTGGGCCCTCTCCCCGCAGGGCCGCAGCATCCTGCGCCAGGCGACCGACAACAACGGCCGCCCCCTGTTCCTCGGCTCCACCGGCGAATCCGACGTGAGCACCGTACTCGGCAACCGCACCTACATCAGCAAGGGCGTGCACGTGCCCGCGCAGGCCGCCGGCACGGACAACAACCCGCCCGCACGCCCGGAGATCGTGGGCGTGGCCGGCGAGTTCGCGTCCGCCGCATGGGGCACGCCGCAGGGCTTGCAGACCAGCGTGTCCGACCAGGCCCCCATCACCATCGACGGCAAGCAGGTGAACCTGTGGGAGAAGAACATATTCGCCGTGCGCATCGAGATGGAGTTCGGCTTCCGCGTGCGCGACATCAACCGCTTCGTCCTGCTCACCAAGTGAGGCGATAAGACATGACGTTCCGGTTCCACATCATCCCCGCCGCGGCTAACTGCCCGGCTCGAAAACCGTCAAAGACGGCGCCCGTCGGCATGGGACATGTCGGCGAGCGCCGTTGTGGTTCCTAGTCTTCGTTCTTGTGCTTGCGAGGACGTCCGCCGCCGACTCCACGGCCGGGACGATTGCGGTTCCATTCGTCTATCGTTTCGATTGACCAGCCGCGGGTTTTACCGATTCTCACATCGGGTTCGGGTAGTTTGAGGTTGAGCAAGCCGCCGCTGGTGATGCCGAGGCGTTTGGTGCCCTGTTTGACGCCGAGGTATTCAGTTGTCATTGTGGCTTCCTTCCGGTAGGGCGAATATGACTCCGGCGAGGCCGAATACGCCTGCGGGGATTGCGTGTCCCGCGACGCCGAGAATCAGCGATGTTAAGCCGAGTATGAGTGCCAGTGTCTTGGTGTTCATGGTTTCATAGACTAGTCCGAAACGATGCGGCAAGGCCGGCGAGGGGATCCGCTCGTTCACGACCATGAAGCCGCGTACGTCCCTTAAGGAGGTCATCCACGACGAGGTGAATCCGCTATGGGACATGTAGGTGAAGAAGAAACTCGACAACGGGTGCAAACCGAACTTCTCGAAGGACCTGCCCGGCACTCGATTCTTCGTCGCCGGCCCGTGGAAGAACGGCGGCGCCCATATTTGGAACGCCGAAGTCATCGAGACTCCCGACGGCTGGAAATCCCTGCGCATGTACGATTACCAGTCCGGCGACTACCGGCAGTACGGGTATTCCAACGGCAAGATCCCCGACTACTATCCCGACGCCATCAAGGACGGCGAACTCCGGTTCCTGCGCGTGGACGACATACAGCCCACCGACTCGTTGCTGGAGGGTGGACGACCGAGCTTCAAGGATGCGCCCGCCTATGCGAAACCATGGGTCGCCGATCCCGACACCGTGCAACGCTGGAGCAAGTGGAAACTCCAACAAATCCATCGCGATGACACCGCATGGCGGCAGCACTCCAGCGAGTACGACAATTGGGTCGAACCCACGCCACCGAGTCAAGGAGGACAAACATGACCGATAAAGTCACCAGCTACCATCAGGCGAGACAGATTGTTGAACGGGCCAACGGCGGCACCCCCACCGCAGCGGAAGGCCGGGAGGATGCCGAGTACTACCACGTGCCCGCGGATCCCGACTTCGCGATGCTCGACGACTGCGACTGGTACGTGAACAAGAAGACCGGCAAGGCCGAACGGCTCTACAGCTCGCCGCTCATGCCTGCCGGTTCAGACAGCATGTACCACCGTGGCTTCAAGCCCGTCAGGGATGAAACTAACGGATAGACAAGTAAAGGAGCTTTTCTATTGCAACGTCCAAATGCAATTGACTTTGCAGGAGATACTAATAGGCTCAGGCGTGAACTCTGGAGCTTGGTCATCATCACCTAGGAAGTCCGGAGCATAGAGTGCCCCATCGTAATAGCCGCGTCTCCTGTTCTCGAAATCGTATTCGATTGAACTGATGGGTCCCAATTCCGCACCGGATGCTTTGGCCAGGATTCTGGCCTTCGCCTCTCCGGATTTCACCGCTCTGGCAAGCAGAGACTCCCTTGCCGCGTTTTCGTCCGCAAGATCAAAATCCATGTCGAATGTGACGGAATCGCCGCAGTCGGATAACGCGAGCCATATCGGTGTCGAAAGCTCTATGTCGGATGTTTTTGCAATCACCTTACCGGAATAGCTATATCCCTGAACTTCGGTTTTGGCGTAATAGTAATCGCCGTTGCCTTTCTTCTTGCGGTACAGCCGTTCCGTATGCGCGCTCAGGGAGAAATATCTTGTGGAGATGGCGGAATCCGGGACATTGGCTTGCCTGAGCTTGCTTCTCACTGCTGCAAGGTTCGTGTTATAGGCCGTGGCGCATTCTTCCTTGGTATTGCAAATCCCCGAGATAGTTATCGTTACAGTCAATTGATCTGCATCGAATAGATCTTCGATGCTTGAGCCGATCTTTACTGTCCTGTCCATAATCAACCTCCTTGTTCGATGGATATGCGTTCCTACGTGCAAGACTATCGCACCCCCTCGCGTGCAGACGTTGTTTCGCAGCGGGACGGAGACCTTACTGGATCAGGCGATGCGAATACCCGCCGCAACAAGCGTGCGCATGAAACGATGGATAATGGGAAAGCATCAACAAACCAGCGGCCCTCATTGACCGGAGGCACATGTCATGGCCAGTTATGAGCAGATCAGACGATTCGCCGAGGAACATCCCGATCAAGCCCGGATCATCGAACATGAGATCGCCATCGTCGATTTGGAATCGGGCGCGAAAGTGTTCGACATCGCCAAGGCGGCGGCCACCTATATCGTAGAAGCCAAGGAAGGCGTGTTCGCCGTCGTCGCTTCCGCCACGGGACATCTGAGATGGCGGCAGCTCGGTCGCACACTGGGATTACATCAGATTCATCTGGCCGCTCCGGAACTGGTCAAGGAGCGCACGGGCTATGATGTCGGCACGATCGGTCCGCTGTTCCTGAACGGCGTGCGCATGTTCTTCGACGACAGGCTGCTGGAACATGACATAGTGTATTGCGGCACGGAGGATGCGCACCACACGCTCGCCATCGCGCCGCAGCTCATCGCCGACACCAACGACATCGCCGGCTACTTCAACAGCGACGACTATCTGAAGTAGACGATTGCACCACATAGCCTCACCAGCCACACGGCTCCCCGCGGTGGTTCTGGATTAACGTATAAGGCGTGGGAATAGGAGGAAACCATGAGCAACGCCGACAGGCCACGATGGCAGGCGGCCATTCCGACCGGCATCGCTGCGACCGAACATCAGACCGATGAAGGCGACGGAACCGGCGTCCTCGGTGGAGACGCTCGCGTCATCGCGTTCACCGCAAAGCAGATCGACCGAACGATGATCACCCTTCACGATATCGCCAAGACGTCCGGACCACCGTGGATCTCATACGAAGAGACAGGTATGATCGCCGATCCGGCAGCGGCGCTGTCACTGGTTCGGCCGCGAATCGGCGAAGCGTTCGATTCGGATGAGCGTGATGGATTGTCCCTACTCGCCGATGCGTTGGACGATGCCGTCCGGCGTCGGGTCTCCCTCCTGTTTGACTTCGGCGCCGAGCCCATCATCACACGTCAGACCCCGATTCATCCGACCGGGGACAGAAACGTGCTGATCATCGGCACCGACGATGTGGACGGGATCTTCGACACCCCGGGAGCCTTATGGAACCTCACGCACGTTCTGATTCATCGCTATGACATGGTCGTGGTTCGTGACAGGATGGACGCCGGATTCCGTGCAACCCCATCAGGCGAAATGCTCCGGGCACGTATGGAGATGCTCGCTGAAACGATCATGGGTTATGGCCTGTGGTGCGTGGTCAACGGCGGAATTCCCCTGACGGACTAGACCAAGGCACAACGAGTTCCCCGTTCGTCTCCTCAACAAAACGTCGCCACTCCATCCGTACATCCTGCACGACCAGCCCAACCGTCGCAACCCCAGTCGATCGGGAGCCCATCAGAATCCCCAGTGCTCCTCGTGGTCGTTCACGCATACGTCGAATCGCAGAACCGGCTCTTCGGGAGGTGCGGCGATGAACCGTTCGATCCGGTCCATCTGGGCGTGGCTGATGCCGACATGTGATTCGGGCCCCACCGCGAGCACGGGCGCCTGCGGATCGTTGCCGGCGATGGCGAGTCCTGCATCATACGTGGTCTCCTCGTCGTCGATCCACACGATCGGACGACCATACCGCAGATGGTTCAGCACCGCCCGCCGCTTGCCCGTACGCCGCCCCTCCCCGGTGACCGGATTGTACCAACGAATCGTCTCCCAGTCGACGCCGAGATGCAGGTTCAGCAGGTCCGTGTACGGCTGCCACGTGCTCAGCCACAGGATGTCGGCGTCCAACGTCCTGAGCCGATCCACCAACTCGCTCGACCACAGGATGCGAAAGCGTCCCTGGAATCGTATGAATACGGTCTCCTTGCGGTCCGGCGTGAACCAGTTTTCCGGCGAGTACAAGGCGATACGCGGGTCTTCCGGCCGCATCCAATCCGTCGAATTCCGACGACGACGTACCTTCTCGTCCGGAAACTGGTTGATCACCCCGTCGAAATCGATGAGCACCAGCGGACGCACACGACTGTCGACGACGTCACCGACGTGTAGGAAGTCATCCATCGGCATCGTCCATCCTCTCTCCGCCAATGCAGGAACGTACGGCACGGCCTTTCCGTGTACGAGACGGGCATACAGACGATGTGGGCGGTACCGTCGTACAACGGTACCACCCACATCGCGTCAGCGTCGGCGACGGCGTCGATGCGAAACGCCCGACGACGACGCTACTTGCGCTTCTTCTTCTCGCGGATGTTCACCGAAATCTGAATCGGCGACCCCTCGAAACCGAACTCCTCACGCAGCGAACGCTCGATGTAGCGGCGGTAGCCGTGCTCGAGGAAGCCGGTCGCGAAGATCACGAACCTCGGCGGACGCGTCGACGCCTGCGTGGCGAACAGGATGCGCGGCTGCTTGCCGCCTCGCAACGGATGCGGATGGGCGGACTGCAGCTGTCCCAGGAACGCGTTGAGCTTGCCGGTCGGAATGCGCTTGTCCCAGGATTCCAGCGCCTCGCGCATGGCCTTGGCCAGACGGTTGGTGTGCCAGCCCGTCTTGGCGGACAGGTTGACGCGCTGAGCCCAAGTGACGCGATCGAACTCGGTGACCCACAGGCGTTCGAGACGCTGCTTGTCGAACTCGTCCATCGCATCCCACTTGTTGAACACGAGCACGATGGCGCGGCCCGCGTCCACGGCGGAGCTCATGACCTTGAGGTCCTGATCGGAGATCGGCACGGACGCGTCGAACAGGACGAGCGCGAGCTCGGAACGTTCGATGGCCGCCTGCGTGCGCAGCGACGAATAGTATTCCGCGCCCTGCAGCTTGTGCTGGCGGCGCTTGATGCCGGCCGTGTCGATGAACAGCCAATCCTCGCCGTCGATGTCGATGACCTCGTCGACGGGGTCGCGCGTGGTGCCGGCCAGATCGTTGACGACGGCGCGCTGCTCGCGTGCCAGCTGGTTGAGCAGGGACGACTTGCCCACGTTCGGACGGCCCACGAGCGCCACACGGCGCAGGCCGGAAGGCGTGAGGAATCCGGAGGTCTTCTCCGCCTTCCGCAGCGAGTCGAGCGCCTGGTCGAGCAGATCGCCCACTCCCCTGCCGTGCATGGCGGAGATGGCGTACGGCTCGCCGAGTCCGAGCTTCCAGAATTCGGCCGCGAGGTATTCGCTTTCACGGTCGTCGATCTTGTTGACGGCGAGGGTGACCGGCTTGCCGGAGGCGCGCAGCATCCTGACGATGCGCTCGTCCGTATCCGTCAGACCCACCTGTCCGTCGACAACGAGCACGACCGCGTCGGCGAGGTTCACGGCGACTTCGGCCTGCGACGCGATGGCGGAGTCGATGCCCTCGACGTCGACCTCCCAGCCGCCCGTGTCGACGAGCTTGAAGTCGGTGCCGGCCCATTCCGCGTCGTAGCTGACGCGGTCGCGCGTGACGCCCGGCGTGTCCTCGACGACGGCGACGCGCTTGCCGAGGATGCGGTTGACGAGCGACGACTTGCCCACGTTCGGACGGCCCACGATGGCGAGCACGCCGACCGGACGCGCCGCGGGACCGGAGCGGGACAGGTCTCCCCCACGGTCCTCGATCAGCGCCTCGTCGCCCTCGGCCAGTTCGTATCCTTCGAGGTTGGCGGCGTACCGCTCGTACTCCTGTTCCTCGATGGCGTCGTCGACCAGACCGACCAGCACGTCGAGCGTCTGCGCGAAATCCATGTCGGAGTTGTCGACGGTGGTCACGCCGTCCGCCGCGGTGGTGAAGTTCGTGACCTTGGAGTCCTGACGGTCGCGCGCGGCGACGTCCTCCGCGCCCACGCCGGATACGGCCTGTCCGGTACGCCTCGCCTGACGCACCTCCTCACGTGCGGTGAGCAGGACGCGCACTTCCGCGTCGGGGGCGACGACGGTGGTGATGTCACGGCCCTCCGCGACGACGCCGAGCCCACCGGAGAAGGAGTCGGCCGACTCCTCCCGCGCGATGTAGGCGCGCTGCGCTGCGATGAGCACGTTGCGTACGGGGATGACGTTCGAGACCTTCGACACGTGCGACGAGACCTCGGAGGAGCGAATCTCCTGGGAGATGTCCTCGCCGTCCGCGGTCACGAACGGATTGTCCGGGTCGACGCCGATATCGAAATGGTCACCGGTGAAGAACTCGCCCACGGTCTCCGTGACGAGACGCTCATCGACCTGATCCACGTCGAGGTCGATGCCCTGATGCAGGCACCACCACGTGCAGGCCCGGTACATGGCGCCCGTGTCCAGATAGGCGAAACCGTAGAACTTGGCCAGCGCCTTCGACGTCGAGGATTTGCCGACGCCGGCGGGCCCGTCGATGGCGACACGAATCACAGGCCGACCTCCTTGGACAGGGAACGCACCTCGGTCTGGCTGAGCACGCGGTAGGAGCCGGACTTCAGGTCGCCGAGCTTGATCGGACCGATCTGGGTGCGGACAAGACGCTTGACGGGGAAGCCGATGGCGCCGAAGATACGGCGTACGATGCGGTTCTTGCCGGAGTGGAGCACGACCTTGACGATGGTGGTGTCATGGTTCGCGTCGATGATGGCGCAGCGGTCGAGCTTGATCCAACCGTCGTCGAGCTGCACGCCGGTGGTGACCAGACGACGGCACACCGTGCCGGAGATGCGGCCTTCCAGCGTGGCGATGTAGGTCTTCTCCACCTCGTACTTGGGGTGCATGACGTGCTGGCTGAGCTCGCCATCGTTCGTCATGAGGATGAGGCCCTCCGAATCGTAGTCGAGACGGCCCATGTGGAAGATGCGCTCGTACTTGTCCCCCACGATGTCGCGCAGGGTGTAGCGGCCCTTCGGGTCCTCCATGGCGGACAGGACCTTCTTGGGCTTGTTGAGCGCAAGGGTGATGTGATTGTCGTTGATGCGCACGCGCGAACCGTCCACACGGATTTCGTGGTGCTTGGGATCGACGCGGGTGCCGAGTTCGGTGACGAGCGCACCGTCGACTTCGACGCGTCCTTCGGTGATCATGAGCTCGCATTTACGGCGGGATCCGAATCCAGCCTGGGCGAGCAGCTTCTGCAGGCGAATGCCTTCCTGAGCGGTGTCTTGCGCCTTTCTGGCGCGGGCATATGCGTTTGGCATCGTTCTCCCAACGTGGCCTAGGGTATTTCCAACCTTTTCATGATACCTTACCCGGTGGTCCGACTGCTAGACTGGCAGTCGTCCGGCGGGTTGCGGCCCGCCGGGGATCATCCGCATGATCAGAAGGATTGACATGACATCTCAGGACACCGCCACGGCTCAGCAGCAGCCGTGGCCCCTTCGCGTGGGCGCCGAACTGGTCGGCGCCTTCCTCATTTGCTTCGCCGTCTACACCGTCGCCTCGTTCGGCAACGTCATCTACACGCTGAATCTGGCGTATGCGGTTCTGGCGACCGGTCTCGTCTACGCCGCCGTGACCTATGCCCTCGGCAAGGTCTCCGGAGGACAGTTCAACCCGGCCGTCACCGTCGCCGCGATGATCGTGGGCCGTACGAAGCTCGTGGACGGCGTTCTCTACATCGTCGCCCAGGTGGTCGGCGCCACGCTCGCCGGCCTGCTCGTCCGGTTCCTGCTGCCCACTTCGGAGAACGTGACGCTCTCGCAGTGGCTGGTCGCCACGGTGAACGGCTTCGACAAGGGTTCCATCGCCTACTCCACGCTCAGTCAGTATGGCCTGTCGTTCTCCATCAACCAGGCCATCGTCGTCGAGGTCGTCGCCTCCCTGGTCATCGTCGGCGCCGCCATGGCCTCCTACGGCACGAAGCGCTACGCCGCCGTCACCGGCATCGCGTACGCGGCTGGCGCGGCCATCACGTTCCCGGTGACCGGCGCCGCGCTCAACCCCGCGCGCGCGACCGGCATCGCCGTCGCCGTGTACGCCCAGGGTCTCGACACCGAACCGGTGTCCCAGCTGTGGGTGTTCTGGATCTGCCCGGTGCTGGCCGCCGCGCTCGTCTCTCTGGCCATGGTGCTGCAGCAGATGATCGCCGCTCCGAAGACCAAGGGCGATGACCCGAAGACGCTGCATGAATACGATGAGGCCGCCGACCCCGCTGGGGAGCCGACGGCCGTTGCGTCCGAGTCCGCCTCTGACGCGGAACCGCAGGACGGTTCAGACGATCAGGTAGACGCTGAAGTAGGTGGCGAGGAGTCCGATCCCAAGGCTGATGCCGATGAAGGAGTCGAACGCCACTGAGCGCACCTTCCACGGGCTGCGTTCGCGCAGGACAAGCCGAAGCAGCCCGGTGATGATGGCCGTCACGGAGATCAACACCGTGGCGGCCTTCGTGTATCCGAGGACGGCAAGCACGCCCGACACGACCACCGCGAGGGCGACGCACCATTCGAACCACGGCTTGCCTTCATGGTCCTCGGAGACATAGGGATGATTCTTCATGACTGCTGCGGGAGCCTTCGGACGATCAGTGGAAGAAGTGGCGGGTGCCGGTCAGGTACATCGTCACGCCGGCCTTCTTGGCCGCTTCGATGACCTCCTCGTCGCGGATGGAGCCGCCGGGCTGCACGATGGCCTTGACGCCGGCGTTCATCAGCGTCTCGGCGCCGTCGGCGAACGGGAAGAACGCGTCGGACGCGGCGACGGAGCCTGTGGCGCGGTCCGCGCCGTCCGCCAGCGTGTTGGCGCGTTCGACGGCGAGATGGCAGGAGTCCACGCGGTTGACCTGGCCCATGCCGATGCCGACGGTCGCCTGGTCGTGCGCGAGCAGGATGGCGTTGGACTTGACGCAGCGGATGGCACGCCATGCGAACACGAGGTCCTTCAGCGTTTCGGCATCGGCCGGTTCGCCGGAGACGAGCTTCCAGGAGTCCGGATCGTCGCCGACGGCGTTGATGAGGTCCATGTCCTGCACGAGCAGGCCTCCGTCGATCTGACGGAACTGCGTGTGGCCCTTCGGCGGTTCGGCCACCTTGAGGATGCGCAGGTTCTTCTTCTTGGTCTTGAGCAGTTCGAGCGCCTCGGGCTCATAGGCCGGGGCGACGATGACCTCGGTGAAGATCGGACGCACGCTTTCCGCCATCTCCAAGGTGACCGTGCTGTTGCAGGCGATGACGCCGCCGTACGCGCTCACCGGATCGCAGGCATGGGCCTTCTTATGGGCCTCGGCCGCGGTCGCGCCGATGGCGAGACCGCAGGGGTTGTTGTGCTTGACGACGGCCACGGCGATGGCGGGGGCCATGTCCCACACGGCACGCCATGCGGCGTCCGCATCGACGTAGTTGTTGTAGCTCATCGGCTTGCCGCCGAGCTGTTCGGCGTGGGCGAAGCCGGTCTGGTCGAGCGGGTCGAGGTACAGAGCGGCCTGCTGGTGGGAGTTCTCGCCGTAGCGCAGCGTGTGCGCACGGTCCCAGGTGCGAGTGAACGCGGCCGGGAACTTCGCGTCGTTGACCGGATGATCCTCGTCGTCATGCTCGGTTTCGGCGATGGTGGCCGGCTTCGGCCAATGCTTGGAGGTCCACTCGTTGATCGTCGCGTCGTAGGCGGCGGTGTGGGCGAACGCCTTGCCGGCGAGCCAACGGCGCTCCTCGAGGGTGAAGCCCTCGCCGTTCTCGACGCGTTCCGCGACCAGCGCGTAATCGGTCGGATCGGTGACGATGGCGACGGTGGCGCTGTTCTTCGCGGCACCACGGACCATGGACGGACCGCCGATGTCGATCTTCTCGATCGTCGCGGCCTCGTCGGCGCCGGAACGCACGGTGTCAGCGAACGGGTAGAGGTTGACGACGACCAGATCGAACGGCTTGATGCCGAACTTCTCGAGCTGGGCGGCATGGTCGGGGTTGGTCATGTCGGCGAGGATGCCGGCGTGGATGTGCGGGTCGAGCGTCTTGACACGGCCGTCAAGGCATTCCGGGAAACCGGTGACCTCGCTCACCTCGATGACGGGGACGCCGAGCTCCGCCAGACGCTTCGCCGTCGAGCCGGTGGACACGACCTCGGTGCCGGCCTTGACGAACGCCTGTGCGAGCACTTCGATGCCTTCCTTGTGGAAGACGGAGACCAACGCCCTGTTAATCGGACGATTCGTTGCTGTCATCGATTTCCTCCTGTGCTGGTTGTTCGGACTTGGACAAATCAGTGTCGGACCGGATGGTTCGGGGGCGGCGCGGGCGGTCCGAAGGCCCGTCGTCGGCCGCAGTGCCACCGGCGACGCCGGTGCTGGCCGATGATGCGTCGCGGCTTAGACGCTGCCGTCCGACAATCCAGTGTATCCCGTAGACGGCTGCCAACACCACGGCGGCGACAAACCATGCCCCCGCGAATCCGAAGGCGAGCGATCGCCCCGTGGTCTGTGTGGAGACCATGACGTCGACGCCCACATCCTTGAGCCGGTGCTCTCCCAGCGAGCCGTCGGACAGCGCGTACCAGGCGCAGGATCCGGCGACGAGCAGGATGAGCGCCGCGCAGAGCGCACACGCATGACAGATCATGATTCGTACGACCGTACGGGTGCCTTCGCTATCGTCAGGCTTGGCGATACGAAGGCGCAAGGGCCCTGGCACCGCCATGAACACGAGTGCGACGACGGCCGCGGTCACGGGGATGAGGCATTGCAATACGATTCGCACGCGTTCATCCGGCACGGCATCGGGCAGAAGCCCGAAGACAGGCAACGGAGGAAGTCCCGCAGACTGGCCTCCCCACATCGTGAACACCCCAAGATCACCGATGTGGAATCCTGCACCCAGAATCCACGAGACCGCCCATCCCATGAGGTTCGGCAGCCACACGCAGGCGGCGATGGAGGTGAGGATACGCGATCCGTTCTCCATACCCGTCATCGTGAACAGCGTGGTCATGCCATGCCATCCGCGCACGATCCATACGACGGAGGTCACGAAGCCGGTCAGCACCAACGCGGATGCGAGCACCGCCGTGACGAAGCCCGTCAGACGAAGCGTATGACGCACCGTGGCGGGCATATGGCCAGCCAACGCCGTGATGACGCGCTTCGGCAACGGTGAGCGCATCATCACGGCGAACAGGTATCCGAGTGTCCATATGGTCGCGGTCTTGGCGGCCACTGCCGGTTGGGGATCATGAAGCTCCACGGTGGTGCCCCCCGCCCACAGCAGGTTGCACGCCACCCATGTCGCCAGACCGGACAGCCATGGCAACAGCCCGACACCGGCTTTAGAGGCGCATTGCGCAATCAGAGCCACCAACAGCAGGGTGAGCAGCAACGGCATGACGCCGATTACCACCGACCCTGCGGTGAATCCGACTCCTTGGCTGAGCAGCACCACCGCTTCGGTCAACGACATACTGGAGGCGGACAGGTTCTCCCCGCCTTCCTCCATGGAGACCACGAGAAGCATCAACGCGATGAAGCAGCCCAGCGAAATCGCGTACAACGCCATGGCGGCCAATGCCGCCAAGACGCCGCGGAATAGGGAGAGAAGTCGTCCTGAGTTCACTGGGTTCACTGGCCGAGACCTGCGAGCACCTCACGCATGATGTCGGCCGCCTGACCGGGAGTGCGTCCGACACGGATGCCGACGGCTTCGAGGGCTTCCTTCTTGTCCTTCGCGGTGCCTTTGCCACCGGAGACGATGGCGCCGGCATGACCCATTTGCTTGCCTTCGGGGGCGGTGAAACCGGCGATGTAGGCGACGACGGGCTTGGTCATATGTTCGGCGGCCCACTGGGCGGCGTCCTGTTCGGCGTTGCCGCCAATCTCGCCGATCATCATGACGGCCTTCGTGTTCGGATCCTCTTCGAACGCCTGCAGCGCCTCGAGCAGCGTCGTGCCGACGATCGGATCCCCACCCGCGCCGAGGCACGCGGTGAAGCCGATGTCGGAGAGCTCCCCCATCAGCTGGTAGGTGAGCGTGCCCGACTTGGAGACGAGACCGAGCGGGCCACGTCCCACGATGCCGTCGGGGATGATGCCGAGATTGACGCCGTGCGTCTTCTCGGACGAGGCGAGGGTCATGAGGCCCGGACAGTTCGGCCCGACGATGCGTACCCCATGACGCAGCGCGAGTTCCACGAAGTAGGCGGAATCGGCGACCGGGATGCCTTCGGTGATGACGACGATGAGCTTGATGCCGGCTTCGATCGCCTCGACCACCGCATCCTTGGCGAACCGCGGCGGGACGAACACGACGGACGCTTCCGCACCGGTCGCCTGACGCGCCTCGGCGCAGGAGCCATACACATGGACCGTGGTGTCCTCGCCGTTCCTCGCCTTGGGGAAGGTGACCTCAAGGCCGGCCTTGCGGGCATTGACACCGCCGACGATGTTGGTGCCGGCTTTGAGCATGCGCGCCGTGTGGGTCATGCCCTGATGGCCGGTCATGCCCTGTACGATAACGGGGGCGTCGTCTTCGATGAACAGCACCATCAGTTGGTCTCCTTGGTCTTCTGGGCGTCCGCAGCGATGCGTGCTGCTTCGCTCGCCGCCTCTTCCATGGTTTCGGCGACGTGGACGTTCGGGGTGTTCGATTCGGCGAGGATGGCGAGACCCTCGGCCGCCGCGTTGCCGTCGAAGCGCACGACGATCGGCTTGGTGCCGCCCAGCGTTTCGACCGCTTCGAGGATGCCCTTGGCGACCTGCTCGCAGGAGGTGATGCCGCCATACACGTTGATGAACACCGATTCGACCTGCGGGTCGGACAGCACGATTTCGAGGCTGGCGGCCATGACCTCGGCCGAAGCACCGCCGCCGATGTCGAGGAAGTTGGCGGGCTTGACGCCGGTGCCCTGTTCCTCGCCGGCTCCGGACACTGCATCGAGGGAGCTCATGACGAGGCCGGCACCGTTGCCGATGACACCGACCTGGCCCTTGAGATGGACGTAGTGCAGGCCATGGTCCTTGGCGCGCCGTTCGAATTCGTCATTGGCCAGTGGATCGGCGAAACGCTTCCAGCCGTCATGGCGGAACGCGGCGTTGTCATCGAGGGAGATCTTCGCGTCGAGCGCGCACAGGCTCTTCGAGGATTCGTCGTCCGGATCGCCGATCTTGGCGAGCGGATTGATCTCGACGAGCGTGGCGTCGTTCTCCTTGAAGCACTTCCACATCTTGAGCAGAATCTGGGCGGCCTGATCGACGTCAGCATGGTAAAACCCAATGCTTTCCGCCATCTTGGTCGCCGCCTCGAGATCGAAGTCATCGAGGGCCTCGATGTGCAGACGCTTCACCGATTCGGGATGCTCCTTGGCGATCTCTTCGACCTCGGTGCCGCCGTTGGCGGTGGCGAGCACATCGTAGTCACGGGACGTGCGGTCCACGGAGATGGAGACGTAGTACTCGTGAAGGATGTTCTTGCCTTCGGCCACGAGCACGCCGTTGACCTTATGCTTGTGGATGGTCATCGGCAGGATGGCCTCGGAGGCGAGGATGGCCTCGTCGCGGGTCTTGGCGAGCTTCACGCCGCCGGCCTGACCGCGGTGCCCGATCTTGACCTGCGCCTTGACGACGCACGGGTATCCGAGCTGTTCGGCCGCTTCGGCCACTTCATGGGAGTTCTGCGCGTAGATGGCCTTCGGGGTGGGGATGCCCTGCTCCTCGAGAAGCTCTCGTGCCTGGTATTCGTAAAGGTCCATAGCTTTTATCCGTTGTGTTGGATTGTTGTACCGATGTGTGTCTGGCCGGTTCGACTCAGGCAGGCATGGAGATGAGCGTGCTGGTGGGGACGTCGCCGAGCTTGGCGAGACCGTCCAGTCCGGTGAGGCCCATGACGAAGCTGAATCCGACGACCTTGCCGCCGGCCTTCTCGATGAGGTCCGCACCGGCCTTGGCCGTGCCTCCCGTGGCGATGAGATCGTCGACGATGAGCACACGCTTGCCGCCCTGCACGCAGTCGGATTCGATCTCCACTTTTTCGGTGCCGTATTCGAGGTCGTATTCCTCTCCGATGGTTTCGGGCGGCAACTTGCCGGCCTTGCGAATGGCGATGAAACCCTTGCCGAGGTGCGCGGCGAGTGCGGGGCCGAAGAGGAAGCCCCGGGCCTCCAGACCGGCGACCACGTCGAAGGAGTCGACGGGCACCGGCAACGTCTTCTCCAACGCCTTCATGAGGATACCCAACGCCTTGGCGTCGGCGAGCACGGGCATGAAGTCACGGAACTTGATTCCCTCCTTGGGGAATCCCGGAATCGTTCTGATCAGCGAGACCAGGTACTCGGCGTCTGCCTGACCGACCTTGCCGAGGTCTTCGATGGTGATATCGGACTGTGTCATCTTGTACCGCCTGTCGGTTCGACTGGTTTATACGTGTACGTATTTGAGGCGCGGCCGCGACCGACGCCCGATTGGTGTCACCGTGCGGGCGAGCGGCTCGGAACGAGACCCGCGATCATTCCCCGCACGGTGTTCGTATGGATTGTTACTCGGCGTCCGTCTCGGCGATGGCCGTGCCGGCGGCCGCAGCCGTGACCGCGCTTTCGACCGGAACCTGCGCCTGATCCTTGTCGGCGTCCTCGTCCTTGGGCAGCGGGTTGCCGTTCTCGTCCACCTCGTCATCGGAGACGTAGGCGGGACGCACGTATTCGCGGGAGATGCCGTTGAAGCCGAAACGCAGCAGGCTGCCCTCGGAATCGATGACGATCTCCTCGTACTGCTCGTCGACGGAGACGACCTTGCCGATGATCTGCCCGATGGTGATCACCTCAGTGCCCGGCTTCAGGTTGGCGCGGAAGTCCTTGACCTTCTTCTGCTGTTCCTTGGACTTCTTCGACTGCCACCACATCATGCCGCCCATGACGACGACGAGCAAGGCGATAAACACGATATCCATAAGCTGGGGATTCCTTCCGATCGGATTCGACTAGTAGTCCAAAACAGTAAGTTTAGAAAAGCTTGCTGACATCATCCGGCTCAGGCCGTATGCCGAGATGGCGCCACGCCTTGTCCGTGGCCACACGTCCCTTTGGCGTGCGGATGAGGAACCCCTCGCGCACGAGATACGGTTCGCACACGGTCTCCACGGTTTCCGATTCCTCGCCGACCATCGCGGCGAGAGTGTTGAGACCCACCGGACCGCCGTTGAAGTTCCTCACGATCGCATTGAGCACCGCGATGTCGAGCCGGTCGAGGCCTTCCGCGTCGATCTGGTACAACGCCAGCGCGTCCTTCACGTCCTGCGGTCCGACATGCTCGAGGTCATGGACGATGGCCCAGTCCCGCACACGACGCAGCAGACGGTTCGCAATGCGGGGCGTACCACGGGAGCGGAGCGCGAGCTGGTGGGCGGCCCCTTCATCGAGGGCCACGCCGAGCACGCCCGAGGATCGTTCCACGAGCTTCTCGAGCTCTTCGACCGGATAGAAGTCGAGGTGCGCGGTGAAGCCGAACCTCGCCCGCAGCGGGGACGGCAGCATGCCCTCACGGGTGGTGGCGCCGATCATGGTGAATCGCGGCAAAGTGAGCGGAATGGAGGAGGCGCCAGGCCCCTTGCCCACCATCACATCCACACGGAAATCCTCCATGGCGATGTACAAGAGCTCTTCGGCGGCACGCGGTAGACGATGCACCTCGTCGACGAACAGCACCTCCCCTGCGTCCAGGGAGCTGAGAATCGAGGCGAGGTCGCCGGCATGCTGGATGGCCGGCCCCGAGGTGATGCGAATCGGCACGCCCAGCTCGTTGGCGACGATCATCGCCAACGTGGTCTTGCCGAGGCCCGGAGGTCCTGCGAGCAGAATGTGGTCCGGGGGGACCTCGCGTTTGCGCGCGGCGTCTAGGAACAGCTGCAGCTGCGCCTTGAGCCTCGGCTGCCCTATGAACCCGTCGAGCACATGGGGACGCAGCTCCTCATCGCTCACCGGCTCGTTGCCGACCGGCTGCGAGGAGACCATGCGCAACGACTCCTCATTGGCGCCGATGTTCTCATTGCCCGTCTCGACGGTGCCGCTGATGTAGGGTTCGTTCATCCGTTCACCTCCGTTCCATGGTGGGTATTCGTCCTCATATCCGGCATCAGACGCCGCGGTCCAGCGACGCCAGGGCCAGTTTCAGCACAATCGGCACGTTCTCGGCGGATACCGGCGTGGCGATGCCGTTCGCCTCGCATGCGGCATGCACGGCCTGTTCGGCGTCCTGCTGACGCCATCCCAACGACATGAGTCCCTCGACCACCTGCAACGCCCCTTTATCTTCAGGCTGAGCTGTGGTGACGGCGGCACCAGACTCCTCCAAGGATTCCAAATCAATGGAGCCCTTCAGCTCGAGGATGATCTTCTGCGCGCCTTTCCTGCCGAGTCCCGGCGCCTTCGCAAGCGCGGCGGCGTCGTTGTCCGATACGGCTTTGGCGAGCTGCGACGGGTTCAGGGTGGACAGCAGGGACAACGCCACCTTCGGACCGATGCCGGAGACCTTGAGCAACTGCAGGAACGTGCGTTTCGCGGCGGGTTCGAGGAAACCGTACAGGGTGATGGCATCCTGCGAGACATTGAGATACGTGTAGACATGCGCTTCCGACCCGCCATGCAGACGCGACAGGTCCGCGGACGGCATGCGAACCTCGTACCCGACTCCCCCGACCTCGATCAACGCGGCCGCGGCGTCCACGGCACCGACGACACCTTTCAACGAACCGATCACGGCAAACTCCTTCGAACAACTGTTCGACAGTGTACACCATCGCCAGGCGGTCACATGCCGCGGTCGGCGTTGAAGCGACGCTTCGTGGCTTTCTTGGAGGCCTCCGCCCACTGGCGCTGCGCCGCGGTGAGATGCTCCTCGCGTTCGCCGCCCTGCAGGGCGCCGGCGGGTCTCAAGGCATGGCAGATGGCCAACGCCAGCGCGTCGGCGGCGTCAGCCGGGGTGGGCATCCGGTTGAGGTTCAGGATGCGCGTCACCATGCGTTCGACCTGGATCTTCTGCGCCTGTCCGTTGCCGGTGATGGCGAGTTTCGCCTCGGTGGGCGTGTGCAGCGCGACGGGGATGTTGCGTTGCGCCGCGGCGAGCATGGCGAGCCCCGCGGCCTGCGCGGTGCCGAGGACGGTGTTGCGGTTGGATTGGGCGAACACGCGTTCGATGGATACGGCGTCCGGCGCGTACGTCTCGATCTTCGCGACGAGCCCGTTGTAGATGGCGAGCAGTCGCAGATCCTGCGAGACATCCGGAGAGGAGCGCACGACGTCCACGTGGATAAACGAAAGCCGGCGGTGGACGCCGGCTTCGATCACGCCGACCCCGCAGCGCGTGAGCCCGGGGTCGACGCCTAGGATGATCACGGGGATTTACTCCTCGTCGAGCTGGGCCATGACCTCGTCGGAGGCGGTCCAGTTGGAGTAGATGTTCTGGACGTCGTCCAGGTCATCGAGGTTGTCGATGAGCTTGGAGACCTTGCGGGCGTCCTCGAGGGTGAGCTCGACCTCGTTCTTCGGAGCCATGACCAGATCGGCGGAATCGTATTCGAACCCGGCGTCGACCAAAGCCTGACGCACGGTGTGCACGTCGGACGGGTCGGTCATGACGGCGTACACGTCGCCGTTGTCCTGGACGTCCTCGGCACCGGCCTCGGCGGCGACCTCGAACAGCTTGTCGTAGTCCACGCCCTCGGACGGAACCTCGATCTGGCCCTTGCGCTCGAAGTTGAAGGACACGGAACCGGTGGTGGCGAGGGAGCCGTTGCCCTTGGTCAGCGTGGAACGCACGTCGGCGGCGGCACGGTTGCGGTTGTCGGTCAGGCACTCGATGATGAGGCCCACGCCGGCGGGGGCGTAGCCCTCGTAGACGATGTCCTCGTAGTTGGCGCCGCCGGCTTCCTCACCGGAGCCGCGCTTGACGGCGCGCTTGATGTTGTCGGCCGGCATCGAGGCCTTCTTGGCCTTGTAGATAGCGTCGTACAGCGACGGGTTGCCGTCGGGGTCGCCGCCTCCCATGCGGGCCGCGATCTCGATGTTCTTGATGAGCTTGGCGAAGAGCTTGCCGCGCTTGGCGTCGATGGCGGCCTTCTTGTGCTTGGTGGTCGCCCACTTGGAATGACCTGACATAATGCTCCTAGCAGGTTATAGGTAACGGATAACTGACAAACGAGACGATTTTAGGGCGGTTCGCCGACAACATGCGCCGATCGGCGCATGTTGTCGGCCGGTGGACCGCCCGGGGCGCGTCCCGCGGCGCCGTCGAAGGCCCGGGAATCACATCACGGGACCGTGTCTCACGCTTCGGTCGCGGCCTTGAAGTCGTCGACGGAGTTGACCTGGACACGCTTCTTGATGACCTCGAGGATCTTCGCGCGCGCCTCGTCGACCGGAACGCCGTTGAGCTGGCTGCCGTCGCGGAAGCGGAAGCTCACCGCGTTGTTGTTCATGTCCTCCTCACCGACGATGAGGATGAACGGCGTCTTGGACTTGGAGGCGTTGCGGATCTTCTTGCCGAAACGGTCATCCGAGTAGTCGATCTCGCAGCGGACCATCTCGTCCTCGAGGCTCTTGACAAAGCCCGCCAGATGCGGGGCGAACTCGTCGGCGACGGGGATGCCGAGCACCTGCACGGGGGCGAGCCACACCGGGAACGCGCCCGCGTAGTGCTCGAGCAGCACGGCGAAGAAGCGCTCGATGGAGCCGAACAGCGCGCGGTGGATCATGACCGGACGCTGATGGGTGCCGTCTGCCGCGATGTACTCGAGCTGGAAGCGCTCGGGCAGGTTGAAGTCAAGCTGGATGGTCGACACCTGCCAGGTGCGTCCGATCGCGTCGCGCGCCTGCACGGAGATCTTCGGGCCGTAGAAGGCGGCGCCGCCCGGATCAGCCACGAGATGCAGGCCGGAGTCCTCGGCGACCTCGCGCAGCGTGTTGGTCGCCTCCTCCCAGATCTCGTCGCTGCCGACGTACTTGTGCTCGTCCTTGGTGGACAGCTCCAGGTAGAAGTCGTCCAGGCCGAAGTCGCGCAGCACCTTGAGCACGAAGGTCAGCAGATTGGTCAGCTCGCCCTTCATCTGCTCGCGGGTGCAGTAGATGTGGGAATCGTCCTGCGTGAGGCCGCGCACACGCGTCAGGCCGTGGACCTCGCCGGACTTCTCGTAGCGGTACACGGTGCCGAACTCGAACAGTCGCAGCGGCAGCTCCTTGTAGGAGCGCTGACGGGACTTGAAGATGAGGTTGTGCATCGGGCAGTTCATCGGCTTGAGGTAGTAGTCGAAGCCCTGCTTGGTGATGTTACCGTCGGCGTCGCGCTCCTCGTCAAGGCGCATCGCCGGGTACATGGAATCCTTGTACCAGTGCAGGTGGCCGGAGGTCTCGTACAGGCCGCCCTTGGTGATGTGCGGGGTCTGCACGAAGCTGTAGTGGTACTTGCGGTGCATCTCGCGGGAGTAGTCCTCCATCGCGTTGATGACGGCAGCACCCTTCGGATGGAAGACGGCCAGGCCCGGTCCGATCTCCTCCGGGAAGGAGAACAGGTCCATCTCGGCGCCGAGCTTGCGGTGGTCGCGCTTGGCGGCCTCTTCGAGACGGGTCTGGTAGGCCTTGAGGTCCTCCTTGGTGGCCCATGCGGTGCCGTAGATGCGCTGCATGGTCGGGTTCTTCTCGCTGCCGCGCCAGTAGGCGGCGGCGGAACGTTCGATCTTGAACGCCTTGATGAAGCGGGTGTTCGGCAGGTGCGGACCGCGGCACAGATCCTTCCACACCACGTTGCCGTCACGGTCGACGTTGTCGTAGAAGCTGAGCTCCTTGCCGGAGATCTCGGTGGCGGTGGACGGATCGAGGTGCGCTTCCTTGTCCTGGATCAGCTCGATCTTGAACGGCTGGTCGGCCTCCTCCTTGAGCGCCTCCTCCTCGGTGGTTACGCGGCGGCGGAAGGACTGCGCGGACTTGATGATGCGCTGCATGTGCTTCTCGATGTTCTTGAGATCGTCCGGCGTGAAGGGCTGGTCGACCTGGAAGTCGTAGTAGAAGCCGTCCTTGATGATCGGGCCGACGCCGAGCTTGGCGTTCGGGAACAGCTCCTGCACAGCCTGGGCCATGACGTGCGTGGCGGAGTGGCGCATGATGCCGAGACCGTCTTCGGAGTCGAGCGCGACGGATTCGACCGTGTCACCGTCCGTGAGCGGCGTGTACAGGTCACGCAGTTCGCCGTTGAGACGCACCGCGATGATGTTCTTGTCATCCGCGAACAGTTCGACGCCGGTGGTGGTTGCTTCCACCTCCTTCGCTTCGCCGTTGACCGTTATGGAGATGGAGCTTTGCGCCATGATGTGTCCTTTGCTATCGGGGCCCGCGTTACCAATGGGCAGGCCTGGACGTGTAATCAACAGGTCACACGATAGGCACGCATGCCGACATGCGCAAGCGGCGTTCGCGTATCGAACGTGTGGGTGGATAGGATGTCGGCAATGACGGCGCGCGCGGAAACCGGCAAGGCGACGACTTCATCTCACGTCCATTAAGCCGCATGGGTTGGCATTTCTTTGTTTCGGGTATGGGAAAGACTCCCGTACGAGTAGTCATAAACAGGGAAACGATTATGGGCTAATCCCGGTTGGCGAGCGGGTATTCGTCACGTGATTTGCCGTAGAAAAGGCACCAGTCGACCCAGCGCTTCAGCTCATCGTCATTCACGTATGGGCCTTGTGCGCCGATTTGGAAGAATGGCTTGCCGAACATGTCGGCATAGCTGTCGAGCGAGGTTTCGACAGGCGCGGTGTCGTCGGCGACGAAGCTGTCGAAATCCCCGTCCCAGAAGTATCTCATCGGGACCTTGTTCATCGCGATTGTTGTGCTCATCGCGTCACCGCCTCCAATGCCGTTCAGTACGGCAAGTCGAAGGGGACGAGTCCTCGCCCGCTCCGAAGAGTTCCATATGACCGAAATAAACGTGGGCCTTGGAATCCGGGGTTCCAAGGCCACGCCCCTATGCGGCTAAGACAGCCATTACCTGGAAACGAACGTGAACTCGACGAAGCCGCTATACGACATCAAGCCGAAACCAGTTCGTCGTGAACGGCGTATTCATATGAGTGCTCGTATAGATACGTGGGAGAAATGTCAATAGCACCGTCGCACCAAGTCAGAATTCCGTGGTCGATATGGAAATTCTCAAACGTCTTCTCATCCCGCAACGGGGCGAAGGCGGGAACATCACCATACATTTCAGTGAAATCACACAGCCGCGTCTCGCCAGTGGAAAACGTCACCAGCATAACGTGGTCATCCGTGACGCGGGCCGACCGGATCTCCAACTCCCGAACAGGTTCATCCGCATACAGGATGCCGTTCACTTCGAACATGACGGGCTCCTTTCCCCTTACGAATCTCACGAAAGCGGCTTGATACGATCGAACGGGCGTCCGGACACAGCCGCGTTCCACGCCTTGTACAGTTCATCCTCATGCAAGACCAGCCATGCGGCTACCAGTTTGTATTGCTTGGCGGGAAGAGAACCGGCCAACAGTTCGCCATCGATGCCGATGGATGCTTTGAAGTCTCCGTAGTACACGTGGACGTGCGGCTTGTGATGCTCGTTCTCGTCCTGATACATCATACGAATAATGATTCCGAAGAACCGACTCAGCTCCGGCACGCCCGCCTCCATTCCGACGGCTCATATGAGAAAGACCCTATGTCGAGTATATTCCCGCAGCAAGGGCGTCACCGGCGATCAGCAACACAGTCCGGTCGCACGACGATACAATTCAAATCAACAGCAGCCTTCCATGCCTCCTTACAATGCGCAACCCGGAGGTACAGTGCACAACCCGGAGGGCTCTGTTTATTCCGCTTCTTCCGACATCTTCCGCGCAAGGCCGCTCGCATACTTGATGGCCTCATGTTTCGATTCCCGGTTGTCGGCGGTGATGATGCGGAAGACGTCGTCATGGTATTCGTCAATGAGCCCGAAGTAGTCGTGCCTTGATTCAAAGACCGTCTTCATGCCGCATTTGGCCATCACACGGCCGGATTGGGTGTTCTCTTTGTAATGTCCGCCCCACACGGCGTCCTTGTGCAACGTATCGAAAGCGTATCCGAGCACGGCGTTCAAGGCTTCGGGCATATAGCCCCTGCCCCAGAACGGGCGTCCGATCCAATAGCCAAGCTCCATCGCATTGTCACCGAGATACTTGCCATAGCGCTCCCCAAGTGCATCATCGGCCTCGACCGGGTCAATGGTGTAGTGGCTGACCGGCTTGAGCGCGATACTGCCGACCGGCTCGTTACCGTCGTATTTGATGGTGATGGCCCAGTTATTCTCCACTGCAAGAATGTTCCTGATGTCGTTCATGCTGCCTTCAGCATTCTTGTGCGGCGGCCATCCGCACAGCAATCCGATTTCAGGATCGGAAGCGTACCTGAACAATGACTCCGCTTCGGCTGCGTCATCAACCTTCCACGGGCGCAGCAACAGGCGTTCAGTCTCGAGGGTTTCACTCATGTAGTTCCTTTCACTGACCGGAATCAATAAGCCTGCATGCTAGCACCGTACCGCAGAAACAGAAGGGCCCCACTCCAATAATCAAGGATCGAGTCCTGTTCATGCCCATGTCAAACTAGGCGACGTAGCATGTACCAGACCTTGCGTATTCACGGTGTTTCGTCAGCGTTGTCGACAATCGCGGTCAGATTGCCCGTCGATGCGACCGAGATGGTGCCGTTCGTCGGCGCGGGGATGCCCGGCGTGACGGTCTTCTACTCCACGTAATCCTTGATGGCCTTCGCGTTCGCCTGCATCTCCTCCAGCGAGGAACCGGTGATGAGGTTCTCGGGGAAGCCCCGTCTCCCCGGCAACCTTTGAACGCCATTCGCCCGTCTGCTTCTCGACCTTCAGCTGGTCGAACTCCTTTTGAAGTCTGTTGGCTTTGGCCTCGGCCTTCTGCTGTTCGCTCATCTGGGATTCCTTGAGCTGTTTGCAGCTCGTCGGCGGCCGCCTTGTTGTCCTTGGCACGCTTCTCCCATTCACGCGAATGCGATACCGCTTCGCGATACTTGGCCTCCCAATCCGTCGGCGTGGCTTCGCCGTGCGGCTCCTGCACGTCCTGCGACTGGTCGGCGGTGTCAGCTTCCTCGGCCATGATTCCTCCTAATTGGTTGATAAGGGCCCGTTTCGGGCATAAAAAACCACCCGTGCGGGTGGTCATAAACAGAAAAAAATCAGTAGAGTGCCGGTGGGTCATCCGTAAAGGGAAGTTCCGGCAATGGTGTCTTTGTTGAGATGGCGGTTATTGCTCTATCTCGGAATTGCGGGTCACAGTCGATTCCTCCATATTTGAAGAACACGGGGAACGCGTCTGGAATGAAGGGATACCATGTTCCAAACGTGTCATAGTACAGGTCGGCCAACTGCTTGTCGGTGAGTGATGAGATGTCGATTCCCGAGTCGTTATCATCCATCGTCAGTGCATATCCTTGATCATTTCGGAAAACAGGTTCGCAGCGTTGGGGAAAAAGTGTTGGATCAATGTCCACGATTCCTCGTCGGCGATCTGGGCAGTCAGCATTTCGGCGAAGGCCTCCGAAACCTGAGCATAAGGCCTATTTCCCGAACCATAATATCCAGAGACGCGTCCTGCCTGAGAATACATCTTATACATGTCGCCAAGACCTGCCATGTAGTCATTGACCCCGGCTTGAATCATGTCATGCACTGCAAGGCTGTGTTCGCCGCCCGCAGCATACACATCGGCAGAGAAATCAGAAAGAGCTCCTGATGTCCGTCTAGATAGTCGCCTTCCTGTCTGTCGTCCATCTTCGATGCGAGAAGCCTGACCGCGCCCTCGGTCAAAACCTTCCCATACCTTACGTCATCATACGTTCCCGAATACGGGGCACCGTCTTTGCCGAGCAGGTAATCGATCGCGTGGGATCCTTCGTGAATGATTGCTCCATATTGGCCATGCCCTAGACGATTCACGCCTATCATTGATGAATTTATCGATATGAGTCCTGTTCCGGGGTTGAAATGAGCCACTCGACCAGACTGCAACGGCTGGTTATGACACTGGTTTGCCGTCGAATAGCCATTGACGGTCACGAGTGTCCATTTCGGCGACGATCTGCCGTATCGCCCACTTGTCGAAGCTGACCGGCTCGTCATCCTCGAATTCGGGGATGAACGTGTCCACATAGGTTTCCCTGTAGCGTTTCTCGGTCAGCATGTCCTCGATCGTGCCGCGGTACGCCAGGTAACGCCGTTCCAAATCCTCGTAGTCACAGCCTTCGATATGCGGTTTCCCGCCGTCCCAGCTGACCGAGACCTCGCAGTTGCAGCCGTTGTGCCATTCGGTGTCCGCGCCTGCGGCGGCTGCGGAAAGGTACACGTAGCCGCGGGATGCGAGCATGATGCAGAAGCCGCAGGTGGGTCCGTTGGGGATTCTGGCGTAACGGACGCCGTGCGGGTCGTTCCTTACGGCCTTGCCGATGGTTTCGCGGCCTCCGGCCCTCACCATTCTTTCCACGTTCGCCATAAGCCCGCGTTTCATGGCATCAGGGAACCGGCTGCGGTTGCAGTTGCTCTCCCTCATTGGTAGAGCTCGGCATGGAGCAAACCAACCAGCCCATAGGCCTATTTCCCGGAATCGCTGAAATATCCGGCGTGCCGCATGCTCCCGGCTCACATATCTATCGATACTCTGTTAGTATAGATATGCCGGCAGGGAAGACCGACGACAGCACCGGAAGGAAGGAGGAAGCGAGATGAGTAACGAATCAATGCTGGTGCTGGCGGTAATCATCGCCTCGACGGCGGAAACCGCAAAGCTGGTCTTCGAAGCGCGACGAACGCCACACGCGCGACAAGAAGAGGCACAAGTAGCAACGAGGTCCCTGATTCTCCAGCCATCCGGGGCCCGCCCCAATCATCTCGCAGAACACCATGAAAATCACAATTCAGGGACTGGGCGGACTGGCGTTCGCCCTCATAGCAGCCGGCTGTGCAATCGCCGAGGCCACGCCGTGGATCACCGCCCTGTTCGCCATCGCAACGGGAATCGACTGCCTCACGCTCTCGCTTTTCGGAGGCCATCGTGACTAGACACTATCTCAGTTTGACCGAAGTGGCCGAAAAGCTTGGAATCACCAAAGGCGCTCTAGCCCAGTACAAACTTCCCGAAGCGGACGTGACGGTAGGACGCGCACGCGGCTGGCTCCCCGAAACCATCGACGAATGGGACGCCGCACGCCCCGGCCGTGGAGTCGGCGGAGGCAGACCAAGGAAAAACAAGAACTGATATGCGAAAGCGCCCGCATCATGTCGTCGGCCGCCGTGGAGACGAACCTCGATGATGTAGGCGCTTCGCCATCCCCGTACCTCAGGTATGGAAATGACCACTAAGGACATATATACGACGACAGTATGCATTCACGCCACGTTAGTACCGTCAAACGGGAGGCGATATGAGACTTATCAAGTTCTATCGGTTTGTCGATAATAACGATTCGTATTTTTGCGTGCGGCATCGACGGACGCGCTCGTAGCTGCGATTCGGATGTACGTCTGCCATATGACCAGATGAGGTAGACGGTTGCATCGCCACCCTACTCCGCTGCCGGAATAACGCCTCCATACCCCTCGCACCGTTGAATTGAAGCTCGCTGTTTGTCGGTCTTTTTTCATCCTGCCGCGTTGTGGATATTCAAGCACAGCGCATGATAGTCTATTCGACCATTTGACAGACCGACCGACGGTCTGTATGCTCTGGGGAGAAAAGAAAGGAGGAGGTCATGGCGCACCATACGCACCAAGAGGACACTGAACGGCGAATCCTCGATTCCGCACGAAGGCTCTTCGCCGAGAAGGGCTACGAGAAGACATCCATCCAGGACATCCTGAACGATCTGGGTCTTTCCAAGGGCGGGCTCTATCACCATTTCAAATCGAAGGAGGCGATTCTCGACCAGCTGAACGCCGATGAGTGGGCCGTCACCTCGCGTCTCCTCGACGAACTCATCGAGCGTGATGACATGAGCGCGTTGGAGAAGTTGCGCGCACTCGTCATTTCCGCCGTGGACGCCCCCGATCACTTGGATCTCGTTCGATCCCAGCTCGCACTTCTCAAGGATCCCGCGTTCTTTACCGCGAATATGCGCTTCTGGTCAACGAGGCTGCCGGAGTCCTTCCGCTCGCTCATCGACATGGGTGTGCAGGACGGTTCGATTCCCACGGCATATCCCGAGGAGGCGGCGCAACTGCTCTCGCTCCTCGGCAACTATTGGCTCATGCCCTGCTTCTATCCCGCCGACCGTAACGACATGGAACGGCGTATCCGCTGCCTCGCCACGATGCTTGACGCCATCGGCGTACCGGTCTTCGACGAGACGCTCATCCTGCGAGCGGTCAAGGGCCTCATGGCCCTGATGCCAGAAGGGGAAGCGGCGTCCGCATAGACCGTCCCCGGGCATGCTGGTTTGCACATTATGGCGCCCAAGTGGAAGGACGTTTGTACGGCCTTTGCCGTGGCGCATTTTTTTATCACCATAACAGACCGACGGTCGGTCTGAATGGATATCCATGAATACCAAGGAAAGGAACTCGATAATGACGAACACGTCCGAATACACGACTCAACCGCAAAGCAGCCCAACCGCGAACCCTCTTCGCGTACGCGACTTCTATCTGCTTGTCGCAGGTCTCGGCATATCGCTCTTCGCCAACCTCATGTTGCGGTTCGCCATGTCCATGTGGGTGCTTGACGAGACCGGCTCGGCCGCGGCGTTCGCGTCCATCCTCACGGCGAGCATCCTGCCCACGATCCTGCTCTCACCCCTTGGCGGCGTGGTGGCGGACCGCACGAACCGCCGGACCGTCATGGTGGCGCTCGACACGCTCTCCGCTGCAACGGTGCTCGTCTGCGCCACCATCTTTTCGGTCATCGGTTTCAATTTGGCGGCGATTGCCGTGATGCAGGTGGTGCTCGCCGTGCTCGATGCCATGGAAACGCCCACGGTGCAGGCGGCGCTGCCGCAGATGTTCCGCTCCCACGGCGAGGACGTGATGCGTCGCGCCATGTCCGTGGTGAACGTGGTGAATCAGACGAGCACGCTCGTGCCGGCCGTGCTCGGCGGCGTGCTCTATGCGGCGGTGGGCGCCATGCCCATGATGGGCATCACCATCGTGGGGTTCGGCACGGCCGCTGTCGTGGAGTGCTTCATCCGGCTCGGTGCCCCCGAACGCGGTGACGATGGACGCACCTCGGCCCTCGATGACCTTGCGCGCGCCGGACGTTTCCTTACTCGTGAGCGTCCCCATGTACTGCATCTGGTGCTGCTCTGCGCTGCGCTCAACTTTCTGGTGACGGGCTATGCGGAGGTCGGTTTCCCCTACATGGTGCGGACCGTGCTGGGGTTCGACTCCACGGCGTACGGTCTTGCATATGGTCTCGTGGGAGCGTCCGGACTGTTTGGCGCGCTCGTCGGAGGACGGGCCGCGAAGTCGCTTTCCAGACGACGATTCCCGATGGCAATCGCCGCCTTCTCGCTCACCATCCTGCCCCAGGCGCTCGTCATGGCGCTTCCCGCCGGCGATGGAGTGCGCCTTGCGACGCTCACGGCGAGCACCTGCGGAACCATGGTCGCCATCACCCTCGCGAACCTCATCGCCGTGCCGGCGATCCAGATGAGCTGCCCCGAGGACATGACCGGCAAGGTGATGTCGCTCGCGCTCTCCACGAGTATGTGCGCCCAGCCTCTCGGGCAGATCGCATACGGCTGGGCGTACAGCGTTTATCCAGCGGGAGCGGTTCTGGCGATGACGTTCATGCTGGCCGTTGCCATGTTGCCATTGGTCGCACACGTAGCGCGGAGGTTCTAGGACCACTCCCCGTCCAAGCCCACGACACTACTCGGCAATCACTTCTTAGACGTTGGGGAGATTGAACTCGTCCGATTATCCCTTCTCAAGCAGTCTGTCGTTGAGAATCACGGGCGCGTTCTTGACCGCGGGCTGCAGTGCGTCGAGCTGCGCGGCGAGCTTCGCCTCGTCCACCACGGGGATGTCGAGCAGCGTGCGGGCCGTGGCGTGCAGATAGTCGTTCAATGCCTCGATGCGGCCGTCCTCAAGCGGATACGTCGGATCGTTCTCCAACGTGACGTCCAATGCCTTGCGCAGCATCTCATGCTGCGCGACTCCCATGATGGCCGCACACTGGTCTCGGAACGTCATGCGCGAATTCGACGGCTGACGTTCCTCCAGTACCTTCGGCGTCCACGCACCATGCTCCCAATCGGCACGCATGTCGTTCTTGAACAACGACATGTTGTGATCGAACAGGGGTGCCGGGCCGAGGATGCGTCCGGTATGGTTGTCACGTAGGAACCCGTGGTTGTTGGCATGACGATCCTGGTTGACGATGAGCGCATCGAAGACGAGCATCGTACGCATCGCCTCGAACGATGGTTCCGACACGGCACGGGCGGCCGCGAGAATCTCCGGGAACGATGCGAGCTGCGTGGCCGCGTAGAACGGCACGAACGACACGTCCTTTGTGTTCATCGACGGACACACCGACGCCAGCTTGCCCTTCCAGCGAGCAATGCGATATTCGACCGCGTTCACACCGAGCTTTCGCGCCAGCTGCGAGGCGAGATATTCGGAATACGGCTCCAAGCCTGCATTCGCGTAACCTTCGGAACCGGCTTTCCATAGTTCCAGCCCGTTGCCCGTGTGCCGCCATGCCTTCGGGAACTGCCCGTCCGTCGTCCACTCGCTCGACAAACCGATCGCATGCTTCTCGCTCGACGTGTAGCCTGTGTACGCCACGATGGCAAGCGTCTCATCCAACGGATTATCGTACAGATTGATGTCCGCGAACCTGAGATTCTCGTCGTCCCGTTCGACCCAGAACGAGTCATTGACCGACAGCCCCTTGCACAGGTCGATGATGCCGAGTGTATCCGCGATGTTCAGTCCGGCCTGTGCGAGGATCTGAGCCGCGAACTCACGGTTCTTTGGGATGGTGCGCCGCTCCAGCCAAGCGGTGAGCTTCACATCATCCGGCTCCGGAGCCAACGGGAACGGCAGCAGCACCCGCTTCGACTCGTCGAACCAGCGAATACGGGCCTCGACCTTGCCGGCCAACAGTCCCTCGCCATATGAGGCATCGAACTGGAGCAGCGGAACATCATACAGACGCAGCACATAACCGGTCATATCCCCGCTCCTCCGATCAGATGCCCAATGCACCGTGTCCATCACGATGACTCTATACGACAACAACTGAATACAGTATAGCCGAGGGCCTTGGAATCACTGGGATTCCAAGACCCTCGGCATTACGCGGCAATCGCGGGTGCGATCACTTGCTCACGTTAAATTTGAACTCGACGATGTCGCCGTCCTGCATCACGTAGTCACGGCCCTCCTGACGGAGCTTGCCTTCCTCCTTGATGGTGGTCATCGAGCCGTCGGCGGCGACGAAGTCGTCGTAGGAGACGATGTCGGCCTTGATGAAGCCCTTCTCGAAGTCGGTGTGGATGACGCCGGCGGCCTGCGGGGCGGTCCAACCCTTATGGATCTGCCAGGCGCGCACCTCCTTGACGCCCGCGGTGAGGAACGTCTGGAGGCCGAGGATGTCGAAGCCCACACGTGCCAGCTGGTCGAGACCGGACTCCTTGAGGCCCGCGTCCTCGAGCATCTCGCGGGCGTCGGCCTCGTCTAGCTCGGTCAGGTCGGCCTCGAACTGGGCGTTGAGGAACACGGCCGGGGCCGGGGCCACGGAGGCGGCGAGTTCCTTCTTCAGATCGTCGTTCTGCAGTTCGTTGTCGTCCACGTTGAACACGTAAATGAACGGCTTGGCGGTCATGAGGTGCAGGTCGTAGACGGAGTCCTTGTCGAAACGGCCCTCGCGCGCGGCCTTGTCGAGCGTCTCACCGTTCTCGAGGATCTTCTGCGCCTCCTTGACGGCGTCGAAGTACTCCTTCTCGATCTTCTTGCCACGCAGGTCCTTCTCGAGCTTCGGCAGCGCGTTCTCGATGGTCTGCATGTCGGCGAGGATGAGCTCTGTGTTGATGGTGTCGATGTCGTCGGCCGGGTCGATCTTGCCGTTTACGTGCACGATGTCGTCGTCCTTGAACGCGCGCACGACCTCGCAGATCGCGTCGGCCTCGCGGATGTTCGCCAGGAACTTGTTGCCGAGGCCCTCGCCTTCGGAGGCGCCCTTGACGATGCCGGCGATGTCGACGAACGTCACGGTGGCGGGCACGACCTTCTCGGTGTGCACCAGCTTGGCGAGCACCGGCAGGCGGTCGTCCGGCAGCGGCACGATGCCGGTGTTCGGTTCGATGGTGGCGAACGGGTAGTTCTCCGCCAGGACGTTGTTGCGGGTGAGCGCGTTGAACATGGTGGACTTGCCGACGTTCGGCAGTCCGACGATTCCGATAGTTAGAGACATGGCTTCCAGTCTAAGGGCGAAAGCGACAATCGGCCACACGGCGTCCCTACGTCATCCTCTCCGAGCCATCCGACCGGCGTCACCTCGGAAACCACCGACATGTCCATATCCGCCATGCCTTGTGCTTCGGACTATCCGATAGCAGGGTATAAGCGACGCTCATAACGTACGTACCGCACGGTCCCCCACCGTCGTACGTCATCGCCCTCGACGTGCCGTGCGGAACGCTTGCGCCAGTTGGGTTCCGACGCCCTACGACGTCCCGCATCCCTCTTCGTTTCCTCCGATGTCCGAGACCGTGACCGCCGTCGGATGCCCGTCCGCCGGTTCGCTGCCGACTCCGAGCCCTTCGTCCGAACGTTATCCTTGTGGCTAGCAAGGCAGATGCGCCGCGGGTCCGCGGCCGTCGCCGTCCCGGTCCGCGGCTCACGCGCGAGGGCCAGCAAGCCGGGACGCGGACCGGGAGAACGCCCAGGCCATGCCACCGGAGAACATCGCGCAAGGGAATCCGATAGAGAGAAACAACGATGATCATGTTCGCATCGACGCCCGTATGGAGAGGAGGGGTAAGGTGAGCTGGACCATCATCCAGTCGGCGCTGCCGTTGTTCGAAAAGGCGTTCGTCCTGACCCTGCGGCTGTCCGCCATCAGCGTCGCGCTGGCCACCATATTCGGTTTGGTTCTGGCGTTGCTGCGCGAGTACCGTGTGCCGGTGCTGCGTGAGGTCAGCACCGTCTTTCAGGAGCTGTTCCGCAACACCCCGCTGCTCATCCAGCTGTTCTTCCTGTACTACGGCCTGCCGTCCATCGGCGTGAAGTGGAGCGCCCAGACGTGCGCGATCGTGGGTATGGCCGTGTTCGGAGCCGCGTACATGTGCGGCGCGTTCGAAGGCGGCTTCAGCGGCATTCCTCGCGTGCAGAACGAATCGGCGCGCGCGCTGGGACTGTCGCCGCTGCAGATGATCCGCCATGTCACGCTGCCACAGGGCCTGACGCGCAGCGTCCCGGCGTTCGCCGCGAACGTGATCTTCATGGTCAAGGAGACGTCCGTGTTCACGGTCATCGCGGTGCCCGAGCTCACGAACACGGCCCGCGACCTCATCGGCATGTACTACCGCAGCGACGAATACCTGCTCATGCTGGTGGTCGCGTACGCGATCATCCTGATTCCGCTGTCCGTGCTGCTGACCTTGTTGGAAAGGAGGGTGCGTCGTGGTACTTTCGGCGATGACTGATCCCGCATCCGTCACGCTCGCCTCAGGCGCGAGCGTCATCGTCACCGGCGACAACCTCATGAGGTTGCTGTCCGGTCTGGGCACGTCCGTCACGGTGGCGGGCCTGGCCCTGCTGTTCGGCATCCCGCTGGGCGTCGTGCTCGGCGCGCTGCGCATCCTGCCGAACCCGGTGCTGCGCGCCGTGCTGCGTCTGTACCTCGAGTTCTTCCGCATCGTGCCCACGCTGGTGCTGCTGTTCCTCTCGTACTACATCCTGCCGCGCGAGCTCGGCGTCCAGGTGGACGGCGTGACCGTCGCGGTGGTCGCGTTCGGCCTGTGGGTGTCGGCCGAGATCAGCGACGTGGTGCGCGGCGCTCTGATCTCCGTCTCCGACCATCAAATCGACGCCGGCAAGGCGCTCGGCATGAGCGGCCTACAGGTCCTGTGGTACGTGCGCATCCCCCAATCGGTGAACCTCATGGTCCCCGCCGTCATCAATCTGGCGGCGCGCGTCATCATGACGACGTCCCTGCTGCTGCTCATCAGCGTCATCGACGTCGTCACCGTCGGCCAGCAAATCATGGAGGCGAACCGCATGACCCATCCGGACGCCGCGTTCTGGGTGTACGGGTTCATCTTCTTCCTGTATTTCATCATCTGCTGGCCTCTGGCGATGATCGCCAAGGCACTCGAACAACGAGCCAAGGAGCGTAACAATGGCTGAAACCATCGGATCCAGCGATACGGCCGCCGCCGTCACCGACCGTACAGACGCGGCACCGCACGACGGCGAGATCCTGCTGTCGGTCCGGCACCTGCGCAAATCCTACGGGGACCATGAGGTGCTCAAGGACGTGAGCTTCGATGTGAGGCGTGGGCAGGTGCTCGTCCTGCTCGGTCCCTCCGGCTCCGGCAAGTCCACGCTCATCCGCTGCCTCAACGGCCTGGAGACCATCCAGGGCGGCGAAATCCGTTTCAAGGGCCAGGTGATTCCGAACAACAGCGAGAAGACGTGGCGTCGCCTGCGCACCCAGATCGGCATGGTGTTCCAAAGCTACGACCTGTTCCCGAACCTCACGGTCGCGAAGAACATCGAACTCGGCCCCACCAAGGTGCAGAAACGTCCGAAGGCGGAGGTCGACGAGCAGATGGACCGTCTGCTGGCCGACGTGCAGCTGAGCGAATACCGGGACGCGTACCCGCGTGAACTGTCCGGCGGACAGAAGCAACGCATCGCCATCGTGCGCGCGCTCGCCATGAACCCCGAGCTCATGCTGTTCGACGAGGTCACCGCCTCGCTCGACCCGGAGATGGTGCGCGAGGTGCTGGAGCTCATGCTCCGGCTGGCCAAGCGCCATATGACGATGATCGTCGTCACGCACGAGATGGAGTTCGCCCGCCGTGTGGCCGACACCGTCATGTTCCTGGAGAACGGGGTGATCCTCGAACGCCAGTCCGGCAACGAGTTCTTCACCCATCCGTCCACGGACCGCGCCAAGGCGTTCCTGGACAGCATGTCGCCCGTGGGCGACGAATGACCCGGCGGTGGGGTCCATCCCGCCACCGCTACGACCTGTATTCCGAAACAACCAACAAACCAACCGACATGAGAGAGGAAACCATCATGTTCAATCTGAAGAAGATCGCCGCCGGCGCGCTCGCCGCGGTCACACTGCTGTCCGTGGCGGCCTGCGGCAACGGCCCCGACCCGGCCGCGGGCGGCGCATCCGTCTCCGGCCAGCAGGGCCAGACCGTCGAGGAGATTAAGAAGGCGGGCACCATCCGCATCGCGACGTTCGGCGACCTGCCGCCCTACGGCTACGTGAAGAACGACGGCACGCGCGCCGGCTACGACGTGGCGCTCGGCAACCAGATCGCCAAGGACCTGGGCGTCAAGGTCGACTGGGTGCAGGTCAACGCGGACGGCCGCGTCGACTCCCTGAAGTCCGACAAGGTCGACCTCGTGCTCGCGAACTTCACCGTGACGGACGAGCGCAAGCAGGTCGTCGACTTCGCCGAACCGTACATGAAGGTGTCCATCGGCGTCGTCTCCCCGGACAGCGCGAAGATCACCAGCGCCGATGAGCTCAAGGGCAAGGACCTCGCGGTGACGAAGGGCACCACCGCCGAAACCTACTTCACCCAGAACTACCCGGACGTGAACCTGCAGAAGTTCGATTCCAAGACCCAGCAGTTCCAGGCGTTCAAAGACGGCCGCGTCGCCGCCCTGGCCGACGACAACACGTACCTGTACGCGTGGGCGAAGGACAACCCGGGCTACACCGTGGGCATCAAGACGCTCGGCGACGAATCCACCATCGCGCCGGCCGTGAAGAAGGGCAACAAGAGCCTGCTCGACTGGACGAACAAGGAGATCAAGTCGCTGACCGCCGACGGCTTCTTCGAGAAGGCCTACGAGAGCGAACTCGCTCCGAGCTTCACCTCCGACATCAAGCCCGAGGATGTCATCATCAAGTGACCGTGCGTCCGCGGCCCGGACGCCGCGGACATCGGACGTGCGCGACCTCGTCGCCATATGGGTTGGCCCTCCGGTTCCGGAAGGAATCGGAGGGCCAACCCATATGCGTCGTTCCGGCATGCGCGGGACGGAGCCGGAACGACGGCGGAACGACGTGGGACACGCGACGCCCCGCCGTGTCCCACGGTCCACCCGGGTTCCTATGCTGCCCACTGTCGTAACGCCGGCGCGTCGCCGCGCACGACGCTGCCATCGGGAACAGGAGGAGTGTGATCGGCAAGGAGGCCGGGAACCATGGACGTGAGAATCATGAGGATAGAACGCGGTGTATTCGCGGTGCTGCACGACGGCGTGGGCGCTGGGACCGTGCGCAGAAAGCTGGTGGGGATGCGGCGCATGTGGCTGGCCGACGGCGCCAACGGCGCGCAGGGCGTGTTCCCCTCGAAGAAGGTCGCCGCCGCCTGGCTGGCGGAACGGGGCTGACGCAACCGTCTCCTTCCAGCCTCCGTCGAATCCGCTACATCGACACCTTGGTCAGAGGCATGGCCGAATCGATGGCGAAGTCGGGGGCGCTGGGGGCGACGCCCGCCTCCACAAGGTTCACGCCGAGCATGGCCACCATCGCACCGTTGTCGGTGCACAACTTCAATTCCGGGATGCGTACCTCCACGCCGTTCGACCGTCCGAATTCAAGCAGTTTGGCGCGCAGCTGCGAGTTCGCGGAGAAACCGCCACCCACGATGAGCGTGTCGGAATCGTATTGACGGCAGCCGCGCATCGCTTTCTTCGCAAGCACGGTGGCCACCGAATCAGCGAGCGACGCGCACACGTCGTCCACGGGAATCTCGCGCCCCGCGGCCTGCTCCCCTTCCACCCAGCGGGCGACGGCGGTCTTGACGCCGGAGAAGCTGAAGTCATACGGGTGCTTCGCGCCGGCCTGCCCCTGCGTGAGGCCCTGCGGCACCTTGATGGCATGCGGGTCGCCGTGCTGTGCGTGACGGTCGATGTGCGGCCCGCCGGGATAGGGGAATCCGAGCAGACGGGCGACCTTGTCGAAGCACTCCCCCGCCGCGTCGTCGAGCGTCGTGCCGGCCACGTCGATATGGCGTGCCACATCCTCGACGTGCAGCAGCGACGTGTGGCCGCCGGAGACGATGAGCGCCAACGTGTCCTTGGGGAACGGACCGAACTGCAGCTGGGTGACGGCAATGTGGCCAATCACATGGTTGATGCCGTACAGCGGTTTGCCAGACGCCCATGCGAGCGCCTTCGCGCCGGAGACGCCGACGGCGAGGCACCCGGCGAGTCCCGGACCGGCGGACACGGCGATCGCGTCCACGTCGGCGAGCGTCATGTCCGCGTCGGCGAGCGCCTTGGACACGCAGGGGACGAACGCCTCGGCGTGTGCGCGCGAGGCGATTTCGGGGATGACGCCGCCGTAGCGCGCGTGTTCCTCCATGGAGGAGGCGACCACGTTGGATACGAGCGTGCGTCCGCGCACGATGGCGGCGGCGGTCTCGTCGCAGGTCGATTCGATGCCGAGTACGATCGGTTCGCTCATTTCGTCTCCTCGTTGCTTGTGGGTTCGTCGTCCGTGTGATGCGTGTGCGGCTGTGCGTCGTTCGTCGTATTGTCGCCGGCGCTTTGGAATCCGACGATGTGTGGTTCGAGGTCTAGGACCATGACGTATGCGTCGATGCCTTCGGGCTGGTAGTAGCGTTTGCGCAGTCCTATGCGTTCGAAGCCGAAGCGCTTGTACAGTGCGATGGCGGGTTCGTTGTCGACGCTGACTTCGAGCAGCATACGTCGTGCGCCCTGTTTGTGCGCGCGTTCAATCAGCCAGGTCATCATACCGGCTGCGATGCCTTGCCTTTGGTGGGCTTTGCCGACGCCGACGTCCATGATTTCGGCGTCGTCGCCGTCGTACCAGTAGCCGGCGAATCCGCGTATGGCCGAGGCCGGCACCGTGATCGGCACTGTCGGGCCTTCATCCGTCATGATGTCGGGTTCTATGTCGAACACGTAGGTGCGTGCGGGGGCGTCGAGCTCCTGCCGTATCGACGTCTCGCTCCATGCGTGGTTGCCGAAGAGCTCGACCTCCAGCGCACGTACGGCGGCGACGGCGATCCCGCGGTCGAGGTCGTCCAGTGCGACGAGCATCAGTCCTTCCTCCCTGCGCCTTCATGGCCGAGCACATGCTTGAGCGGTGCAGGCACCTCGGCGTCCGGTCGGCGCAGATACAGCGGTTCGACGGGCGCCTGTGGGTCGTGCGCGTGTGCGATCGTCGCGTCTGCCGCGAAGATGTCGAGGCCCTGCCGCCCTTGGTCGAGCACGGACTCGTCGGTCATGTCACCGAGATGTTCAATGCCGCGCAGCGCGTCGGCGTATTTGGTTGCGCCGTGGCCGACGACGTCGATGACGATCTCGCCTTCGACCGTCGTCGCGTATTCGCGTACGGCGGCGTTCACGCGATCGGCAATCGACGCCGGATAGTCGATGTCCATGTCGATGAGCGTGCGCGTCATGGTTGCGTCGCCGTCGAGCGGGCTTGCGTACAGCGCGAAGTACAGCTGCTTGCGGCGGGCGTCGTTCACGGCGAGCGTGAGCACGTGGCTCGTCTTCGGGTCGCCGAGCGTGCCGGACTTGCTTCGCCGGATGAGGTTCCACTGCGCCTGCGGCGCGAGCACGTCGTGGCCGATGAGTTCGGCGCCGGTGGCGAAGGCGAGCGCTTTGGCGGCGACGATGCCGGCTCTGAGTCCGGTGAACGGCGCTGGTCCGGTGCCGACGATCACCGTGTCGATGTCCTGCGGCGTGTATCCGGCGTCCTTGACCGCACGCGCGATGTTCACCTGCAATCGTTCGACGTGGGTGCGCGAATCGGTTTCGACGATCGGCTCGTGTCCTGTGACGCCCACGGTGGAACCGTATGACGTGTCGATCACCAATACGCAGCCCATGTGTGCATCCTCCCGACGTCTGCCCGTTGCCTCCGGACGTGTTTCCTCCGGCCTGTAGAGAGTGTACACCGCGGACGGCGGCGGCGTCCGGTCAGAGCGTGAAGCCGTTCCAGCGTGCGCCGACGGGCACGAGGGTGACGATGCGCGTGCCGTCGCCGGTGAGTTCGCCGCCGGCGTCCATGGCGCCGGCATCGGCATCGTCGAGCGGACGCGCGATATGGATCTCGAGGCGTTCGGGCGCGAGGGCGGCGGCCATCTGTTCGCCCCATTCCATGAGCACGACGGTGTCGTCACTGGTGTCTTCGAGCTCCTCGTCAAGCCCCAAGGATTCGAGTTCGTCGAGGAGACGGTTGACGGCCGCCTGTCCGGGCGCGTAGTCGGCGCCGCCGAGACGGTACGCGTCGACGTGCACGAGATGCGCCGGGCTGCCGTCGGCGAACCGTCCGTCGAGTTCGCGGGCGATGGTGAACGTGGGCGAGACGATCGGCTCGCCGATGCCGAGTCCTTCACCGAATCCCTGCGCGAGCGTCGTCTTGCCTGCGCCCAGCGGCCCGGACAGGAGCAATACGTCGCCGCCGCGCACGCGTTTCGCGATGCGGCGTCCCAGCGCGCGCATGTCGTCTCCCGTGGGCGCTTCGACGACGATCCGTCCGTCCGTTTCGTTCGCTTCCGTTCCGCTCATGCCCGTCCTTTCGTCGCGATGGTTTCGATGCTGCGTTCCAGCGCGTACATGGGGTCTCCCCCGTTGGTCTTGCATTCCTCGTCCGCCCATGCGAGGGTCCTGATGCAGGTGGCCATGCCGGTGGACGTCCATCCGCCGAGTTTCACGTATTTGCGCGCCCATGGGGACATGCCGAGTTCGGCCGCGCTGATGGTCCCGGCGTTGAACGCGGACACTTTGGCCACGCTCCGCAGTTTCATGGCGAGCGCGCCGATGAGCGCGATGGGTTCGATGCCCTGTTCCACGGCGGAGCGCATCATGACGATGGCGTCGGCGGTGCGTCCGGCCATGGCGGCGTCGGCGACGGCGAAGCCGTCGACCTGCGGGTTGGCGGTGAGGTATTGGTTTACGCGGTCGAGGCCGATGGGGTCGTCGTCGAAGTCGAAGCACAGTTGGCGGCACATGGCGTTGAGTTCGCCGGTGCGTTCGCCGAGCACGTCGACGAGCTGTTGGGCGGCGAGTGGTTCGATGCGCCGATGCTGTTCCTCGAACCATCGGTAGACCATGTTGAGTTTGGCCTCGGGTTTCTTCAGGTCGGGCACGTCCTCCTTGCGCGCCCCGGCCTTGACGAGCCGTTCGACGAGCCGTTTGCCTTTGTTGCCGCCTTCGTGCCGGCAGATGACGATGCCCGTGGGGTTGGGGTCTGATGAGGCGTGTGCGCAGTAGTCGACGATGGCGTCGCCGAGTTTCTCGTCGGCGGATTGCAGGTTGTCCACGCGTACGACGGACGCGTCGGCGAGCAGGGAGGGGCTGACGGCCTCGTCGAACGCGTACCGGTCGGCCGTGGCCGCGTCCAGTTCGATGAATTCGGCGTCGGGACGTTTCCTGAGCGCCTTGTCGCACCATTCGCGCACGGTTCGCCCGTTGAGGTACGTGTCGCCTCCGAACACCACGCGGACCGCCGCGTTTCCTGTCTGTCTCGCCATGTCCTCCATCACCCCACATCCGGTGGACATCGGCGGTTCCGTTCGCCGCTCGGGTACAGTTGGTGCCATATGGGCATCATGGTTCCAAGGGAGGTCATCATGTCGTTGCCGAAGGAGATTCCGGCCGGGGCGCGCATCGTGGTGCGCGTCATCGAGGGCGTCGATCCGAAGGACGGGAGGACGAAGTTCCGTGATTTCGTGGGTCACGTGCTGTCCTGGGACGGCCGCACGTTGGAACTGTCGCGTGATGCCGCGGCGAATGGTTCACGTCCCCAGCAGCGGGTGAGCATCGACGCGGACACGATCGCCACGTTGAAGCCCGTGCCGGAGCGTCCTCGCGTGCGCCCGTAGCTTCCCGCCGGCGGCCGTTCCCCCACGCCGCCGGGTTCAGAGCGCGGACCGCAGTTGGACCCGCATGCGTCCCGCATCGCCGATCGCGACGATGTGCTCGCCGCGACGCGCCGACGCGAGCAGATCGGCCTGCCAACGGTCCCGGCCGGTGCGGATGTCACGCTCCTCGTATCGGGCGGCCATGCCGTCACCGACGGCCCTCTGCCGCGCCTTGTAGTTGCGGAACGGCTGACCTTCGGCGAAGAAGCCGCCCATCGCGCGACGCGCTGCCGCGTCGGCGCCGTCTTCCCCGTTGTCTGTTCCCGCGCGTTCGTCGCGCAGCAGGTCGGCGACGGCGGTCAGCCGCGCGGCCATGTGCCGCAGCAGCGCCTCGACGTTCTCGGCGTCCTCCTCGACCATCGCGCGCGTGCGGTCGGGGTCGGTCAGGGCCACGCGTGTCATGTCGCGCCAGCTGCCCGCGGCGAGCGCGGCGGCGACGTTGCGGTTCGAATCGCCGGTCAGTTCGTTGATGAGCGCGGTGGCGACGACGTGCGGCATATGGCTGATCATCGCGGCGGCCTTGTCGTGCGTGTCGTCGTCGAGGACGATGAGCCGGTCGCCGACGCCGTCGACGATGAGCCGTGCGACGGTGAGGAACCGCCCATAGTCGGTGGCGTCGGTCACGGTGACGGCCCACAGGGCGTCGTCGTAGAGGCGTGGGTCGGCGGCGGTCCAGCCGGACAGCTCGTTGCCGGCCATCGGGTGCGCGCCGACGTAGCGGTCGGACAGGCCGGCTGCCTCGACCTGGGCCCGCACCATGCCCTTGACGCTGCCCACGTCGGTGAGGGTGACGCCGGGCGCCGCGTCGAGCAGCGGCTTGAGCTCCCCGAGGACGGCGGGCATGGCCTTGAGCGGGTTGCATAGGACGATGACGTCCGGCGCGGCGTCGACGAGCGCGGCGAGCGTCGTCACGCAGCGGATGCCGTCCTTCTCGGCTTCGGCGTACGGGTGGGGCCGGTGGTTCCATGCGACGACGTCCACGCCGCGTTCGACGAGACGTCGGGCGAGCGAGCCGCCGATGAGCCCCATGCCGACGACGCCGACGAGACGAGGTCTCGTTCCCGCCGTCGAAGTCGATCCCGTGTCCGTCATGTCGTCTCCGTTCCTCATGTCCTTCGCGCCGGCGTCTACCACAGCAGTTCCCTTCCGACCTTGTTCGTATGCTCCCAGTCGGGTTCGATGCGCATCGCGTCGAGATGGACGCCGCCTTCCGGCAGCCGCCACGCCTCGACCGGGGGGCTGGGCCGGTCGCGTCGCGGGTAGACGGCGAGCGTCTTGAGCCAGATGCCATGTGTGGCGAAGGTTTCGAGCAGGGTGCGGAAGCGCGGCTCCCACGGGGCGGCGTCGAGCGTCGCGATGAAGCTGTAGGTGCCGTCGGTGCCTTTGATGGGCCGGGACATGAAGCTGGTCATGTTGAGACCGGCGTCACGCATCACGTCGAGCATGTTGGCCAGGACGCCGGGGCCGGTGATGAGCGGAATCAGCGTGATGATCGTCTCGAATTCGCCGATGGCATCCTCGCGGAACCGGCGGGACAGGTCGCGTACCTCATCACGTCGGGCGAGGACGAGGAATTCGGTGTGGGCGCCGTCGAAGTCCTGCACGCGTTCGGCGAGCGTGTCGAGCCCGTACAGTTCGCCGCAGATGTGCGGGCCGAACGCGATGCGCCCGGGCTTCAGGTCACGACAGGCGGCGGCGTTGGACGAGGCGGGCACGGCCCTGAGCCCGTGGTCGGCGATGAAGCGTCTGCATTGGGCGAGACCATGGGGATGAGCGGAGACGACAACGGGGTCGTCGCCGGAACGGTGCAGAGGGTCGTCGCCGGCGACGGCGAACGCGTCGAACGTCACGTCGACTCGGACGCGTGCGAACCCGGCGATGTCGGTCGCATCGATCAGGGCGTCGAGGTTCGGCACCACGTAGCCTTCGACGTTGTTCTCCCAGGCGATGACGCCCCAGCCGCGCCCCGACTGGACGGCGTCCATGATGGAGGGGACGTCGGGCAGGGCGACGAGGTCGAACCCGTCGGCGACAGCCGCGTCACCGGCGTCAGCTCCCCCGCCGACGGCCGGGCGCAACCGGTCCGCGGCCTCCATCGCCGCCTGATGGGTGAACGTGCCTTCCGGCCCGAGATAGAACAGTTCCCTGCATGTCATACCGCACCACTGTACCGGCATCCGCACGACGCCGCCGGTGACGCCGCCCGGATATGGACGGGAGGCCCTGTCCGCGGACGAGGTACGGCGGACTCATTCGGCCTTGCGCGGCGGAATGACGAACCAGCGCGACGGCAGGGCGAGCATGACGACCTGCACGACGATCACGCCATACAGCCATATGTAGCCGGCATGCTGGCTGAAGAACGGCATCGGCGTGGAGAACCCCGCCACGACGAGCGCGTCGTCGCCGGCGCCTCCCACCGCCAGCCCCCATGCCGTGATGGAGGAGACGATGAGGTGAAGGGCGAGTCCGGTGACGCCCTGCCGCGCGCGGGCGCAGAACGTCGACAGGCCGATGATGAGGAACGCCAGCGCCAGCCCGTAGGGGATGTCGGCGGAGGCGCCCATGCGGTGCGCGAGAGTGCCGAAGAACGCCGCGCCGGCGCCGGCCGCCAACGTGACGAGCGTACGGCCCACGGGGCCGAACCGGTGCGACCAGGGGGCGGACGGGTCCCGGCGCGGGCTGGGGGCGTGCTGTGTGGTCATACGGGCCACTGTACACCGTCCCTAGATACGCGAGGGAGCCCTCCGCATCCGCGGAAGACTCCCTCTATCGCTATCCACCTTTTGGGCCAGGTTCAGGCTCACTTGCCCTGGGCGGCGGCCTGGGCCGCGTTCTGGCGGCGCTGCTTGGCGCGCCACTTGTACCAATCCTCGCGACCGAGGATGATCTTGCGCACGCGGATGGACTCCGGGGTGACCTCGACGCACTCGTCCTCGTTCGCGAAGTCGAGGGACTCCTCGAGGCTCATCTTGATCGGCGGGGTGAGGGTCTCGAGCACGTCGGCGGTGGAGGAGCGCATGTTGGTCATGTGCTTGGCCAGCGTGATGTTGACGTCGAGCTCGTCCGGCTTGTTGTTGACGCCGACGACCTGGCCCTCGTAGACCGGGGACTGCGGTTCGACGAAGAAGTTGCCGCGGGCCTGCAGACGCTGCATGGCGTACGGGGTGGCCACGCCGGCGCGGTCGGAGACCATGGAGCCGTTCTGGCGGGTCACGATCTGGCCGGCCCACGGGGCGTAGCCGGCGGAGATGGAGGAGGCGATGCCGGTGCCGCGGGTGGCGGACAGCAGCGCGGTACGGAAGCCGATGAGGCCGCGGGACGGCACGGTGAACTGCAGGCGCACCCAGCCGGAACCGTGGTTGGACATGGAGTCCATGCGGCCCTTGCGGTCGGCGAGCAGCTGGGTGACGGTGCCCATGTACTCTTCGGGCACGTCGATGGTGGTGTTCTCCATCGGCTCGTTGACCACGCCGTCGATCTTCTTGGTGACGACCTGCGGGCGGCCGACGGTCAGCTCGTAGCCCTCGCGGCGCATCTCCTCGGCGAGGACGGCCAGCGCCAGCTCGCCGCGGCCCTGCACCTCCCAGGCGTCCGGACGGTCGGTGGGCAGCACCTTGATGGACACGTTGCCGATGAGCTCGCGGTCGAGACGGTCCTTGATCATGCGGGCGGTGAGCTTGTGGTCCTTGCCCTCGCGGCCGGCCAGCGGGGAGTCGTTGACGCCGAAGGTCATGGAGATGGCCGGGTCGTCGACGTGGATGAGCGGCAGCGGCTTGGGGTCGTTCGGGTCGACGATGGTCTCGCCGATCATGATGTCGTTGACGCCGGCGACCGCCACGATGTCGCCGGGGCCGGCGGAGGCCACGGGCTGGCGTTCGAGGCCCTGGGTGCGCAGCAGCTCGGCCACGCGGAAGTTCTCGATGGAGCCATCGACACGGCTCAGGCCGTAGGTCTTGCCCTTCTCCAGGGTGCCGTTGTAGATGCGGACCAGGCCGAGACGGCCGAGGAAGTCGGAGGAGTCGATGTTGGCGACGTGCGCCTGCAGCGGGGCGCCCTCCTCATACTCCGGGGCGGGGATGTACTTGATGATGTCCTCGAACAGGGGCTCGAGATTGTCGTTGTCCGGCAGGGCGCCGTCCGCCGGCTGGTTGGCGGACGCGTAGCCGGCCTTGGCGGCGCAGTAGATGACCGGCAGGTCGAGCAGCTGGTCGAGGTCGAGGTCGATGCCCTCCTCGGCGACGTCCTGGGCGAGGCCGAGCAGCAGGTCGGTGGATTCGGAGACGACCTCCTCGATGCGCGCGTCCGGACGGTCGACCTTGTTCACGCACAGGATGACCGGGAGCTTGGCCTCGAGGGCCTTGCGCAGCACGAAACGGGTCTGCGGCAGCGGGCCTTCGGAGGCGTCGACGAGCAGCACGACGCCGTCGACCATGGAGATGCCGCGCTCGACCTCGCCGCCGAAGTCGGCGTGGCCGGGGGTGTCGATGATGTTGAGGGTGATGCCCTCCGGGTGGCCGTACTTGGCGGCCAACGGGCCGGTGTACTCCACGGCTGTGTTCTTGGCGAGGATGGTGATGCCCTTCTCGCGCTCGAGATCGTTGGAATCCATCACTCGGTCCGGCACCTCCTCGCGTTCGTTGAACACGTGGGACTGCTGGAGCATCGCGTTCACCAGCGTGGTCTTGCCGTGGTCGACGTGAGCCACAATCGCCACATTACGGATATCACCGCGAACCGCCATCGAAACCTCTCTTAGATACTTGCCTGATAGTTTGTTGGTCGCCGTCGCGCGCCGGCCGTTCCGGCCGTGCGGCGTCGACGTTGCCTGCCTGGTACTTGATTCGGTTCTTCACCTGTCACTGACACAAACCGTCACGATGATACCCATACGGCCCGACCGTGCCGCGTCAGCCTCGGGTGAGGGCGGTGTAGGAGTCCTCGATGGCGAGGGAGATGCGTTCGATCTGCCCGCGGGTCAACGGTTCGCGGAAGGTCATGCGCAGGGCGGATTTGGCGACGGCCGGCTCGATTCCCATCGCAAGGAGCGTGGGCGGGATCTCATGGCGGCCGATCGCGCAGGCGGAGCCGGACGAGCAGGCGATGCCGCGCGCGTCGAGGTCGACGAGCAGCGCCTCGCCGGTGACGCCGGGGAACACGAACGAGACGTGTCCGGGAAGCCTGCGTTCCGGGTCGCCGGTGAGCTCCGCGCGCGGGACCACGCGCCGGACCGCGTCGATGAGCATGTCGCGCGAGGCGACCAGCTCACGGTAGTGCGCGGCCATGCGGGTGTTCGAACGCCGCAGGGCGATGGCGAGCGCGACGGCGCCGGCCACGTTCTGCGTGCCGGATCTGAGCCCCCGTTCCTGCCCGCCGCCGGAGAGGATCGGTTCGATGGGTACACGCCCGCGTACGAGCAGGGCGCCGAGTCCTTTGGGCGTGCCGAACTTGTGTCCGGAGACGGCGAGCGAGTCGATGTCCCAGTCGCGCATACGGATGGGGATGAGTCCTGCGGCCTGCACGGCGTCGACGTGGACCGGTACGTGGTGCGCGTGCGCGATCGCGACGATGCGTTCGACCGGTTCGACGGTGCCGACCTCGTTGTTGGCGAGCATCGTGGCGACGAGCGTGGTCCGCTCCCCCGCCTCGCTGTCGAGCGCGCGTTCGAGCGCGGCGAGGTCGAGATGCGCCTCACCGTCGACGGGGATGCGCACGACTTCGAAGCCGAGCCAGCGTGCGAGCCATTCGGCGGACCGCGTGACGGCCGGGTGTTCGATCGCCGAGATGATGATGCGCGGGGGCCGGGCGGCGTCGCCGCCCAGACCGAGACGCCGCATCCTCGCCATCGCGATGCCTTTGACGGCGAGGTTGTCGGATTCGGTGCCGCCGGAGGTGAAGATCACGTCGTCGGGTTTGGCGCCGAGGTCGGCGGCGAATGAGGCGCGGGCGGCGTCGAGCGCGCGGGCGGCGGTTTTGCCGGGCTGGTGGACGCTGGCCGGGTTCGCGTATGCGTCGGTCAGGAACGGGAGCATCGCGTCGATGACGTCCCGGCTGACCGGTTCGGTGGCGGCCGCGTCCAGATACAGTGTCTCGTTGTCGTCGGTCATGGACGTTCCTCCAGCCAGTCCAGTCCGAGGTCGATGGAGCGTACGGAGTGGGTGAGGGCGCCCACGGAGATGACGTCGACGCCGGTGGCGGCGACGGCGGCCACGCGTTCGAGACTCATGTTGCCGCTGGCTTCGACGATGGCGCGGCCGTCGATGAGTTCGACGCCGCGGCGTGTGTCGGCGAGCGTGAAGTTGTCGAGCATGATGGTGTCGGAGCCGCCTTCGACCACGGCGGGGATCTGGTCGAGCGAGTCGACTTCGACCTCGATGTGCGTGGTGTGTCCGACCTGTTCGCGCACGTGGCTGATCGCGCCGGCGAGGTCGATGCCGCGCGCGGCGAGTGCGGCGAGATGGTTGTCTTTCATCATGACAGCGTCGGACAGGCCGTAGCGGTGGTTGTGGCCGCCGCCGCAGACGACCGCGTATTTCTCGAACGGGCGCAGTCCCGGCGTGGTCTTGCGCGTGTCGGCGATGCGCGTGCGTGCGTAGCGGCGGGGGCGCACGACCGGGCCGTGCTCCCTCTCGTACCCGTCCGCGTAGATGGCGTTCACCGCTTTGACGAACGAGGCGGTCATCGTGGCGATGCCGCTCATGCGCTGGGTGAAGTTGAGGGCGACGCGTTCGGCGGTCAGCAGGTCCCTGACGGGCCCCGATACGGTGGCGAGCATCTGCCCTGCGTGGAAGCGTTCGCCGTCGGCGATGGCGGGCGCGGTCTCGATGCGTGGGTTCTGCGCCCGGAAGGCGGCGGCGAACACGTCGAGGCCGCTCATGACGCCGTCCTCGCGGGCGGTGAGCGCGGCCGAGCCGGTTTCGTCCGCCGGGATGGTGGTCTCGCAGGTCACGTCGCCGTAGGGCGCGTCCTCGGCGAGCGCCGCCTCGACGGCGGTGCGGATGATGTGCTGGGTGAGCATGGATGGTCTCCTCGTGTTCCGGTTCAGGCCCTGACGTAGGCGACGGAGTGCGCCCATTCGTCGCGGGGTTCCGGATGGTCGGTGCGTGCGTGGGCGCCGCGCGATTCGGTGCGGGCGAGCGCGGCCACGGCGGCGATGCGTCCGACGGTGAGCATGTCGCGGTTCTCCAGCGCGGTGACGTCGTCCGCGGTCCCGGCCTCTTCGACGGCGGCGTTCGTCGCGGCGAGTCCCTGCGTCAGCGCGTCGATGGCGTGCATGAGCCCGTCCGCGTCGCGCAGGACGCCGACGCCGTCCCACATCGTGTGCTGGATGCGTGTGCGGTCCCATACGCGGTCACCGCCGCGGTCCGGCGCGCCCGTCGGAACCGGGCCGGCAGGGTCGGTCAGTCGGATCGGGGCCGCGTCGTAGGCCGCACCGGTCGCGGAGTTGAGGAACGGTTCGGGCGACCACACCGTGTCGGCCGTGTCCTTGACGGCGGCGAGTCCCGCGCGGCGGCCGTAGACGAGTCCTTCGAGCAGCGAGTTGGAGGCGAGGCGGTTGGAGCCCATGACGCCGGTGCGGGCGCATTCGCCGGCGGCGTAGAGGCCGGGGATGGAGGTCCGGGCGTCGAGGTCGGTGCGGATGCCGCCCATGAAGTAGTGCGCGGCGGGCGCGACGGGGATCGGCTCACGGCTCCAGTCGAAGCCGAGGGAGCGCGTGTAGGCGTCGATGGTCGGGAACCGGTGTCTGAGGAACGCGGCGAGGTCGGGGTTCTCCTTCCGCATCGGGGAGACGTCGAGCATGACGGGTCGGCCGTTCTGGCGCTGCATGACGCGGAAGTTCTCTCGAGCGACGACGTCGCGAGGGGCGAGTTCGGCGCGCGGGTCCACGTCTTTCATGTAGCGGCGCCCGTGTTCGTCGAGCAGGACGGCGCCCTCGCCGCGCACGGCTTCGGAGACGAGGAAGTGTTCGCCGACGGCCATCGCGGTGGGATGGAACTGGTAGAACTCGAGGTCGGCGACCTGGGCGCCGGCGCGCCATGCGGCGGCGAGCCCGTCGGCGGTGGCGACGGCCGGGTTGGTGGTGTACGGGTACATGCGTCCCGCGCCGCCGGTGGCGAGGATGACGCGGCCCGCGGTCAGCGTCTCCGGCCGGGCCCCATGCGCGTCATCGTCGTCGATCAGGAGCCCGACGCCGGCGATGCGGCCGTCCTTGACGACGAGGTCCTTGAGGAAGGCGTGCTCGACGATGTGAATCAACGGGTTGGCGCGCACCATCGCGGACACGTCGAGTTCCAGTATCCTGCCGGTGGCGTCGCCGCCTGCGTGGACGACGCGTGCGCGCGAGTGCGCGGCTTCGAGACCGCGCAGCATGTGTCCTTCGGCGTCGCGGTCGAACCGGACGCCGAGCGCGGCGAATTCGCGCACGCGGTCGGCGCCCTCGCGTGTGAGGATGCCGACGGCCTTCGGATCGCACAGGCCGTGTCCGGCGGCGATGGTGTCGGCGGCGTGCAGTTTCGGGTCGTCGTCGGCGAAGATGGCCGCGGCGATGCCTCCCTGCGCGTGGTAGGTGTTCGATTCGACCAGTTCGGATTTGGTGACCAGCGTGACGTCGTGTCCTGTGCCGGCCACGGCGAGTGCGGCGGACAGGCCGGCCACGCCGGCGCCGATGACGATGATGTCGCTATCGCTCATTGCTTCTCCCCTGATACGGAAGCGTCACGGATGGACGCGGAGCATGCGCTCCAGCGCGATCTTGGCCTCGCGGGCGGTGTCCTCGGCGACGGTGATGCGGTTGACGATATTGCCCTGTTCGAGGTTCTCCAGCGCCCAGGCGAGGTAGGCGGGGTGGATGCGGTACATGGTGGAGCAGGGGCAGACGACCGGGTCGAGGCAGAACACGGTCTTGTCCGGGTATTGGGCGGCGAGGCGGTTGACGAGGTTGATCTCGGTGCCCACGGCGATGGCGGAGCCGGCCGGCGCGTTGGCGATCTCCTTGACGATGTATGCGGTGGAGCCGGTGCCGTCTGCCGCGTCGACGACCTGCATCGAGCATTCGGGGTGGACGATGACCTTGACGCCCGGGTACGCCTTGCGCGCGCGTTCGATCTGCTCGACGGTGAAGCGCTGGTGCACGGAGCAGAAGCCCTTCCACAGGATCATCCTGGCGTTCGCGTAGTCGGCGGGGTCGTCGGCGCCGCCCATCGCCTTGAACGGATCCCACAGCGGCATCTGGCTCAGCGGGATGCCCATGGCGCGCGCGGTGTTGCGCCCCAGATGCTGGTCGGGGAAGAACAAGACGCGGCGGCCTCGTGCGAACGCCCATTCGAGCACGGCGTGCGCGTTGGAGGAGGTGCACACGATGCCGCCGTGGCGCCCGCAGAAGGCCTTCAGGGCGGCGGAGGAGTTCATGTAGGTGACGGGGACGATCGGCTGGAGGCCGTCGGAGCCTGGCTTGGTCCCGCAGATCGCGCCGAGCTGCTCCCACGCATCCTCGACCTGGTCGATGTCGGCCATGTCGGCCATCGAGCATCCGGCGGACAGGTTCGGCAAGGTCACGGTCTGTTCCGGGGTGGAGAGGATGTCCGCGGTCTCGGCCATGAAGTGGACGCCGCAGAAGACGATGTGGTCGGCGTCGGGGCGTTCGGTCGCGTTCTTGGCGAGCTGGAAGGAGTCGCCCACGAAGTCGGCGTGCCTGATGATCTCGTCGCGCTGGTAGAAGTGGCCGAGGATGAGGAGCTTGGAGCCGAGGCGGCGCTTGGCGTCGGCGATGCGCTGCTGGAGCTCCTCTTCGGAGGCGTTGCGGTATTCGTCGGGCAGGACCTGCTGGCGCGGCGCGCCCACGGGCAGACGGTCGAGCATCGAGGCGCCGGGGCCGTAGCTGGGCTTGGTGGTGTCGAAATGCCACGGGTCGAGGGTGAGGCCCGCGTCGCAGGTGCTTTGCGCGCCGAGCCGGGCGATGATCTCGTCGACGGACGGCGCGGTGAAGGTTGAGGACATGTTCGTTCCTTTCGTGCATGTCCCGTTCCGTGCGGTGGAACGGGACGGTTGGCTTGTGTCGGCGTGTGTCGGCGTACGGTCAGCGTGCGAGCGCCGACAGGGCGTCGGCGTCCTCGCGCGCGTCCGGACGACGCCCATGCGGCCCGTCGCGTCCCGCATCCGGCGTTGGTTCCGACGCCCACTGCGCGGGGTTCCACAGGTCGCGCCGTTCCCCGTCGGCGGGTCCGGCCGGCGGTGAGACGTACCGGTAGACGGCCGCCGGCCGGTGTCGTCCGACGCGCTGCTTGGCGCCGGTGTCCTCGAGTTCCCCGGAGGCGAGCATCCGCCGCCGGAAGTTCGCGAGGTCGATGGATTCTCCGGTGATGGCCTCGTACACGTCGTGGAGTTGGCCCAGCGTGAAGGTCTCGCCGACGAGGCGCACGGCCACGTCCGGGTATTCGATCTTGTTTCTGAGGCGCCACAGCGCGTAGTCGATGATGCGGCGGTGGTCGAAGGCGAGTTCGGGCAGCTCGTCTTCGGGGAACCATCGGACGTTGTCGGCTTCGACGAGGTCCTTCGTCTCGGCCTGGCCGACGAGCGCCCAGTAGACGATGGACACCATCGGCAGTCCCCCGCGGGAGCGGTCGGGGCCGCCGAACGTGTACAGCTGCTCCAGATAGCGCGGATGCAGGGACGTGGTCGATTCGAGCGCCGCGTAGGCGGAGCGTTCGAGCGTGCGGTCGGCCGCGAGACCGCCGCCGGGCAGCGCCCACATCCCCAGATACGGTTGGCGCACGCGTCTGACCAGCGGCAGCCACAGCCGTCCGCGCCCCGATTCGTCCCGATCGGGCGCGAGCGCGAGGATGACGACGGAGATGCCGACCTGCGGCGGTGCGAGACGCCGTTCGGAGACGTTGCCGATGCCCATCCGGACCTCTTTTCCCTGCATGTGACCTTGGGTCGCGGCCCATGGCCTGTCATCGGGAAAGAAGCTTAACACCATTTATGGTCATAATGACCATAAATGGAAACGCCTGGAATTCCAAGGATTCCGACGGCATGATATACGAACGCTCCGTCGGGGCCGCGCATGTGCAGCCCCGACGGAGCGGAACACGGAACGACGAAGGGGGATCGTCAGACGCCGTCGCCGATCACCTCACCGACGTCGGGGAGGAACGGCGCCAACGACGGCAGCTGGCCGAGGGAATCGAGACCCATGTATTCGAGGAAGGCGTCGGTGGTGACCAGCAGCGCGGCGCGCGTCTCGGGATCCGTGCCGTCCTCGCGCACCAGGCCACGCACCGTGAGCGAGCGGATCACGCCGTCGGAGTTGACGCCGCGGACCGCCGCCACCCGCGCGCGCGTCACCGGCTGCCGGTAGGCGATCACCGCCAGCGCCTCGAGCGCCGCCTGGCTGAGTCTCGCGGCCTGTCCGTCGGTGACGAACGCGCGGACCACCGGCTCGTATTCGGCGCGGCTTGCGAACCGCCACCCGCGTACGCCGCGCCGCAGCTCGAACCCTCTGCGGGACACCTCGTAGGAGTCGGCGAGACGCTCCAACGCCTCCTCCACCAACGGCTCGCCCACACCGAGCACCCGCGCCAGCTCGCCGGTCTGCAGCGGCCGGTCGGCCACCATGAGCACCGCCTCGAGGCACGACTTCAGCCCGCCCGGGAAATCCTCCACGGCGAGATTCCCGGCGGCGGACGCCGTGGCGTTCTCCGTACGTCCCCGTCCATCGATCATGCGAAATCCCCCTCCTCTAGGTCCATGCCGGCGTCGCCGCCGGCACCCGGCATCCACCGCAGGTGCAGCGGGCGATACGGCCCGTCCTGCCTGAACTGCAGCGTTCCCTGCTTGAAGAACATGAGCACGGCCAGGAACCGCGCCACCACCTCGGCCCGATCCGAAGCGTCGGAGATGAGCTCGGCGAACGTAAGGGAGCCGCCGTCGCCCGCGCCGCGCAGACGGTCGCGCACCAGACGCGCCTGCGCCCTGAGGTCCACCAACGGCACGTGGAGCTGATGGACGCTCACCTCGGATGCCGGGGCATCCGCGAACACGCGCGCCGCGAGCATCGCCAGATCGGCGGGGTCCGTCGTCCACACCAAATCGGGCAGCATGGCCGACACGGCGTCATCCATGATCCCGGGATGCGCGAAGCTGCCGCCGTTCGCGGCGAGACGCGCGCGGAAATCGGCGGCGACGTTCTTGTACGCGCGGTATTGCAGCAGTCTGGCGAACAGCAGATCACGCTCGCGCAACGCCTCCATGCCGCTCACGTCCCCGCCGTCCCCGGTCTCCTCCGCGGGCAGCAGGGCGGCGCTCTTCGCCTCGACCAGCACGGCGGCGACGTCGAGGAACGCGCTCGCCTCGTCCATGTCGGCCGCGAAGTCCAGCCCGCGGGCGTAGGCGAGGAACTCGTCGGTGACACGGCTCAACGCGATCTCGGTCAGTTCGAGGCGCCTGTCGGCAATCATGCCGAGCAGCACGTCGAACGGCCCCGCATAGACGTCCAGATCCACAGAGAACCCAGGGGACGCTGGCGCGCCCGCCGTCGCGTCCTCCCCCGGCACGCCGCCCCCGTTCAGGCGACCACCCCGTTGGCGATGAGCTCCCGAGCCACCTCTCGGTACTCCTTGCTGGTCTTGTGCTCCGGCGCGAAGATAGTGATGGGCGCCGCGGCCACGGTGGAGTCGGGCAGCTTGATGGAACGGGAGATGACCGTATGGAACACCTTGTCCTGGAACGCCTCGTAGATGCGCTGCATGACCTCCTCGCAGTGCAGGGTGCGCGTGAACATGGTCACCAGCACGCCGTACACCTTGAGGTCCGGGTTGATGCGGCTCTGGACCTTCTCGATGGACTGCATGAGCAGGGCCACGCCGCGCAGCGCGAAGAACTCGGCGGCCACGGGGATGATGACGCCGTCGGCGGCGGTCAGCGCGTTCACGGTGAGCAGGCCGAGGGACGGCTGGCAGTCGATGATGATCACGTCGTACTCGTCCTTGAGCGGACGAAGCACGCTGGCGAGGATCTGCTCGCGTCCCACCTCGGTGACGAGCTGCACCTCCGCGGCCGAAAGGTCGATGTTCGCGGGGATGATGTCGAGGTTCTCGAACTCGGTGTGGCGCACCACATCGTGCACGTCCATGCGCACGTCGAACAATGCGTCGTAGATGGTCCTCTCCACCGTGTTGGCGTTGATGCCGAGGCCCACGGTGGCGGCGCCCTGGGGGTCGAAGTCCACGATGAGGCACCGGCGTCCGTACTGGCTCAGCGCGCCGGCGATGGAGATGGAGCTCGTGGTCTTGCCCACGCCGCCTTTCTGGTTGCACATGGCGATGACCCTCGCGGGACCGTGCTGTCTCAACGGTTCCGGCGCCGGAAAGGTCTCATATTCGCGTCCAAGCATATCCGTAGGCATACTGTTCACCTTATCATCATCATCCGTGTCGGTCCTTGCTTCGGCCGTGGGCGTCCGCGGCCCTCATCTCGCCCTGGGATGCGAGTTGAGGTACGTCTCGATGAGCGTCTGCGGACTGACATGCGTGTAGATCTGCGTGGTGGTCACGCTGGCGTGGCCGAGCAGCTCCTGCACGGTGCGTACGTCCGCCCCTCCCTGGATGAGATGGGTGGCGAAGGAGTGCCGCAGCGTGTGCGGGTGGAGCGGTTTGCCGAGGTGGGCGCGCTCCCCCGCCCTCCGCACGATGTCCCACGCCGATTGGCGGGACAGCCGGCGGCCGCGCCTGTTGAGGAACACGGCCCGGCGTTCCGGCATGCGTGCCGTTGATCTCGCCTCGAGGACGTCCCTGCCACGCGTGAGATAGATGCGCATCGCCTTGCACGCGTACGAGCCGATGGGGACCAGACGCTGCTTGTCGCCTTTGCCGGTGAGCCTGGCCACATGGTCGTCGTCGAGGTCGAGGTCGGCGAGGTCGGCGCCGACGGCTTCGGAGACGCGGCATCCGGTGGCGTACATGAATTCGAGCAGCGCCCTGTCGCGTGCGAGCACGGCATCCTCGAACCCGTACCGTCCCTCCCCGTCCGGATCGGGCATGGGGGCGGCGTCGAGCAGACGGGACACCTCGTCCACGGTGAGTACGTCGGGCAGGGTCTGCGCGCCCTTGGGCGCCTTGATCCGCGCGGACGCGTCCCGGACCACCATGTGCCCCGCGAACGCGAAACGATGGTATTCGTGCACCGCGGCGAGACGGCGGGCCTTGGAACGGGCGCTCTCCCCCTGGGCGTCCATCCACGCGACGTACGCCTCGACGTCGGCCGGGGATACCTGCGCCGGATCGGTCATGCCCCGTCCGCGGAGCCATGCGACGTACCGGCGTATGTCCGCGGCGTACGCGGAGACGGTGGCCTTGGCGAGTCCACGCTCCACGTCGATGTGGGCGAGGAACCGTTCGGTGAGTCTGTCGAATGCGTCGGTGTCGGTCATGGTGTCCTACGGTAGGCGTCTCGGGCGAAAAAAGGGACCCGCGATGCGGGTCCCTGATGTCTCATACGTCTCGCCGCCTGAGCGGCGCGGCGTCACGCCTCGACGGGGGCGTTCACGTCCTCCGGGAGGGCGGCCTTGGCGGCCTCCACGATGGTCTTGAACGTGTCCGGATCGGAGACGGCGAGCTCGGCGAGGGCGCGGCGATCCAGCTCGATGCCGGCGAGGTGCAGGCCCTGGATGAAGCGGTTGTAGGTGATGCCCTCGGCGCGGACGGCGGCGTTGATGCGCTGGATCCACAGCTTGCGGAAGTCACCCTTGCGGGCCTTGCGGTCGCGGAAGTTGTAGTTGAAGGAGTGGAGCAGCTGCTCCTTGGCCTTGCGGTACAGGCGGGAGCGCTGGCCGCGGTAGCCGGAGGCCCTCTCGAGAACGACGCGACGCTTCTTGTGGGCGTTCACTGCGCGCTTGACACGTGCCATAATCTATTTCCTCAGCTTTCTGAAAGTCTTGTTTGCGGAACCGTGGCTCACTTGGCGAGCATGCGGTTGATCTTGTTGGCCTGTCCGTTGCGGACGACCTCGTCGCGGCTCAGGGCGCGACGCTTGCGAGCGGACTTGTGCTCGAGGTTGTGGCGCATGGAGCTGCCGACGTGCATGAGCTTGCCCGTGCCGGTGCGGCGGACGCGCTTGGAAGCGGCGGAATTACTTTTCATCTTCGGCATTGCTGCCCTCCTTGTTGATGTGCTTCTTGCTGGAAGTCGCGGTGGAAATCGTCTGCTGGGCCTCGGCCGCGGCCTGGGCCTGGGCCTCCTGCTTGGCGGCGAGGCGGGCGGCCTGGCGGGCCTGGCGCTCGGCGCGGGATTCGGCGCCGCGGCGGCGCTGTTCGGACTGCGTATGTACCTTCTTGCCCTTGGGCGCAAGCGTCATGATGATGTTGCGGCCCTCCTGCTTGGGCTTGGACTCGACGGTGCCGTATTCCTCCACGTCGGCGGCGAGGCGCTGCAGCAGCTCGACTCCGCCGATCGGACGGGACTGTTCGCGGCCACGCAGCATGATGGTGACCTTGACCTTGTCGCCGCCGGAGAGGAAGCGGACCACGTGGCCCTTCTTCACCTCGAAGTCGTGGTCGTCGATCTTGAGACGGAAACGGATCTCCTTGATCTCGGCCGTGTTCTGATTGCGGCGGGCCTCGCGGGCCTTGATCTTCTCGTTGTACTTGAACTTGCCGTAATCGATGAGCTTGGCGACCGGAGGCTTCGCGTTGGGCGCCACCTCGACGAGATCGAGGTTCGCTTCCTTCGCCAGGTTGAGGGCGACCGAGGTCGCGATGACTCCCACCTGCTCGCCGTTCGGGCCGATCAGGCGCACCTGCGAGACGCGAATCTCGTCGTTAATGCGTGGTTCGTCGCTGATGATGACTCCAATCCTCTAACTGTCCTGCGCGGGACCATCCGGGAGCACCGTCATCGCTTCGATTTCACGACAGAGCCGCATGCCTGCGCGTGACGACGCGACGCCGCCATGCCCTTGGCATGATGCATAATCATCAATCGCTTTCCGCATCGCTCGGATGCCGCGGACCTCGTGTCCGCATGGAAAGGAAGGCTGCTGCCTTGAACCCGAGACCATGACAGGTTTCCAGGTGGGGTTGCCCCGCTTTCTTGATTTCTCAAGCCGAAAAGGTACTATACCACACCCCGGGACCGGGGCGTGTCGCGGGGTGCTCACTGCACGGCGCGCAGCAGTCCGCCGATGCCCTCCTTCCTCAGGATGTCGCGGTACGGTCCGGCCTGCTCGGCGATGAGTCTGTCTATGGCGCGCATGCCGAGCAGCTCCACCGGCGCATGGTCGTCCGTGAGGATCAGCGACCTGTCACCGGCGTCGTCCGAGGGGTCCTGCACGGCGGTCATGCGGCCGCCGACCTCGCTCATGTACGCGGCGAGCTCGCCGTCGGAGGTACGCTCCCACGTCGCGGCACGCAGCGTCTCGGCCTTGACGTCGCCGCGCATCGAGGAGCCGATCGGCTTGGAGACCGTGGCGATCTCGCCGGTGCGCCGCCGGGAGTCGCTGCACCCGCCGTAGCGGGCGAGCTCCTCCCGCGTGGGGGCTTTAGCGAACAGCTCCCGGTTGGTGGTGCCCGGCACGTCGGCGGTGTAGGTCGTGCCGATGCGGCACGCGCCGTCGAACACGTTGGCGATGGTGGCCTGAAGGGCCTCGTTGATGGATCCCTCGCCGTCCGAGACCATGTTCATGTTGACGACCATCACGCCACCCGGGTTGAGATGGTTCCGCACCATGGTGAAGAACTCGTCGGAGCTCATCTGGAACGGGATGGTGATGTCCTGATACGCGTCGACCATGATCACGTCGTACGTGTCGTGCGAGGCGGCGAGCCATGCGCGGCCGTCGTAGGTGGAGACGGGCACGTCGTCCGGCTCGTCGAAGTACCTGACGGCGAGGTCGGTGATCTTCCGATCGATCTCGACGCCGGCGACCTTCATCTTCGGGTAGTAGCGCTTCAGCTGGCGAGCGTAGGTGCCGGTGCCCATGCCGAGGATGAGCGCCGAGCGCGCATGGTCGGCGAGCGCCGGGGCCGCGAGCGCGGTGTCGTAGTACATGCCGGTGAGTCCCTGGTCCTTCATGGTGACGGATTGGACGCCAAAGAGCACGTTGGTGGACAGGATGGTCCGGTCGGACAGGTTCCTGACCTGCAGGTAGTTGTAGATGGATTCGCCTTCGTATGCGAGGGTCGTCCGGTTCTCCCAGAACGCGAACCCGGTCATCGGCGAGAGGACGGACGATATGGCGAACACGGCCGCGGAGACGGCACATGCGATCAGGCGTGCCTTCATCGAGACGAAGTAGACGAGCGGGATCGCGAGCAGCGCGCCGGAGAAGAGCAGGAACGTGACGAACGTGCCGGCGGCGGGGATGGTGACGAACGTCGGCAGGAACGTGCCGAGGATGGAGCCGATTGTGTTGCATGCGGACAGGCGACCGACGACGGTGGCGTTGTCGTCGAGCGAGTCGGTGGCGAACTTGTTGAGTCCCGCCGTGACGGTGCCGAGCAGGAACAGCGGGGGCACGAAGACGAGCATGCAGGAGACGAACGCGGCGATGATGAGGAAGTTCGTCGAGACGGTCACGATGAGGAGGCCCGAGACCAGGAGGACCACGTATTTGCCGGCGAGCGGGATGAGCGAGATCCATACGGCGGCGGCCATGATGCGCAGGTAGAGCTTGTCGGGGTCGGGGTCGCGGTCCGCCCAGCGGCCGCCGAACACGGCGCCGAGGGCGAGCGCGATCATGATGGTGCCGATGATGATGGTCCATACGATCTGCGAGCTGGAGAAGTAGGGGGCGAGCAGGCGGGACGCGCCGAGCTCGGCGGCCATGACGGCCATGCCGGAGAAGAATTCCGTGACGTACAGGAACGTCTTGGATTTGAGGATCGGGCGTTCGCTCGCCGCTGTTTTCACTGCCATGGCCCCAACGGTATTACGGCGAACGTACACCGCGGACGCGTGGATGGGGCGCGTAGACTGGTGAACCATGCCAGCGGGCGCCTCACGGCGTCCTGCGGCTGGCGTGCAGGCGGGCCGGAAGCAAGGGAGGACGCGATGGCGGCGGAGTCGAGGGACGACGGGACAACGTGCGTGGTGTTCGCCGCGGGCGAATACTATGACGCGGCGTCGAATCCGGCGAACCGCGTCGTCGTGCCCCGCGGCGCGTTCGTCGTGGCGGCGGACGGCGGCCTCGACCATGCGCGGGCGGCGGGAGTCACGCCGGACGTGGTGGTGGGCGATTTCGATTCGCTGCGTGGGGCGCGTCCGGCGCCGGGCGCCGGCACCGTGGCGCTGCCGCCGATGAAGGACGATCCCGACCTGCTGAGCGCGTTGAAGATCGGATGGGCCCATGGATGCCGCACGTTCCATGTCTACGGCGCCTTGGGCGGACGCATCGACCACACCCTCTCCGCGATTCAGCTGACGGCGATGCTGGCCCGCCACGGCGGCATCGGGTTCCTGCACGGCGACGGGACGACGGTCACGGCGGTGTGCGACGGCGAGCTGCGGTTCGCGGCGCATGACGCGGCGCCGAGGCGCATGGTCTCCGTGTTCCCGCACGGTGGTCCGGCGCGGGGCGTGGACGAGCCTGGGCTCCGCTATGAGCTGATGGACGGGACGCTGGAGGCGGACGCGGTGCAGGGCGTGAGCAATGAGTTCCGTCCCGGCGTGCCCGGGGCGGTGTCGGTGCGGGAGGGCACGCTGGTCGTCACGTTCCCGGCGGAAGCCCCGACGCCCGAGGTGGTGCGCCGTCATGCGTTCGACGGAGGCATCGGCGAGCTGGACACGCACGTCTCCCCGCTGCTGGTGCGCTGACTCGCCGAGGCGCGGCCGCGGCCCGTCGAAGGCATGCGCCGTCTGGATTGTGAACGCTCACGGAATTTTTCGTCTTTTTCGAGGAAACACCCGCAAAACATTGCCGTAAGTACAGGTGGGGCATTAGAGTAAGGATCGTTGGTAAACAATGGCTTCGTGTGCGCCCATGCATGCGGGGTCTTCCCCAAGGGAGAATTACATGACAGTTAAGATTGGTATCAACGGCTTCGGTCGCATCGGTCGTCTCGCCTTCCGTCGCATCTTCGAGCTCCAGGCTCGCGGCGGCCAGGCCGGCGACATCGAAGTTGCCGCCATCAACGATCTGACCACTCCGGCCACCCTGGCCTACCTGCTGAAGTACGATTCCACCCACGGCACCTTCCGTCACGACGACGGCACGCCGGTCGACGTGAAGGCCACCGAGGACTCCATCGTCGTCGACGGCAAGGAATACAAGGTCTACGCCGAGAAGGACGCCAACAACATCCCGTGGGTCAAGAACGACGGCGTCGAGTACGTGCTCGAGTGCACCGGCTTCTACACCTCCGCCGAGAAGTCCCAGGCCCACATCAACGCCGGCGCCAAGAAGGTCCTGATCTCCGCCCCGGCCAAGGACGACGTCACCCCGACCGTCGTGTTCGGCGTGAACCACGACATCCTCAAGGCCTCTGACGTGATCGTCTCCGCCGGTTCCTGCACCACCAACTCCATGGCCGCCATGGTCAAGCTGCTGGACGAGAAGTTCGGCATCAAGGCAGGCTTCATGACCACCATCCACGCCTACACCGGCACCCAGATGCTGCTGGACGGCCCGCGCGGCACCAAGACCGGCCGCAACCTGCGCGCCGCCGCCATCAACACCATCGCCCACTCCACCGGCGCCGCCAAGGCCATCGGCAAGGTCGTCCCGTCCGTCAACGGCAAGCTGCAGGGCCACGCCCAGCGCGTTCAGGTCCCGGACGGCTCCGTCACCGAGCTGACCACGGTCCTCAACAAGGAGACCACCGCCGACGAGATCAACGCCGCGTTCAAGGACGCCTTCGAGAACTGCGAGTACTACGGCTACAACGACGAGGGCATCGTGTCCTCCGACATCCTGGGCGACACCCACGGTGGCGTCTTCGATCCGACCCAGACCGATGTGAACAACATCGACGGCCTGACTCTGGCCCGCACCGTCTCCTTCTACGACAACGAGTACGGCTTCACCTCCAACATGATCCGTACCCTGCTGTACTTCGCCGAGATCTCCGAGTGAACCGTCGCGGGTGAACCCCGCACGGCGCCACCACGGCTCTAGGTGAATGGAACCCCCGCTCCACCGAGCGGGGGTTCTTCGTATCATGGGACCCATGGCCAAGAAGAAGAAACACGAGAAGGGCGCCGGCTCCACTCCGGCGACGGTCCAACTGGAACGTGCGGGCGTGCCGTTCACCCCGTACGAGTACGAGCATTCGAACGACCACATGGACGACGGCTACGGCGTGGAGGCCGCCACGAAGCTCGGGTTCGACGAGCATCAGGTGTTCAAGACCCTGATGGCGGACACGGGCGACGAACGCGTGGTCGGCGTCGTGCCGGTGTCCGGTCACATGGACCTCAAGGCGCTGGCCGCGGCGGTCGGCGCGAAGAAGGCGTCGATGGCCGATCCGAAGGTCGCGATGCGCGAATCCGGCTACGTGGTCGGCGGCATCTCGCCGTTGGGACAGAGGACGCACCATAAGACGGTGCTGGACGACAGCGCCCTCAAGTTCGACGTGATCCTCGTCTCCGGCGGCAAACGCGGCTTCTCGGTCGGCGTGAATCCGAACGACCTCCTCAAGGTCCTCGACGCCGTCGCCGCGCCCATCGGCACGTGGTGACGGCACGTCACCGCGAAGGCTACCGGCGGCGGAGTTCCGCCGGTAGCACGAAATGCATGTCCTCCCTGGTGGTCTCCACCGAGGTGATCTCCGTGTAGCCCTTCGATCCGAGCGCGGCGATGACGCCGTCCACGTATTCCTCCGGCACGGAGGCGCCCGAAGACACGCCCACGGCCTCCACGCCTTCGAACCATGCGTCGTCGAGGTCGCCGGCGTCGTCGACGCGGTGGGCTCGCCCGCGCTCCCCCAGCCCCTCCTGCGCGACCTCGACGAGGCGCACCGAGTTCGACGAGTTGGCCGACCCCACGATTACCACGCAGTCGGATCGTTCGGCGACGACCTTCACCGCGGCCTGACGGTTGGACGTGGCGTAGCAGATGTCCGAGCTGGGCGGCATCTCGATCCATGGGAACCGGGCCTGCAGCGCGGCGATGGTGCCGGCGGTCTCGTCGACGCTCAACGTGGTCTGCGTGAGCAGCACGAGCTTCGTGTCCGGCGTGAAGTCGAGCGCGGCCACATCGTCCTCATGCTCGATGAGGTGCACGTGCTCGGGGCTCTCCCCCACCACGCCGACCGCCTCGTCGTGGCCCTTGTGGCCGATGTAGACGATTTCGTAGCCGCTCTTCGCGAACCGCAGCACCTCGCGGTGCACCTTGCCGACCAGCGGGCAGGTGGCGTCCACGACGTTCAGCCCGCGCGCCTTCGCCTCGGCCTTGACCGCGGGCGAGACGCCGTGCGCGGAGAAGACGACCGGCACGCCGGCGCGCGCCGCGGCCTCGGGGATTTCGGAGAGCTCCTCGACGAACACGGCCCCCTGCGCGGACAGGTCCTCCACGACGTGCTTGTTGTGCACGATCTGACGCCGCACATAGACCGGCGGCAATCCCTCCGCCGCGAGCGCGGCGGGGTCCGCGACCGAGACCGGGCTCCCCTTGAGGATCGTGTGCACGGTGAGAATCGCACGGTCCACGCCCGCGCAGAATCCGCGCGGATCGGCCAACACGATGCGCTTGCCCATAAGTCCCGTCTCCTTCATGTCGGATCGTCGATGATATGCCGGACCCCGTCCGCCGCCCCGTGGACGGCGTGGCGGACGGGTGTCCCGGACATGTCCGCCACCAGCCTAGCAACCGTTCCGCGTCCACCTGGTCCGGGGACGCGCGGGGAACGTGAAGAAACGGCATGGGAACCGCAGGAAAACGATATGCCGCGCAGGTCCCGCATGTGCGTCGGAGCCGCCCACGCATTAGGATGGTAACGGTAACAACATCTCTCACTTTGGAGCGGACCATGAGCACTACGCCACGTACCGGCAACCAGTATTCCATCCATTACGGCGACTATTCGGCCGTCGTCTGCGAGCTCGGCGCGAAGCTGCGCCGGTTCGACTGGCGGGGCAAGGAGATCTTCTGCCCGTTCGGCCCGGACGACCTGACCCCCACCTGCAACGGATACATCCTGGCGCCGTGGCCGAACCGCATCAAGGACGGCGAATACGACTTCAACGGCCGTCACTACTGCGCGCCGGTCAACGAGCAGCATCCGGCGCCGCGCAACAACGCGAACCACGGCTACGCCTACCACTACATGTGGAGGCTCGAATCGCTCACCGAGAACGCCGTCACCCAGTCGCTGCGCTTCCCTAACCTCGACGGCTACCCGTTCGACGTGACCGTGACCGCGACCTACGAGTTGGGCGAGCAGGGCATGACCGTGACGGTCTCCGCGTCCAACGGCGGCGACGAGCCGGCCCCGTGGGCGCTGGGTCTGCACCCGTGGCTGGCGAACGGCAAGCAGGGCGCGACGAGCGCGGAGCGCGACGCCGACTCCGCCGCCTGCCATCTGAAGATCGACGCGAACGAGCACGTGGTCGTCGACGCGGGCCTGATCCCCACCGGCGTCGAGCCGGTGGAGGGCGTCACCGACCTGCGCGAAGGCCCGACCCTCGAGGGCCGCTCCTTCGACGACGCCTGGCTGGACGTCAACCGCGCCGCCGACGGCACCACGACCACCGTGTTCACCCGTCCCGACGGCATCGAGGTGAAGCTCATCGGCGACGGGACGATCAACGCGTGGCAGTGCTACACCGCCACCGGCGCGCCGCTCGAGGAGCATCCGTACGGCGTGGCGGTCGAACCGATGACCGCGCCCGCCAACGCGTTCCGCTCCGGCGACCATCTGACGACGATCGCTCCCGGTGAGACGGTCACCACCGTGGTCCGCTACGAGGTGACGCGCAAGTAGCCCGATCCGACGGCGATCGGCAGTCATTCCCCGGGGAGGGTGTCGCAGGCGCATCAGCAATGCGTCCGCGACACCCTCCCCGCATATTCATGACGTTCCGGACGCGCCGGCCGTCGTCCCGGACCGTCTACGGAATTCGAGCGGCGAGACGCCCATGCGTTTCCTGAACGACGCGCAGAACACGGAGGTGGTGGAGAAGCCGCATGCCTCGCAGATCTCCTTCAGGGCGACCTGCGAGTTGACCAGCATATACTTCGCGGCGTCCAGCCGCGCCTGCGCCACGTACGCGTGGGGCGTGTACCCGGTCTGCGCCTTGAACGCGCGGATGAAGGCGTATTCGCCCATGTAGACCGCGGCGGCGAGTTCACCCACCGTCAACGGTTCGTCGAGATGCTGCGCGATGTAGGACATCACCCGGCGTATGTCGTCCTGTTCCTTGCGTCTGGCCGGCTCGATGCCGTTGTCCTCCGCGAGCATCTCGCACAGGATGTCTACGATGTATTTGCCCAGAAGGGGTTCGCGGATGCGCTCGCCGTTCCTGAAGGTCTCGTAGATGCGCGCCAGCTGGTTCAGCGCGTAGGCCGGGTTCCGCAGCGCGAAGGCGATTCCCCGCCGCTCGTGGATCAGCTCGCAGTAGGCGCGGGCGTACCCGCCGTCGAAGTGCAGCCAGATCGCGTCAGTGGGCTCCAACGCCTGGTAACGGTGGTATTCGTAGCAGTCGAGCAGCACGAAATCGCCTCCGCGTGCGGTGACCTCGTCGTCCTTGGTGCGCACGAGCATCGAACCGTCACGCAGGTACATGATCAGGAAACTGTCGAATCGGGTTCGTTCGGCCTTCATGCCTTCCTTGTAGTGGAACATACCGGTCTGCAGCGGGTAGAGGAACGTGTCGCGCGCGACCTTGCTCGGCGTGTGGATGTAGTAGTCGTAGTCGCCGCCCCAGACCAGATGCGAGGCGGCGTCCGCATACTCGATCTCGTTGATGTCCACAGGCCCGCCTCCTCGTCGTCCCGCCGCATGCGCCGCATTCCAGTGTACAACGGGGAGGCGGGACGGCTGCGTGCCCCCGCCCCGGAGGGGACGCGCCGCGGATTCGTGTCCGGACATGCGCACGCCCCGGCGGGGACCGGGGCGTGCGGCGTCATCGGCGCGTCGATGGCCGGGCCGTCGGCGTCACTCGCCGTCCAGCTCGAGCAGGTGCAGCTCGAACCTGGCCTTGGGGTTGTCGGGGTTGAGCTTGAGGCTCTCCTCGAACAGCTCACGGGCGCCGGCCTTGTCGTTGAAGAACAGGCGGCTGTAGGCGAGCGCGCGGACCGTTTCGGCCTTGTGCTCGGTCACGCCGTCGGGCACGAACGACAGGTGCAGCGAGGTGACGATGGGCTTGCGGTCGAGGTCGTTCCTCGCGTCCTCCTCCCACTTGACCACGGAGGCGCTCATGTCCTTGCGGGAGATGATGTTGTCGCCGAGCAGGCGTTCGGCGAGCGCCACGTAGTAGTCGGTCTCCGGTCCCATGTAGGGGCTGTAGTTGCTGTGGATGAAGGGCAGCAGGCGGGATGCGGCCTTGCGGGCCTCGTCCTCGCGGCCGAGCTTCTGCAGCGCGGCGGCCTCGAACCAGCGGGCGTAGTACAGCTGCTGGGTGTCCCACCAGCCGGCGCGGAAGTTGGCGGGGACGATCTGCGCGTTGCGGTAGCATTCGAGCGCTTCCTCGACCTTGCCGTCGCGTTCGAGCAGTCGTCCCTTGCAGCACAGGGCGAAGGTGTACGACTCGGTGAGGTAGGTCTCCTGGCATTCGGCGGCCACGAACTCGTGGGTTTTGAGCACGTCGAGCGCCTTGTCGAATTCGAACACGTTGCTGTAGGCGTCGGCCAGGTCCCAGGCGAGGGTGTCGGAGGGCTTGTCGGGCAGGTTGGCGAGCAGCCAGTCGAGGCGTTCGCGCCCGTCGACGCCGAGCTTGGCGGCCACGTAGTTGGTCTCGCGTACGAGCGTGTCGTCCTTCGGCTTGGCCGCCACGGCCTTCTTCATGAGTTCCAGCGCCTCTTCGCGGCGGTCGAACTTGCTGAAGTAGGCGATGGCGAGGTTGCGCCAGCCGATGTGGAAGTCGGGCTTCAATTCGGTGACTTTCCTCCACTGGTCCGTGGCGGCCTGGTACTGCAGCTTGTTGTACAGCAGGCAGCCGTACAGGTAGGCGGCGGTGTAGTCGGTCGGGTCGGCTTCGACGGCGGCCTTGAGCACGGGCAGCTCCTCGAGGCGGTACGGGAACACGTCCACGATCGGGCTGTCGGACACGGCCTCGCGGTTGGAGGCGGCGGCCTCGCTCCTGCCGAGGGCGTCGTAGACGAAGGCGAGCGTGTAGTGGGTCATCGGCGTGGACTGTCCGGCGAGCGTGGTGCCTTCGAGCAGGGCGACGGCCTCGTCCTTCAGTCCGGCGCGCAGCAGGTCGAACGTGACGTCGAGGATGGTCTGCGCGGGGTTGCTCAGCAGGATCGAGTAGAACTCGCCGAGGTCCCTGCCGGAGTAGTAGAGGTAGGCGAAGCGGGCCAGGTGGTCGAGGCGGTCGCGGGCGATGATGTCCTCGAGCTCCGCCAGACCGGTCTCGCGGTCGCCGAGCTTGATCTGCGCGATGGCCTTGTAGGTGCCGCAGACGGCGTGGTCGGCCTCCTTTTTGAGCGCCTGCCCGGCGTGCTCCCTCATCTTGGCCCAGTCGCCGCGCTGGCCGTCGATGCCGGCGATGAAGGTCATGGCCGGGGAGATGACGTTGTTGCTCCACGCGGCCTTGAAGAAGGTCTCGTAGACGGCGTCGACCTCGCCCTTGCCGTACTCGCACAGCGCCTTGAGGTAGCTATAGGTGCCGTCGTACGGGTTGTGGTTGAACCTGTTGAGCACCTTGTCGGCGCGGCGCAGGTATGCGAGCGCCTCGTCGTACAGGGCGTTGTTGTAGCGGTCCTCGGCCATGGCGAGCAGCGACGGCAGGTGCTCGGGGTCGCGTTCGAGCGCCACCAGGTAGTAGTCGCGGCCCTTGAACGACGGGTCGCGGTACTGGTCGATGTGTTCGCCGGCCACGTAGATCTCCTGCGCGGTGGTGAGCTCGTGCGGGGTGGGGATGCCGGGGTTGTCCTCGGGGATGCGCAGCACGTCGGGCTTGTCCTCGGTGTAGTCCATGAGCACGGTGCCATCGGCGGCGGTCAGGCGCAGCGTGTAGACGTCGGCGGGCAGCGCCACGTCGAACTCGCGGTAGTTGCCGGGGTCGAGCGTGATGCTCTCGCGCAGCACCGTGTTCTCGCCGTCTGACACTTCGAGCACGGCGTCGGCCACGCTCTTGGTGACGGCGACGCGCACTTCGCCGTCGGCCTTGTCGAGGGTGACCACGCCGTGGATGTTGGCGAAGGTCGGGGCCTTGGTGCCGTGGATCGGATACCAGAACTGCGACCAGGTCTTCACCTCGTAGGGGGCGATATACGTGAAGTCGGGCTGGTCGTCGGAGTAGGCGCCGGCCATGAGCTCGGCATGCTCGCCGTCGTTGTCGGTCAGGTTGGCGTTCCACGCGTCGCCGAGATCCTCGAGCGCCCACATGAACTGCTTCTTGCCGGGCACCACGTGGTGGTCGGCCACGTGCACGGTGCCGCAGTCGCGGTCGTGGTCGTAGCCACCGAAGAAGTCGTACTTCGACGGGGCGGCGAAGTAGGAGTTGCCTTTCAGCGTGTTCCTGTGGAGGCTGATGTCGGTCTCCTCCTCGTGGTTCTCCACCGCGTACCAGCCCTTGGTGATCGGGAAGGTGGCGTGGTGGCGGTCGTAGTGGTGGTGCACGTAGCCGACGTCCTGCGGGAAGAACAGCTGGTAGTTGGCGTTGACGTGGATGCCGGCGTTCTCGTACCAGAGGAACGGATGCTTGACGGGCGTACGGTTGTCGATCTTCACCACGGTCTCGTAGTAGGAGACGTCCGGGCGAAGCTTGACGCCCCACGTGCCCTTGAGACGGTACTGGCCCGGCGAGGGTGCGGCCTCGGAGCACCAGACGATCACGGTGCCGTCGTTGAGCTTCTCGATGCTGTAGTCGACGGGCATCCATGTGCCGGGACGGTGATGGAACGGGAAGTTGAACTCCATGCCGCCGGAGATCCAGTTGCCGTAGGAGCCGACGATGACGGGCTTGATGCGGTGGTGACGGTAGAAGAAGTTGTAGTCGTTGACCTTGTCGTAGCCTTCGAGGATGCGGCCGCCGAGCTCGGGCAGGATCAGCAGGCGGATGTAGTCGTTCTCGAGGCGGACCACGGTGTATTCGTGATCGGTGAGCCTGTCGCGCTCGACGCCGAGCGTCACGCGGTTCGGGTAGGCGTAGCCTGTGGAGCCCTGGTGCTGGCGGAACTCCGAGTACATGGGCATCTCGTCGGGGGCGGGCGGCTCGTAGGTCGGGATGATCATCCTCTCGACGCCGGCGGTCACGGGATTGTAGGACATGATGGACTCCTTCGTTGGACGAATGTCGATTGTGGATTATTGCCATCGACTGCGTTGTCACCATCAACGGTATGCCCGAAACCGGGGTCGAAATATATAAAAAATGCTCTGCGGTTATCGAAGGATGCTCAGGCTCCGCGGCCGGCGCGCGGGGCGGCGTCGTGCATCGAACGCCGGTACTCCAGCGGGGTCATCCCCTCCAGTCGCCTGAACGCCAGGCAGAACGCGCTGGGCGACGAGAACCCGCAGCGCGTGCAGATCTCCGTCTGAGGGAGGCGTCCGAGCCGGCCAGCATCCGCTTCGCCGCGTCCATGCGCGCGTTGACGACGAACGCGTGCGGCGTCGTGCCGGTGGCGCGCCGGAACTCCTTGATGAAGTAGCCGGTGCTCATCGAGGCCATGTCGGCCAGCTCGTCGTTCGTCAGGTCCCGCGACAGGTTCGCCACGATGAAGTCCTGCACGTCCTCCATCGCGTAGCCGTGGGCCGATTCGTCCGCCGGACCGTCGTCGGGGACGCCGGCGCATTCGGTGAGGATGTCGGTCAGATAGCGCGCCATCACCGGCTCCGACATGCGCTTGCCGGCGCGGAACCCCGCGCATATGCGCTGCAGCCGGTTGACCGCGAACTGCGAGTTGACCGCAGAGAACACGTTGCCCCTGCGCGCGCTGATGAAGTCGTAGTACATGCGCGCCGAGACGCCGTTGAAGTGTATCCACAGGGCTTCGCTGGGCTCCAGCGCCCGGTACGACTGCGGCGCGTAGCAGTCGATGAGCACGAAGTCGCCGGCGTGGGCGACGATGTGCTCCCGGTCGGGCAGATCGATCGAGAACCTGCCGGAACGGATGAAGAACAGCAGGAAGTTGTCCAACGGTCCGCGGTTCAGCGTGTATCCGTTGGCGTACCGGTACACGCCGAGCCATTCGGGGTACAGGAACACCTGCGCGCCGGAGTTGGACGGACGGTACTGGTAGTGCTCGGACTGCTCTCTGATGACGTTGCGTTCGGCCGGTTTCATGATGGGCCGCCTTTCCTTGCCGTGTGGGTCGGATGTGGGTCGGGAGGGGATGAACAGGAAAGGGGCATCGGACGGACGCGATGCCGTTCGATGCCCCGGAACACGGGAGACGGAAGGATGGGGAGGAGGTGCGCGCTACGCCCTGGCGAGACGCGCGGAGTACACCGGCTGCAGGCTCACGGAGCCGAGTCCGGCGACCGTGCTTTCGGCGTTCTCCATGCGCGCCGCCATCGTGGACTCGACGTTCACGTTGGCGCCCTCACGGATCGGCGTGATGGTGAGGACCAGCTGGTTGCGGTTGTCGGCCAGCAGCTGCGCGTACTCCCTGAGTCCGACCTCCCACACGTCGCCGTTGCAGAAGTTGTCGTCGACGAGGACGCCGCCGCACCACAGCCAGCCGATGTCGCCCGAGTAGCGGATCCGCAGACGCGCGTCGTCCACGCCGTCGCCGGTCAGCCAATCGTCCGGCAGGTCGATGATGTAGCGGGTGTCGGAGAGGCGCGTGACCTTCGGCTGGGCGTCGGCCGCCCCGGCGTCGCCGAGGCGCACGTCACCGTCCGTCGGGACGTCCGCAAGGTATCCGGCCGGGTACGTCGCGACGGCGACGGTCGGACGCGTCGATTCGACGACGACCCTCCCGTCCGTCTCGTACACGACCGCGCCGTCGTTGACGATGGATGGGGCCGCGACGTCCTGCGACACCACGTCGCCGGCGAACACGAGCGCTTCGCCGTCGAGGACGGTCATCGCATCGGCGTCTGCACGGCTCACGCACAGGATCGTCACGGCGTGACCTTCGCCATCGGAGACCTCGAACAGCTCACGGTCGTCGGTGACATGGCGCACCGTGCCGTCGGCGAACCTGAACCAGCAGTCGTCCATGCCCTCGGGACGCAGGAACACGAACGTGCGGTTCGCGGCGCCCGGCGTGCGGATCGCCGTGACCGGCTGTGCGGTGGCGGCGACGAGCGTCACCCCGTCCAGGTCCATGTTGAACGGCAGCATGCAGTTCTCGTCGGAGGCCAGGCCGATGCCGTCGAACGTGACCGTCGAACCATCGGCGAGCGTGACCATGATGGTCTCGCCGTGCTTGGCCGGCATCGTGGCGTGGTCCTGGAAGTTGTCGATGAACACGAATCCGCGCTCGCCGTCGGTACGCACGCACCAGCGCAGCGTGTCCGTGTCGGTGGGGTCGATGCCGTCCTGGCCGTCCGGCACGACGACGCCGAGCGGGCACAGGCGGTCGGCGAACGCCAGTCCGAAGTAGTGCAGCGCCTTGGCGCGACGGTACGATTCACGCGCCTGGCCGAACTCGCCGAGCATGGCCTGGAAGTCGTAGGAGATCTTAGGCAACTGTCCTTCGTTGAGGTAGATGCCGTCGCCGATCGGGTTCGAACCACCTTGGAACATGTAGTATCCGAGGAAGTTGCAGCCGGAGGCCATCTTGATGTTGGCCATCGCGTCGACCGACTTCATCGGCAGCACGAAACGGTAGTTGTAGGAGCTGAACATGCCGCCGCCCATCTCGCAGCAGGCGTAGGGTTTGCTTTCCGGCTCGTAGGTGGGGTCGAACGCCTCGTTGCGTGGGCAGTCGTCGGAGTGGAAGTCGCGGTAGAGGTATTCGTCGGTGACCGGGTGGTCGCCGGGACCGGCGTAGAACAGCCATGGGCGGTACGCGTAGCCGCCCCACAGCGGCAGCACGTCGTCCGGGACGGGCGAGCCGCCCCAGCCGGTGTTCGTGTAGAACGGCACCGAGATGCCCTCCTCCTCGGCGATGCGGCGCAGCGCGTGCACGTACTCGAAGCCGTCGTGGCCGCCGGGCACCCATTCGTCCGAGATGCCGGTGGTCATCTCCCACGGGGCGGCCGAATGCATGTACTCGTTGTCGAGCTGGGCGGCGACGATCGGGCCGCCGTCCTTGAAGTAGAGGCCGTCGAGCTGGGCCGCGATGTGCGCGTAGAGGTCGCGCACCTTGTCGAGGAACCCGGGGTCGACGGAGCGCACCTCATAGGGTTTGCCGTACATCCAGTCGGGGATGCCGCCGTTGCGGACCTCGCCGTGGTCGAAGGGCCCCATGCGCACGATGACCTTGAGCCCGTGCTTGGCGCAGAGTTCGACGAATCGGCGCAGGTTGCGGCGTCCGGTGAAGTCCCACTGGTTCTCGTGCTCCTCGTGATGGTTCCAGAACACGTAGGTGGCGATGACGTTGACGCCGCCGGCGGCCATCTTGGCGAGTTCCGCATCCCAGCGGGAGGGGTCCATGCGCGAGTAGTGGAATTCGCCGCACACGCCGTAGAACGGTTCGCCGTCGAAGGTCATGTAGTAGTTGGTGAAGTCGACGGCGGTGCCGTCCGGGGAGACGCCCCAGTCGTTGCGGGTGATGGGGAACGGGGTGATGGCCTTCGGCTTGAATCCGGTGAGGTCGAGGGTGTGGTTCATGTCATTGCCTTTCGTATTGTCCGTGCCAGTGGATGTGCGATGGCGACGGGGTTGCGTTGTTGTCGGGTCATTCCTTGACGGCGCCGGCGGCGAGGCCGGACTGCCAGTACTTCTGCAGGCACAGGAACGCGATGACCAGCGGGATGATCGTGATCAGCGAACCCGTGATGACCAGGTTCTGGATCGCCTGACCACCGGCAGTGCTGGCCTGGTCCTTCCACTGGTTCAGGCCGATCGTCAGCGGATACCAGTCCGCGTCCTTCAACATGATCAACGGCAGGAAGTAGTTGTTCCACGTCGCCACGATCGTGAACAACGCCGTCGTCACGATACCCGGCGCCAGCAGGGGCAGGCTGATCGTCCAGAACGTGCGGAACTCGCTCGCCCCATCCACCCTGGCCGCCTCCAGGAGCTCGGTCGGGACGGCCTGCTCCGAGAAGATCCACATCAGATACAAACCGAACGGGCTGATGAGGCTCGGGATGATCATGGCCCACGGCGTGTTCGTCAGGCCCAATTTGGCGAACAGGAGGAACTGCGGGACCGCCAACGCGATGCCCGGCACCGAAATGCTGCCGATGATGACCGCGAACACGGCCTTCCTGCCCGGGAACCGGAACTTCGCCAACGCGTACCCGCCCATGATCGCCAACAGGGTCGCGCCGCCCGCACCCACCACCACGTACAGGATCGTGTTGACCAGCCAGCGGCCGAAGATCCCGTCCTGGTACGTGAACACCGTCACGATGTTGTCCCACAGGGCGAACGAACGACCGAACCCGAGACCGAACGTCGAGGTGAAGTCCGCCTGCGTCTTCGTCGCGTTGATCATGAGATACACGAACGGGAACAGGCAGTACACCGCGAACAGGGCGCACACGACCGTCATCCACGTCGACCGGCGCGGATTGTTCACGTTCGCGAACCCGCTCTTCTCCGCCCTGCGGCGCTCCGCCGCCTCGTCCCTGGCGACCCGCTTCTGACGCGCCTTCTCGGCGGCTTTGGCGGCCTTCTCTTGGGCCTTGAGCTCGGCCGGCGTCAGACGGTCGGCCTTCATGGAAGTCGTTGCACTGGTCATGGTCACTTCATCTGCTCCTTGAGGCTGTTGAGCTGCACCGCGTACGCGATCGCCATGGTGATCACGGCCATCGTGATGGCCAGGGCGGCGGCGTAGTTCGATTGGTTGCCCGAGAACGACAGGTTGTACGCGTACATGTTCGGCGTGTAGTACGTCGTGATCGCGTTGCCCGGCACCATGTTCTGCAGGATCGAAGGCTCGTTGAACAACTGGAACGAGCCGATGATCGAGAAGATCACCGTGATCGCCAGCGACCCCCTCAACTCCGGCAGCTTGATCGCCTTGACGATCTTCCATTCGGAGGCGCCGTCGATGCTGGCGGCCTCATACAGGGAATGCGGGATCGTCGACAAGGAGCTGTAGAAGATCAGCATGTTGTAGCCGACGAATTCCCAGGTCACGATGTTGCCGATGGAGGCGAGCAGCACGTTCGGGGCGAACATGTCCAAATGAGTGCCCAACGCGCCGTTCAGGCTCCCGACCAGACCATACTTCGCGCCATACACGAAACCCCAGATCAGGGTCGACACCACCGCCGGCACCGCGTACGGCAGGAACGTCGAGATGCGGAAGAACTTCGTGCCATGCAGCTTCATCGAATCCAACGCCAGAGCCATGGCGGCGGACAGGAACAGCATGATCGGCACCTGCACGCAGGTGAACAGGGCCACGCGCACCACCGACGACCAGAACTGCTGATCGCCGAACAGTCGGACGTAGTTCTCGAACCCCACGAACTTGGTGCCGCCGATCATCTGCTTCTTGAAAAACGAGATATAGACCGCGTACACGATCGGGATGATGAACACGAACACGAACACCACCGCGAACGGTCCCATGAATTTCCAACCACGCCAGTCGGCCTTGTGTTTGTTCTCACGCACCGCGGCGGTGGGCGGCATACTCATCGATTTGCTCATTCGAATCACCCTGCTTGTGTCAATCACCGGTGCGGGACGGTCGGAACCACCGATGGGGACGGTTCCGACCGTCGGTCCCGACGCCGATTCCCGGACGGACGGCTACTTGACCGTGTATCCCTGTTCCTTGGCGTAGTCGATCAGTGCGTCCTGGTAGGAGGCGACGGCCTTCTTCAGCGAGGTCTCACCCTGATATGCCTTGCTGATGTAGTCGCCGAAGATCGACTGGGCGTAGGTGCTGAAGGGCAGGAATTCGTAGGAGGAGGAATCCATCTGGGCTGCGCGGGAGAGCACTTCGTTCACCTTCTGGCCGCCGAAGTACTCGTTGGTCGCGTTCTTGAATTCGTCTCCGTTGAGGATGGACTTGAGGGCCGGGAAGTTGCCGTGGTCCACGAAGATCTGCGCGCCGTCACCGTGCGTGGCGTAGTTGATGAACGCCCATGCGGCCGCCTTGTTCTTGGATTGCGAGGGGATGGTGAACACGGAACCGCCGTCCTCGGCGTTCGTGGGATGGTCCGGATCCCACTGCGGGATGTCGGCGGCACGCCACTTGCCCTTGGCGGCGCCGGAGCTGCTTTCGAGGTTGGTGGGCATCCATGCGCCGACCGCGAGGGAGGCCGTGGTACCGTCGGAGAGGCTGCGGAACCAGTCGTCGGTCCAGTTGCGGATGCTGGTGTTGACGAGGTCCTCGTCGATGAGCTTCTGTTGGAAGTCGATGAACTTCTTCACCTGCTTGTCGCCGGTCAGATCGATGGTGAGGTTCTCCCCGTCGAGTTTGAACGGCTGCGCGGCGAGCTGCCAGAGCATGGCGTTGAATTCCGAGTAGCTGTCGCGGTCGCCGGCGTTGTTGGTGATGTAGTAGTCGTCGCCGAGCGCGCGGATCTTCTTCGCGTCCTCGTACCATTCGTCCCAGGTGGTGGGAGGCGTGTCGATGCCGGCCTTGGAGAAGACCTCCTCGTTGTAGAAGAACACCATCGGGCCGCCGCCGATCGGCATGCCGTAGGTGGTGCCGCCGAACTGCGCCTGACCCCAGATGCCGGGGGCGAAATCCTTTCCCATGTCGTTCGCGCCGAATTCCTTGAGGTCGGAGATGCTGCCCTCCTGGGCGAACTTGGAGACGTCGGTGCTGAGCATCATGCTGACGTCCGGGGCGCCCTTGCCGGCGGCGATCGCGTTGTTCAACGCCTTGGAGGTGTCGGCGCCGGTGCCGGTGCTCGAATACTTCACCTTGATCTTCGGGTAGGCCTTTTCGAACGCCGCGATGGTCTCGTTCATGCCGTTGCCCCAGCCCCAGATGGTGATTTCGCCGGAGGCGTCCTTCGGGTCGGTGGAGGTGGTCTCCGAGGAGGAGCCGCAGGCTCCCAGCGGAACGATCATGGCGACGGCGGCGGCCGAGGCGATCATCGTCTTCTTCATATCGAGCAACTTCATTGTTTTCTCCTTACTTGTGCCTTCACCAGCCCGCGCGAACGGAATTGATAAAAACCAACTGTGGCCATTCACAGCCGGACGTGGGTACGGAACCGTTTGGCCCGTCGGTGGCTTCCTGCTCTTCCTGTCGAGTACCGACCGCTCCATTGCTGTGATTCGGCAATCGGCTCAACGTTTCGAGTAATTCAAGTGTACGTTCGCCCCACGTTCCGTCTTTCACTTTATCTGCCTTTCGATATGCAAAAATTGCGCATCGGTTCCCAATCACCATGGTTGAAAATTGCGTCTGCCCACGTTCCTTACGACCCTTGCGTTACAACCCTTGCGGCAACATGCGCAACGGGTGATGGGGCATGCGCATATGCGCATGCCCCATCACCCGTTATATCGTGACGGACCGGCTCCTCACACCGCTACCGGGCGGATGTCCCGCCGATCACAGCACGTGACGGTTGTTGACCTCGTCCGCGAACAGATTCGCCTGGATGTGGCTCGGGTCGAGCCTCAGAGCCTCATCGAGCAGCCGGGCGGCCTTGTCCTTGTCGCCGTTGCCGATGTTGGCGAGGGCCATGAGGTACAGGCAGTGGATGCGGTTCATCTTCGTGTAGTCGTTCTCGAAGATGAGGAAGTCCGGCAGCGAGACGGCGAAGTAGTCGATCCTGACCTGGTCGTCGAGGTGCTGCTCACCGTAGTCCAGCAGGCGGTAGAAGCGGGCGTTGGCGGGCCCATCCTCGCCGAGCGCCTTGTGGGCGAGACCCTGGAAGAGGATCATCTCGGCCGGCTGGTCGTTGTAGTACATTGCGCCCTTGACCTCGTCGGGGCCGATGGTGGCCCTACGGAATTCGGCCTGTGCGGCGGTCTCGTCGCCGAGGTGGCGTTCGACGACACCGAGGTAGTAGTGGATGTCGTTGTCCTTCTGGCCTTCGAGTTTGCCTTCGCCGAGGTTGTGCGGGTAGGACAGGGTACGGGTCAGCAGGTCCTTGGCGCGCGTCCAGTCGCCGGCGGCCATCGCGTCCTTGGCGAGCAGGGTCAGCGCGATGCGGTATTGCGCGGTGACTTTGCCTTCGCCGCCCTCCCACGGGTGGAAGTGGCGTCGGCTCATGAGGTCATACGCCTTGGCGTAGTTGCCGGTCTGGTTGAGCACGGTGAGATATTCGATGAACAGATCGTCACGTTCGGCGACCACGTCGAGGTGCTTGTCGAATTCGACGAGGCGTTGGGCGTAGGTCCAACCGACCTTGCGGTGCAGCTGGTCGAGTTCCAGGAAGACGCGTGCGTCGGATTCGTCGAGGCGGTAGGCCTCCTCGATCTCGCGGCCGGCGGAGGCGGCGTCGCCGCGCTTGTTGTAGTAGGCGAGCGCCAGATTGCGGTGCACGGTGGGGAATTCCGGGTCGAGGTCGCGTGACCGTTCCCACAGGGCGATGGCCTTCTCGGCCTGGACCTTGTCGTAGTACAGGCATCCGAGGTAGTAGGAGGCCTTGGCGCCGTTCACGGTCTCAATGGCCTTGGCCAGCGGCGCGATGTCCTCGAGCTTGTTCGGGAAGCAGTAGTCGCCGGGCGCGGCCTCAGCGGCCTCGAACGCGGCCTTGGCTTGCGTTTCGCGGCCGAGGAGGGACAGGTAGTAGCCCTCGTAATACTTGACCATCGGTTTGGACTGGTCGGTCTCGGCGAGCAGCGTCAATGCCTCGTCGTACGCGCCGAACAGGGCGTAGTCGCGGGCGGCCTGCAGGTAGTTCTCGTGGAAGCCCCGCATGAGGCCGGCGAGTTCGGCCGGGTCGGCGCCGGCAATCACGCGCTCGTTGCCGGAGACGAAGTCGAATTCGTCGACGGTGATGTTCTCGGCGAGCGCGGCGGCCGCCTCGTCCGCGCGTCCCAGCTTGCGCAGCAGGTAGGCCTTGAGTCCGCGTGCCTTGATGTTCATCGTGTTGCGGGTCAGGGCGTTCTCCACGTATTCGAGGGCGTCGGCGTAGTCGCCTCGACGGGCGGCGATGGCGGCCATGTAGAAGAAGGCGCGCTCCTTCTGCGTGTCGTCCCAGGTCGCCTTGTAGAAGGCGTCGAACGCCTTGTCATACTCGCCCTGGTAGAAGAGGGCGAGACCGAGGTTGTAGTGCGGTTCGGAGTCGTACGGCTGGGTGTTGTGCTTGGTCAGGCGCTTGATGGCGGCGCGGAAGTGGCCCTCCGCCTCGTCGAACACGCCGCGGCGCAGCAGCAGGCGGCCGTACGCGTTGTTGATGCGGGCGTCGCCCGGATCGCGCTTCAAACCTTCGAGGTAGTACGGGTCCGGCATGTATGTGGCGTGGCGGTACTGTTCGAGGTGCAGGCCGGCGAGCAGCAGCTCCTCGTTGGTGAGGATGTCCTGCGGGTCGTCGGCGGCCTTGGCCGGCTCCGGGAGCTTCTCGATTGTCTTCGGCTGTGGGGTGTAGTCGATGAGGATGTTGCCGTCCGCGTCGGCCACGGTGGCGGTGATGTCGGTGGCGGCCGCTTCCCCGGTCTCGAATTCGGCCTTGACGATGTCGTTGGGGCTGATGCGGCCGGTGTGGGAGTACAACGTCTCGCCGTTCTTCGTGGTCACGGTGACGGTGGCGTTCTCGTATATGGAGGTGGCGTACACGGTCACGCGGCCTTGTCCCGCCTTGAGCCCCTGGGCTTCCACGCCTTCGGTCTCGCCTGCGGCGCCGAAGGTGTCGGCGGGGCCGATCTCGAGGTTGACGGCGGCCTTGATGGAGGCGTTCTTGACCTGGCCGACGGCCTTGTACGGCATGAAGTACTGGGTGAAGGTCTTGCCTTCGTACGGCTTGAGCCAGGTGAAGTCGGGCTGGTTGTCGGTGAACACGCCGGTCATGAGCTCGACATACGGGCCGTTCGCGTCGGTGAGGTTCCTGTCCCATGCCTGGCCGAAGTCGCCGTTGCCCCAGGTCCACTGCTTCTTGCCGGGGCTCACATGGTGGTCGGCCACGTGCAGGATGCCGGCGCCGACGCCGAAGTCGTAGCCACCGACGAAGTTGTAGTCGGAGTGCGCGGCCATGTAGGAGGTCGGGACCGGCACGTTCTTGTATCGGCCGATGTCGACGCCTTCGGAGTAGTCGTGCTTGTAGTAGGTGCCGGTGGCGATCGGGTAGCGGGAGACGTCGCGCTTGCCGTGGTCCATGACGGCGGTGACGTCCGGCGGCATCACGGTCTTGGTGTGCTGGTTGACGGGCACGGCCGGGTTGGCCCACCACAGGAAGGTCTGCGGCAGCGAGGTGCCGTTGTACAGCTGGGCGGAGATCTCGATGTACGCCTTGCCGGGGTGCAGGGCGATCGTGGTGATGACCTGGGTGCCGTACATCTGGTCGGTGTCGTGGCACAGGACGGCCTTGCCGCCGTCGGCGAGGTTCTCGACCTTGTAGTCGACCGGCAGGTAGGTGGTGGGACGGTGGTGCTGCGGCCAGTTGAATTCGATGCCGCCGGAGATCCACGGTCCGGTGAGGCCCACGAGGGCGGGCTTGATGACGTCGTTGCGGTAGACGAAGTCGTAGTCGTTGGTCTTGTCCTTGGCGTACTGGATGCGGCCTCCGAGTTCGGGCAGGACGGTCACCTCGAGGTATTCGTTCTCGATGATGACGGCCTTGTACTGCTTGTCGCGCTTCTCGTCGCTGATGGTCTCGATGACCGGGTATGGGTAGACGCGGCCCGAGCTGCCCTGGTAGACGCGTTTTTCGATGAATTCCGGGTTCTTGTCCGCCTTGCCGATCTCGTAGGTCGGGATCGTGATGACGGTGTCCTTGATGGTCACGGCCATGGTTCTACTCCTTCGTTGGATGCCGCAATGCAGGTCACTGCATTCGTGATGTGTTGATTGCTTGCCTCCAAGCCTAAGACCGAATCCACGCCCGCCGCACAGTTTTCCTGCTCTGAAATATGCAAAAATTGCCGTCATCGCGGAAGGTCCTGTTTCACCGCCGGTTCCGCCGCGTACCGCGGGTCTTCCACGGTCCGCAACGGTTCACGGCACCTATGGACGGCATCCGATGATGATAATTGCAGCATTCGGTGTGAAAATTGCGCTTGTCATGCGCTTGCGGGCGTCCCTCTCCCCTTGTCGCACGAAATGTGGAATAATTGCCGCATCATGCATCGCGACCAAGGGAGGAGGGACGATGAAGCCGGCGGAGAGGCATATCAGCGACGAGGGCTCGGAATTCTACATCTACACGCCCAGCAGAACGGCTGTGCGGACCTTCCTGTATCCGCTGCGTGTGGGATTGTTCCGATATGAGCCGGGGTACCGTCAGGAGCGCAGCTCGTTCGACAGCTTCCTGCTGATGGCCGTGCGCCGCGGTTCGCTCGACGTCACCACCGAGAAGGGTACGATGCGCGCCGGCAAGGGCGATTTCGTGCTGTTGGACTGCTACCGGCACCATTCCTACGGCACCGATGAGGGCAGTGAGGTCCTGTGGCTGCATTTCGACGGCGTCGCCGCACGCGCGTACTTCGATCTCATCGACGACAGGCTCGGTCCGGTGTTCGCGCTCAGGGATCCGGTCTATGTGATGACGCGGCTTACGGACATCTATGACACGTTCCATGACGCCGAACGCGTGAGCGAGCCGCGCATGTCGAAGACCATCACCGACATCCTCACCGAGTTCGCGATGGCGGCCTGTGACGGCGATGTCTCCTCCCAACGCCAGCCGCATGCGATCGAGGACGTGCTCACCTACATCTCCGGTCATCTGGGCGAGCCGTTGCCCATCGACGAACTGGCGGCGCGCGCGTTCATGAGCGAATACTATTTCATCCGCGTGTTCAAGAAGAAGACCGGGTACACGCCGCACGCCTATATCATCGACGCGCGCATGCACGCCGCGAAGTATCTGCTCATCAATTCGGACATGCCTCTGAAGCGGCTGTGCGAGGAGTGCGGGTTCACCGACACGAGCTCGTTCTGCGCGACGTTCAAGCGCAGGAACGGCGTCTCCCCCATCGAGTTCCGCAGGCGCAGCGAGGTTCGTTGACGCGGGACACGCTCCGCGTCAACGCCTTCGCCCGAGCGCGATGACGCGCCCCACGTTCTCTGCGGCGTCCGCGAGGTTCGCCGGCCCGTCCGCCAACGCCTGTGCGAGGTCCGTCACGCCCGGCGTGATGGCGAACGCCGCGTCGATGCCGATGCCGTGCAGGGCGGCGGCGTCCACGTCGAGGGATCCGGCGAACGCGATGACGCCGATGTCCGGGTTGCCGCGGCGTACAGCCTGCGCCACGCCCATGGGCGTCTTGCCGTAGCGGGTCTGCGCGTCGATGTGTCCTTCGCCGGTGAGGCAGTAGTCGGCGTCGACGGCCCTGTCGGCGAGCCGTGCGGTCTCGGCGACGAGGGCCGCGCCGGAACGCATCGTGGCTTGGGTGAAGGCGAGCAGTCCTGCGCCCAGTCCGCCCGCGGCGCCGGCGCCGGGTTGTCGTTCCACGTCGCGTCCGAGGCATCGTCGGATGACGTCGGCATAGTGCCGCAGGTTCCGGTCGAGCGTCTCGACCATGTCCGACGTGGCGCCTTTCTGCGGGCCGAACACGACGGAGGCCCCCGTGGGGCCGGTCAGCGGGTTGGTCACGTCGGAGGCGACGAGGATGTCCGTCGCCTTGATCCGTGGGTCGATGCCGGAGACGTCGATGCGGGCGAGACACCCGAGCGCGCCGCCGCCGCGCGGAATCGGCCGGCCTGCGGCGTCGAGGAGGCGCACGCCCAGGCTTTCCGCCATACCTGCGCCGCCGTCGTTGGTCGCCGACCCTCCGATGCCGAGGATGATGCGGCGCGCGCCGTCGTCGAGCGCGGCGCGGATGAGCTGTCCGGTCCCGTAGGTGGTGGCCGTGAGCGGGTCGAGGTCGGCGGCGTCCACATGTTGGATGCCGGACGCCTCGGCCATTTCGATGACGGCGGTGTGCCCGTCGCCGAGCATGCCGTATGTCGCGCGGATGGGTCGCTGCAGCGGGTCGAGCACGTCGGCCCCGCACAGGACGCCGCCGGTGGCGTCGACGAGCGAGGCCACGGTGCCTTCGCCGCCGTCGGCCATCGGCACCAGGTCGTACGCGGCGTCGGGGAACACGCGGGACAGGCCCTCCCGTATCGCCTCGGCGGCCTGCCGCGCGGTCATGCAGTGTTTGAACGAGTCCGGGGCGATGACGAACTTCAACGGGGCTCCCCTACCGCAGGTCGCGGAAATCGCGGATGGTGCGGTCGTACAGGCTCCGCAGGGCCGGGTCGGCGGTGACGTCGACGCGAGCGTATCCGGTGACTGCCACGACCGTGGCGCCGGCGGCGCGCGCCGCGGTGAGACCGGGAACGGAATCCTCGAACACGACGCAACGGCGCATGAGCGCGGAGTCGACGGGAGCAATCGACGGCACGGCGCCGTCGACGCCGGAGACGATGCCGGCGATGCGCGCCGCGGCCCAGTAGGGTTCCGGCGCGGGCTTGTGCGGCATGTCCTCCTCGCCGCTCACCGATCCGACGAACGCGCCGGCCGGCGCGTGGGCGATCACGTTGTCCACGATGGGACGCGGCGATCCGGTGACCAGCACGGACGGCACGCCGGCCTCGGCCAATCCGGTCAGCGCGTCGCGCACGCCGGGGATCCATGGCAGGCATTCATCCTCCATGCGCATCACGTCGGCGGTGAGGCGTGCCACAATGGCGTCATGGTCCATGCCGCTCACGCCGCGCTCATGCAGCAGCCGCGTCACGGTGGGCAGGGATGCGCCCTGCATCGCCTCGGCGAGCGGATCGTCCCACACGCCGCCGTGCTCCTCCAACAGCGCGCGTTCGGCGCGCACCCAATACGGGTCGGAATCGATGAGCGTACCGTCCAGATCCCAGAACACGGCCTCCGGCTTCTCGTCATGCCACCACATTTCATGCCTCCTTTGCATACCTCCCATCATGATGGCATCCACGGAGAGGCGGATGCCGGAACGACATCCGGCGTGTCCCGGGAATCCGGATCGTCGCCGTTCCCCTGACCGGATATCCGGCATATGGACTCGCGCTCGTCTGGCGAAGGCGAATTCGTCGAGGGGGGGGTGCCAAGATTGGGGCAAACCCTCAGCAATGCCGCATCAAGGATGCATTATGAATATGAAACAGGTCTCCTCTTCCAATAATCCGAAACCCAACATCGACCCCGTCACCACATCTCTTGCGTCTAAAACAGGCGGGAGTCTGCCGCCGGTTCCTCTGCCGCCGGATGCGGACGGCGGGAACATGGGAGACGACAGGAGCGCCAGGAAGCCGCGTTCGAAGTGGCTGGTGCCGACGGTCGCCGTCGTGGCGGTGGTGGCGCTTGCCGTGGGTGGCGGCCTGGGTTGGCGTGCGTGGACTGCGCATGAGCTGGAGGCGGCCAGGACGGCGTGCTTCCAGGCGGCGGACACGCTGCGCGGACAGGCGAACGCGTACAACACGCTGGTGAACGGGGACGCGGCCCAGGCGGCTTCCATCAAGATCGCGGACGTGAAGGACGCGAAGACCGTGGACGCGCTGGCCAAGCTGTTGGCGGAGAAGACGCCCGGGTATCCGGGCTGCACGGCCGACGACAAGACGGGCCTGGACGAGGCCGCGACCACCATGGGCGAACAGTCCGACTGGTACGGGAAGCACATGAAGAGCCTCAAGGCGGCCGTCGCGGCGGTGGACGCGTCGCACGAAGCGAAGCTCCTCGACGATGCGAAGACGGCGCTCAAGTCCAGCCTGGATGCGGGCGAATCCAAGTACAAGGACACGGAGGGTAAGGTCGCGGACGAGAACACGCGCGCCTCGCTGCGAACCGTGTTGGACGACGCGAGGAAGACCCATGACGACGAGAAGGCGGACGTGAAGGCCCTGTCCGACGCGAAAAGCAAGGTGGATGACGCGGCCAAGGCCGTGGACGCGTCCGTCAAGGCGAAGGAGGAGGCGGACCGTCAGGCGGCGGAGATCCAGGCGTCGTCCGGGGCGCGTTCCTCGTCCGGCGGGTCCACGTCCCGCAAGTCGTCGGGCGGTTCCACGTACCGGAAGTCGTCCGGTGGGTCCACGTACCGGGGGTCGTCGGGCAAGTCGTCCGGCGGATCGTCCTCCGGCGGCAGCTCTTCTGGAAACTCCAATAGCGGAAACAGCAGTGGCCCTGACTGGTGGGGTGGATGTGAAGTATCTCAGTCCAATCCGTCTTGCGAATCGGACTGGATGACCCCCTGATAGACCTCTTCCTAGTCTTCTTTCCGCTTCTTGAGGGCGGCGGCACTCCCCGTGCCGTCGCCCTCTTCCCGTATCCGCCGGACGCACGCTTGGGGCCATGGCATCGTCACCCGGCTTTACTTTCGTATCTTCCTATGCGACTCCGTCTGATTCGTCCCAACGCACGATCCGCATAGACGCGGGTCGTGTCCGGCGAGTCCACGCCGGACCGGATGATTCGAAAGGAGCCGGAACCTATGAGGTTCTCATGGAAACAGGCGGCGCGCACGCTGACGGCGCTCGCGGTCGCCACCGCCACGCTCGCCGCGGGCGACGGCGGCAGCGGCTCCGGCGACGGAGGCTCTGGCAACGGAGGCGGCCAAGGCGAAGGCAAGATCAGCTGGGTGTACCAGGACTCGTGGGGCACGCCGACCTGCTGAAGTAGCAATCGCACACCGCTTCTCCATGCCGATGCGGACCGACATCGCATTCGGCGACGGCCGACATCCCCTGCGTGCCACGAACGCCAACACGCTACCATTGTGAGCGGTAACAATCCGTTTTTCGGCGTCCGATTCGCGCGCCTGTCCACGAAGGAGTGTCACGTCATGGTTCTCAAACCCCGTACCGGCAACCAGTATTCGATCCGCAAAGGCGACTGGAGCGCCGTCGTCACCGAGCTGGGCGCGAGCCTGCGCGAGCTCAGATGGCAGGGCGAGGACATCATCGTCCCGTTCGACCCGAACAAGGTCATCCCCTGCTGCAACGGCTGGGTGCTGGCCCCGTACCCGAACCGTGTGACCGACGGCCAGTACACGTTCGACGGCGAAAGCTACCAGATGCCGATCGACGAGTTCGACCGCTCCGCCTCGCTGCACGGCTACGCGTACCGCTATATGTGGAAGCTCGAGGACCTGGGCGAAAGCCACGTCACGCTCTCCTGGCGCTCCCCCGACCTGGCCGGCTACCCGTTCGACATCACCATCACCGCCACCTACGCGCTCGAGGAGGACGGTCTGCATGAGACGTTCACCGTCCACAACAACGACGAGGTGAGGGCCCCGTGGGCGTTCGGCATCCACCCGTGGCTCTCCAACGGCAAGACCTCCCACGGCCCCGCCATCACGCCGGACAACGAGCGGTGCCGTCTGACGCTTCCCTGCGCCACGCACGTCACCGTCGACGAGCATCTGCTGCCCACCGGCGAGGAGCCGGTCGCCGGCATCTACGACCTTCGCGACGACCCCACGCTTGAAGGACGCGGCTTCGACGACGCGTGGACCGACATCGTCGACCGCGACGCGGACGGCGGCACGTCGGCCGTGTTCACCCGTCCCGACGGCATCAAGGTGACGCTGACCGGCGACGGGACCATCAACTCGTGGCAGGTGTGCACGGGCAACGAGATCGGCGAGAAGGTGCGCCAGCCCGGTGTAGCCGTCGAGCCGATGACCGCGTACGCCGACGCGTTCCGCTCCGGCAAGGACCTGGTCGTGCTGGAACCCGGCGACGACTACACGACGCGCGTCACGTTCCGGGCCGAACGGGTCTGACGCTTCCGCAGGGACCGTATGCCATGCGGCATCGGGTCCGAAGCCTGCCGGAAAATGCCGCATCGCGGCGCGCGGTTGAGAACGTCGCCGCGATGTGGCATAATGCCGAAGGCTTAATTATCTTCAGCAAAGGAGTCCATCATGGGCATGCGCGGACGTAAGCGCAAGGATCGTCGTAAGAAGGCCGCCAACCACGGCAAGCGCCCCAACGCCTGATCCCGTCGCAAGACATACGGAAACCCGCCTAGGCCTTTCGGCCGGGCGGGTTTTCTCATTGCGGGCGTCCGTCCACGTCCGTCCGATTGAAGCCAAGCCGCTTGGGGTGCGCGGTCACTGCCCGCAGCAATGGTCGAGGCACGCCTTGACACGCGCCTTGAGGCATTCCGGCGCCTCGTCGGGGCGCAGATACGCGCGCAGCGCGGCGATCATGGCCTGTTCGCGCTCCGAGCAGCAGGTCGAGGGGTCGAAGCAGTCCCCGTCCACGGCCGGATCGTAGGAGACGGCCTCGTCCGTGTCGTCCGTGACACGCACCTCGGTGCGGCTGACCGTCCTGACCGTGCCGTCGGGCAGCGTATGTGTGATGGAGATGTGATGCACGCGTTCCACCTGTCGTCCGTTCATCGTGTCTCCTTTCCTCGTCCGGCGATGGGCGACGCCCCCGCATGGGGGCCTTTCCTCCCATTATGACCGGAAACCGCCGGTGCGGAAGGGATTTCGGCGGACTTTGCTTTCGGTGAATCCGCGGTCTTGCCGGAACGTTCCGCGGGAAGCTTCGTCCCGTAGCCGTGCTCCCGCGCATAGGACGCCAATTCGCGCTTGAGCTGCGTGCGCGCGCGGTTGAGCCGGCTCATGACGGTGCCGATCTTCACGCCCTGCTCGTCGGCGACCTGCTGGTACGACTTGCCGTCGATGGCCGCGTCGATGAACACCTGCCGGCGTTCCGGCGACAGCTTCGCCAACGCGTCCATGATCTCCTCGGGGGCGAACGCGTCGAGATACTCGTCCTCGGCGGATTTGAGCGCATCCGGGGAATGCTCCGACGCCGCGTACAGATCCCAGTCGTCGTATTCGCCGTCGGCGTCGTTGGCGCGTTGGGGGCGCCGCTTGGCCTTCGCGTACTGGTTGAAGTAGGTGTTGCGTTCGATGGTGGTCATCCACGCCTCGAAGTTGGTGCCCGGCTGGAACGAATCGAACGCCTTGAACCCCTTCTCGAACGTGTCCTGCACCAGGTCCTGGGCGTCGTCCGGATTGTTCGTCAGACGCATCGCCCGCCGGTACAGCGCGTCGAGCGCTGGCATGGCGAGCCGTTCGAAGCGCGCGCGCTTCTCGGCGAGTGTCTCGGTCTGTGGGGTGGTCACGGTTGCCCATTGTAGCCACCGGACGCCGCGCCGGCGTCCGGGACGGGATGCGCTGCCGGTATGCTTACCGAACGGACACCTCCCATACAGGAAACTCCCGGTTTCATCCGTCATCGTATACCCGTTCCGTCATCACGCATCATCCGTTCCCCGAAAGGACCTCTCATGGCTTTGACCTTGGATTCGGCCGCCTCCCTGCTCGAACGCCACCACCTGCTGCGCGAAGTGGTCCACGGCGGCGAGTGGACGAGGACCGTCGACGGCATCACGGACGCGGACAAGGCGTTCGCCGCCATCACCTACGACACCCGCAGCGTGGAGCCCGGAGCCCTGCTCGTCTGCAAGGGCCGGTTCAAGCCCGAATTCCTCGACGGATGCGACGCGAAGGGCCTCGCCGCCTATGTGGCGGAGACCGACATGTCCGAACACACCGCCGCACCGGGGCTCATCGTCGACGACGCGCGCAAGGCCCTCGCCCTGCTCGCCGCCGAATTCTACGGACGTCCGCAGGACGAGCTCACCGTCATCGGCATCACCGGCACCAAGGGCAAGACCACCACCGCCTACTTCACGCAGGCCATCCTCAACGCGTATTCGGGCGGACGCTGCGCCCTCTTCTCCTCCGTGGACAACTGCCTGGACGGCCGCACGTACGAGGAATCGGACCTCACCACGCCGGAGTCCCTCGACGCGTTCCGCATGATGCGCGAAGCCGTCTCCAACGGCATGCGCTACCTCGTCATGGAGGTCAGCTCGCAGGCGTACAAGGTGCATCGCGTGTACGGGCTCACGTTCGACGTGGGCGCGTTCCTCAACATCTCCCCCGACCACATCAGCCCCATCGAACACCCCACGCTCGAGGACTACCTGTACTGCAAACGCCGGATCGCGTACAACAGCCGCGCGCTCGTGCTCAACGCCGACGCCGCGCACGCCGACCTGCTGCGCGAGGACGCGGCCGCCGCCGGCATCCCCGTCACCACGTTCCGTCTGCTCGCCGACGAGCCGGCCGACGACGACGCACGCACCGCCGACGTCACCGGCGTGCCCGCCGACGCCGCCCACGACCACTACCGGTTCGCCCTGGACGGTGCCGACCTGGGCGACTACCGCCTGCATCTGGTCGGCGACTTCAACTACGCGAACGCGCTCGCCGCGATCGCCCTCGCGCACGCCGCCGGCGTGCCCGCGGACGCCACGGACGCGCTGCACGCCATGGAACCGACGCGCGTGTCCGGCCGCATGGAACTCACCGAAGACCCGGCGACCGACACGCACGTCATCGTCGACTACGCGCACAACTACACGTCCGTCAAGGCGCTCCTCGACTTCGTCGCAGCACGGTACGGCGACCGGAACCCGTACATCACGCTCGTGGCCGGCTCGGCCGGCAACAAGGCGTACGACAGGCGCAAGGAGATCGTCGACGCGGCGCAGGCGCGCATCGCGCGCTTCGTGTTCACCGCCGAGGACACGGACACCGAACCGTACGAGGACATCTGCCGCGACATGATGTCCAATGTGACGAACCCGGACGTGAAGGCGGACGTCATCGTCGACCGCGTCCAGGCCATCGCCGACGCCCTCGCCGACGCGCGCTCGCACCCGGAGCGCACGGACGTCACGCTCATCATCGGCAAGGGCCATGAACGCTGGATCAAGGACCTCAACCGGCACGTGCCGTACGAGGGCGACGACCATGTCGTGCAGCGTCTCCTCGACGAACGCTGACCGGCGCAGGAGAACGGGAAACCGGCGCCGACGGAACGCATTGGATTGAGCACAGCGCCGGAGTAGTATCGGTGGGGCGCGCGAAACCCGCGCCGCCGAAGAAACAAGGGAGAGCCACATGTCCACCACGACTTCGCCGCTGAGCCTCGCCTCCGTGGCCAAGCTGCTGGAAGAACACCATCTGCTGCGCGAGATCGTCGCCGGCGACCATTGGACCATCGACGCCGACACGGTGCCCGGCGCCCACGATCCGATCCCGTCCATCACCTACGACACCCGCGAGGTGAAACCCGGATCGCTGCTGTTCATCAAGGGACGCTTCAAGCCCGAATTCCTCGACGGCATCGACGACAAGGGCCTCGCCGTGTACGTGGCCGAGACCGAATACTCCGACCGCACGAAGGCGCCCGGCCTCATCGTGGACAACGTGCACCGGGCAATGAGCCTCATCGCCGCCGAATACTTCGGACACCCGGAACGCGAACTCACCATGGTGGGCATCACCGGCACCAAGGGCAAGACCACCACCGACTACTACACGCACGCCATCCTCAACGCGTACACGCACGGCCACGCCGCCATGATGAGCTCCATCGCCGTGTGCCTCGACGGCAAGACCTTCGAACCCTCGAAGCTCACCACGCCGGAGCCGCTGGACGCGTTCCGCATGCTGCGCGAGGCCGCGGACAACGGCATGACGCATCTGGTCATGGAGATCAGCTCCCAGGCGTACAAGATCCAGCGCATCTACGGGCTCACGTTCGACGTGGGCGCGTTCCTCAACATCTCCCCCGACCACATCAGCCCCATCGAACACCCCACGTTCGAGGACTACTTCCACTGCAAGCGCCAGATCATCGCGAACTCCCGCACCATGGTGATCGGCGCCGACTCCGCCCACATCGGCCTGCTGCGCGAGGACGCCGCCGCCCACGGCGCGCCCGTCACCACATTCGCCATGCACGATCCGGCCGCGGGCCTGCACACGCCGGCCGACGTGGTCGTGGCCGCCGACCCGCGCCGCAAGACCGGGTTCATCGCCGCCTGCGGCGACGAGGCGCGCCCGTTCGAGCTCGACATGCTCGGCGAATTCAACTTCCTCAACGCCGCCGCGGCCATCGCCATCGCCATGAAGGCCGGCGTGCCGTTCGACAGCGACGCGCTCGCCGCAATCGAGCACGTGCAGGTGCCGGGCCGCATGGAACGCTTCATCGGCGGCGACGACCTGCACGTGTACGTGGACTTCGCGCACAACTACATGTCCACCAAGGCGCTCGTCGACGAGATGATCCGCGTGTACGGCGAACGGAACCCGCGCATCACGCTCGTCTCCGGCACCACCGGCGGCAAGGCCATCGACCGCCGCGAAGGCATCGTCAAGGGCGCGCTGGGCCGCGCCGAATCGTTCATCTTCACGCTCGACGACCCGAACTTCGAGGACCCGCGCAAGATCTGCGAGGAGATGGCCTCGTTCGTGCCGGACGACGGCAGGCAGACCGTGCAGATCATCGTGCCGCGTGAGGAGGCCATCGTGACCGCCATCGCGCAGGCGAAGGAGTCCACCGAACGCGACGGACGCTTCAACATCGTCCTCGTCATCGGCAAGGGACACGAGACCCGCAACATCATCAACGGCAAGCACGTCTGGTGGCCGGGCGACGCCGTCATCGTGCGCCGCGAACTCGGCCTGGACGACGCGTCGTCGCAGACCGCATCGCAGACCACGCAGCAGCCGCAGGCGTGACGGCCGACACAGCACCGGCACAACGCATCAGTACAATGAGGCAACCATGAACCCACATACGCTCATCAAATCCGAACGGGACGTGTCCACCTACCTGCAGCCGGTCGTGCTCGGCGCGGACACGCTCTCCTACTCCTACGCCCGCTGCTTCCACGAGGCGTACGGCGTCAACAGCATCGTGATCGGCACCGCCGACCAGAAGTTCGTCTCCTCCAGCCGCTTCGTCGACTACCGCATGGTGCCGCACGCGGACCAGGAGGCCACCATGCTCGACTACCTCGACACGCTCGGCCGCGAGCTCGAAGGCAAGAAGGTGCCGATCCTCGTCGGCTGCGGCGACTGGTACGCGCGCATCTTCTCCCAGAACAAGCAGCGTCTCGAACGCTACTTCGTCGTGCCGTACATCGACTTCGACCTGCTGGACCGCATCACGCAGAAGGGCGAGTTCTACCGCATCTGCGAGAAGCTCGGCATCCCCTACCCCAAGACGTGGAGCTTCGACTGCTCCGACCCGAACGTGAGGATCCCGGTGGACGAGTTCACCTACCCGGTCATCGCCAAGCCCTCGAATTCGGCGCGCTACCACTACGCCGAATTCCCCGGCAAGGAGAAGGTCTTCACCATCGAGACCCCTGAGAAGCTCGAATACGTGTTCACCGAACTCCAGAAGTCCGTGTACGACAAGGACCTCATCGTCCAGGACTGCGTGCCCGGCGACGACGCGCACCTCAGGTCCATCACCTGCTTCTCCGACAAGGACGGCAACGTGCTGGTCTCCTGCATCGGGCAGGTGCTCCTGCAGGACCACCACCCCACCGCCATCGGCAACCCGGTGTGCATCATCGACGACAAGCAGCCCGACGTGGTGGCCCAGGCGGCGAAGTTCCTCAAGGAGACCCACTACGAGGGCTTCTCCAACTTCGACGCGAAATACGACGAACGCGACGGCACCTACAAGTTCTTCGAGGTGAACACGCGTCCCGGACGCAACACCTACTACCTGACGCTCGCCGGCGTGAACTTCGTCACCCTGTTCGTCGACCACTATGTGCTCGGCAAGACCATCAAGCCGCGCGTGGCCGACAAGGACTTCCTCTTCCAGATGGTGCCGAAGTCCGTCATCAAGCGCTACGTGGCCGAGCCGGAACGCTCCCGCGCGCTCGCCCGCATCAAGGCCGGCGACGCCGGATGCCCGCTGTTCTACCGCAAGGACACGCTCGCGCACCTGTTCTGGTCGGCGATCAACTACTTCCACCAGATCACCAAGTTCCGCAAGTACCTCGGCAAGCCGGCAAACTCGAAGACCCATTACCATGTTTGGTAGGTCCCGGTGGTCGGGGCCGGGTCGCCGGTTCCGGTATGACTGTCTCGCCCTGTCGTTGATGATCCGGGGGGTGTTGTCGCCGGGAGCGGGGGCATCCGATGACCGCTGATAGGAACCAGGCCGGCCGCATGGACGCGTAGGGGCGCATGGCCCAGGTCTCTCCGTAATGTGGATGCGGCACGGGCGTCCGGACTCCATCGACCGAGTCGCGGCGGCCGACGGAACCCCATGACGGGAGGAACGATGATGAGCCCGGACGACATCGACGTGTGGGTCGGCCTGGACGTCGGCAAGAGCGCGCACCACGCGTGCGCCCTCGACCGCGACGGGAACACCCTGTACGACAGGCCGCTGAAACAGGACGAGAACGCCATCCGCACGATGCTGGAACGCCTCCGCGAACACGGCCGCGTGCTGCTGGTCGTCGACCAGCCCAACACCATCGGCTCCCTGCCCCTGACCGTGGCCCGGAGCATGGGCGTCACGGCCGCGTACC
>NZ_JAFEJX010000003.1:0-289867 GCF_018555635.1 Bifidobacterium sp. CP2 | reverse complement strand
CGACGTACTACACGCCGAACATGTACGCGTACAACCTGTCGTTCTCGGGCAACCAATCGAACTACGCCGCCGCCCTGGCCATCACGATGGCCGTGATCACCATGGCGATCGCGTACGCGGTGCAGCTGAACAGCATGAAGGAGCAGATGAAGTGAGCGAGGCAACCACTTCCGCGCAGTCGCTGCGCGAGCAGGAGAGGGCCGCCAGGCGGGCGGAGAGGGCGCGCCAGAAGCGCGTCGCCCGTGACGAGGCGGCGGAGCGCAGGCGCGCGGAGAAGAGCGGGTTCGCGAACGTGAACAATCCGCGCCGCAGTACGTGGATGACGGTCGTGTGCGCGATCTTCGCCGTGTACTGCCTGTTCCCGTTCGTGTACCTCATGATCAACGCGACGAAGACCCAGGCGGACTTCACGTCCACGTTCGGTCTCGGCTTCGGCCGTTCGTTCGCCCTGTGGGACAACATCGCGACGGTGTTCACGTACCAGGACGGGATCTTCGGCCGCTGGCTCGTCAACACGATCCTCTATGTCGTGGTGGGCGCGGGCGGCGCGACCCTGTTGGCGATCATGGGCGGGTACGCGTTGGCGAAGTTCCGGTTCCCCGGGCGTAAGGCCGTGTTCGCGGTCATCATCGGCAGTATTTCGGTGCCGGGCATCGCTTTGGCGGTCCCGCAGTTCCTCCTGTTCGCCAAATTGGGTCTCACGAACACGCCGTGGGCCATGATCATCCCGAGCCTGATCAGCCCGTTCGGCCTGTACCTGATGTGGATCTTCAGCGAGCAGGCCGTCCCGACCGAACTCCTGGAGGCCGCCAGGGTGGATGGGGCGTCGGAGTTCCGCACGTTCTGGACGATCAGCCTGCCCCTGCTGGCGCCGGGTATCGTGACGACGGCGTTGTTCACGATCGTGGCGACGTGGAACAACTACTTCCTGCCGTTGATCATGTTGAAGGACGCGGACTGGTATCCGCTGACCATCGGCCTGAACCAGTGGAAGGACCAGGCCTCGACTGCCGGCGGCCAGGCGATCCAGAACCTCGTGATCACGGGGTCGCTGATCACGATCATCCCGCTGGTCATCGCGTTCCTGTGCCTGCAGAAGTACTGGCAGTCCGGACTCGCCGCCGGCGCCGTCAAGGAATGACCGGCATACGTCCGGTATGGCGGCCGCCATACCGGACGGTCTCCCTCCATCGCCTGTGAATGATGGGCGACGGGCTCCGGCCCGCCGCCCATCATCTCTATCGGTGGATTTCAATCGTTGGCAATGAAGCACAACCCAACCAAAAGGAAAGAACATGACCGAACGTAGAACGTTCAAGTGGCCGCAGCCTCTGGCGGGCGGCAAGCCGCGCATCTGGTACGGCGGCGACTACAACCCGGACCAGTGGCCCGAGGAGACCTGGGACGAGGACATCATCCTGATGAAGGAGGCCGGCGTCAACCTGGTCTCCGTGGCGATCTTCTCGTGGGCGAAGCTGGAGCCGCGCGAGGGCGTGTACGACTTCGCGTGGCTGGACCGTGTCATCGACAAGCTCGGCAAGGCCGGCATCGCCGTCGACCTCGCCTCGGGCACGGCGTCGCCGCCGATGTGGCTGACGCAGGCGCATCCGGAGATCCTGTGGGTGGATGAGCGGGGCGACGTGTGCCAGCCGGGCGCGCGCCAGCATTGGCGCGCCACGAGCCCGGTGTTCCAGGAGTACGCGCTCAGGCTGTGCCGTGCGATGGCCGAACACTACAAGGACAACCCGTATGTGGTGGCGTGGCATGTGAGCAACGAGTACGGGTGCCACAACCGGTTCGACTATTCGCCGGACGCTGAGCGCGCGTTCCGCGCCTGGTGCGAGGATCGCTACAAGACGATCGACGCGGTGAACGAGGCGTGGGGCACGGCGTTCTGGGCGCAGCGGATGAACTCGTTCAGCGAGATCATCCCGCCGCGCTACATCGGCGAGGGGAACTTCATGAACCCGGGCAAGCTGCTGGACTGGAAGCGGTTCAGCTCGGACGCGCTGCTGGACTTCTACCGCGCCGAGCGCGACGCGCTGCTTCAGATCGCGCCGAAGCCCCAGACCACCAACTTCATGGTCTCCGCCGGCGGCACCGGTCTCGACTACGACAAGTGGGGCGCGGACGTGGACTTCGTATCCAACGACCACTACTTCACCCCCGGCGAGGCCCATTTCGACGAGCTGGCGTACTCCGCCTCGCTCGTCGACGGTATCGCGCGCAAGAATCCATGGTTCCTCATGGAGCATTCCACGTCCGCGGTGAACTGGCGTCCCATCAACTACCGGTGCGAACCGGGCGAGCTGGTGCGTGATTCGCTGGCGCATCTGGCGATGGGTGCGGACGCGATCTGCTACTTCCAGTGGCGTCAGTCGAAGGCGGGCGCGGAGAAGTGGCATTCGTCGATGGTGCCGCACGCGGGCCCGGACTCCCAGGTGTTCCGCGATGTGTGCGAACTCGGCGCCGACCTGAACAAGCTCGCCGACGAGGGCCTCCTCGACACCAGACTGGTCAGGTCCAAGGTGGCCGTGGTGTTCGACTACGAGTCCGAGTGGGCCACCGAACACACCGCCACGCCCACGCAGCAGGTGCGCCACTGGACCGAGCCGCTCGACTGGTTCCGCGCCCTCGCGGACAACGGCATCACCGCAGACGTGGTGCCCGTGCGCGGGAACTGGGACGACTACGAGGCCGTGGTGCTGCCCAGCCTCGCCATCCTCAGCGAGGAGACCTCCCGTCGCGTGCGCGACTACGTGGCGAACGGCGGCAAGCTGTTCGTCACCTACTACACCGGTCTGGTCGACGAACGCGACCATGTGTGGCTCGGCGGTTATCCCGGCTCCATCCGGGACGTCGTCGGCGTGCGCGTCGAGGAATTCGCCGCCATGGGTGATGACTTCCCGGGCGCGATGGATCATCTCGACCTGGACAACGGCGCCGTGGCGCACGACTTCGCCGACGTCATCACCTCCGTGGCCGAGACCTGCCGTGTGGTCTCCAAGTTCAAGGCGGACAAGTGGACCGGACTGGACGGCGCGCCCGCCATCACCGTCAACGAATACGGCGACGGCAAGGCCGCCTACGTCGGCGCGCGACTCGGACGCGAGGGGCTCGCCAAGAGCCTGCCCGCACTGCTCGAGGATCTCGGCATCGAGGTTCCGGCCGGCGATGACCGGGACGAGGTGCTGCGCGTCGAACGTGCGGACGACACTGGCGAGAACCACTTCGTATTCCTGTTCAACCGTACGCACGGCACGGCCGTGGTGGACGTCGAGGGCGAGCCCCTCGTCGCCTCCCTCGCCCAGGTCAACGAGAGCGAGCACACGGCCGCCATCAGCCCCAACGGCGTCCTCGTCGTCAAACTGTGACCTCGTGGCCGGTGCATGGGCAGGTCGTCCTCTTCCCCGGATCGTGGGGAGACGGCGGCCGGCCCTCCGCCGCCCGTCGCGTCTGGCCGGAACCGCCTTTGGGCATGCCGGCCGGACGCGGCCGTCCATAACTGAAGAACCACAACTGAAGAACATGCCGTGTTATCGATAACACGCCGAAACACCCAAGCTGGTGGCGAAAAAGCTCGGCATGTGTATAATCAATGTTATCGCAACCATCAAAGCGGAACAGGTAGGCAATTCAACCGGTTCTCACAGCCGAGAATCGAAGAGATTCGGTTCGAAGATCGCGGAGATGGAAGCGGCAACCACAAATGTCTTCGGTCGAAATGGAGTCGGCCGAAGGGAAGGAGATAAAGGACGATGAAGTTCACGAACGCCAAGAAGGCCATCGCACTGACCGGTGCGGTCGCCATGCTGGCCAGCCTCGCCGCCTGCGGTTCCGACAACGCCAGCGACCAGCCGGCGCAGGAGAAGGACGCCAAGGAGATCACCGTGTGGGCCTGGGAGCCCACCCTGACCCAGGTCGCCAAGGACTTCACGAAGAAGACCGGCATCAAGGTCAACCTCAAGAACGTCGGCACCAACACCAAGGAATACACCCAGCTGGACAACGCCATCGAGGCCGGCTCCGGCGCCCCGGACGTCGCCCAGGTCGAGTACTACGCCATCCCGCAGTACGCCATCAAGGGCAACCTGCTGGACATCACCGACAAGACCTCCGGCTACGAGGACTTCTACACCCCCGGCCCGTGGGCTTCCGTGCAGTTCTCCGGCAAGGTCTACGGCCTGCCGATGGATTCCGGCCCGATGGCCTTCTTCTACAACAAGGAGGTCTTCGACAAGGCCGGCGTCGACGCCGAGCAGATCAAGACCTGGGATCAGTACTACGAGGCCGCCAAGAAGATCCACGCCCTCGGCGACAACTACTACATCACCTCCGACACCGGTGACGCCGGCTTCTTCGATTCCATGACCTGGCTTGCGGGCGCCACCCCGTTCAAGACCTCCTCCGATGGTTCCGAAGTCACCATCAACCTGACCGGCGACGAGAAGGTCAAGACCTTCACCGACTTCTGGCAGAAGCTCCTCGATGAGGGCCTGCTCGACACCAAGACCACCGGCTGGTCCGAGGATTGGTTCAAGGGCATGGGCGACGGCACCATCGCATCCCTGTTCACCGGCGCCTGGATGCCGGCCAACCTCGCCAACTCCGCTCCGGCTGGCGCCGGCAAGTGGCGCGTCACCCAGATGCCGACCGCCGACGGCTCCGCGACCAACTCCGAGAACGGCGGTTCCTCGCTGGCCATCCTGAAGTCCTCCACCAAGGCCGACGCCGCGTACCAGTTCATCGAGTACGCGAACCACGGCGACGGCGTGGCCACCCGTGTGGCCGGCGGCGCCTTCCCGGCCGACAAGGCCTCCATGGAAGCCGATTCCTTCAAGAACGCCACCACGGTGAAGAACTCCGATGGCGAGGACGTCGACTACTTCGGCGGACAGAAGTACAACGAGGTCCTGGCCCAGGCCGCTGAGAACGTGTCCTCCGACTACCAGTTCCTGCCCTTCGAGGTCAAGGCCCGCACCATCTTCGGCGACTACGTCGGCAAGTCCTACACCGGCGACCAGAAGCTGAGCGACGGCATCGCCGCCTGGCAGAAGGCCCTGCAGGACTACGGCAAGGACCAGGGCTTCACCGTCAAGTGAACCCGACTCCGGTCCGAACCGGACGCACCGGCGTGGACTGACGCATAACTGAACACGCGAGGCCCCTTGGAGCGATGCACGCATCGCCCCAAGGGGCCTCGTCGTTGCGTGTAGACTCGAGACGACGGTACGCAACTGACGGACACAGGCAAGGAGCACGGACGGACATGGCACTGCGCAATCGGATCACCCGCGTCGCCGCATCCCTCGCGGCCATCGCCTCCATCGTCTCCCTCGTCGCCTGCGGACAGGCCGCCGACGACCGCACGCACATCACCGTATGGAGCTGGGAACCGAGCATGGCCACCGTGGTGGACCGGTTCGAACAGGCCAATCCGGACATCGTCGTGGACCTCAAGGACATCTCCGGCTACGAGAACCTCAACACGGCCATCCAGGACGGCTACGGCATGCCCGACGTCGCCCAGATCGAATACTTCGCGCTCCCGCAATACGCCGTGTCCGGACAGCTGCTCGACCTGTCCGACTACGTGGGCGACGACTATTCCGGGTTCTTCTCACCCGGTACCTGGTCGAGCGTGCAGCTCGCTGGACGCGTCTACGGCCTGCCGATGGATTCCGGACCGATGGCCTTCTTCTACAACAAGGAGGTGTTCGATCAGGTCGGTGTCGACGCCAGCCGGATCAAGACCTGGGACGACTACTACGAGGCCGCCAAGAAGCTCAAGGAGATCGGCGTGTACATCGCCGCGGACGCCGGTGATGCCAGCTTCTATGCGGCCATGATTTGGCTGGCCGGCGGCCGGCCGTTCCACACCAGCGCCGACGGCAAGACCGTCACCGTGGACCTCGCCGGCGACGAAGGCACCGAACGGTTCACCGAATTCTGGCAGAAGATGATCGACGAGGGACTCGTCGACACCCGCCGCACCACATGGTCCGACAGCTGGAAGCGCGCCCTCGGCACCGGCGACGTCGCCTCCGTGTTCTCCGGCGCATGGATGCCGTCCATGCTGCTGTCCAACGTGCTCGGAGCCTCCGGCCTGTGGCGCGTCACGGCCATGCCCACGCCGGACGGCTCGACCACCACGGCGGAGAACGGCGGATCGGCCATGAGCGTCCTCCAATCCACGCGCAAGCCTCGCGCCGCGTACCGGTTCGTCGACTTCGTCACCCATGACAAGGAGGGCATCGGCGCTCGCGTGGACGGCGGCGCGTTCCCCGCCGACCTCGCCACCCTGCAAAGCGAGAGCTTCCTCGACAAGACCACCGTGCGCAACACGGACGGCATCGACATCCCGTACTTCGGCGGCCAGCAGTTCAACCGTGTGCTCGCCGAGGCGGCGGAGAACGTGTCCGTCGGATACCAGTACCTGCCGTTCGAGGTGTACGCGCGCACCGACTTCCGCAACACGGTGGGCAAGGCCTACCGGTGGTCGAGCTCATGGCAGGCGTACAAGAGACGTCAGGAGCAGATCCGTCAGGGCATGAGGGACGAGAACGGCGATCCGCTCCAGCCGCTGGAGCGGCCGGAGGCGAAGGTGAGCCTGCGCAAGGGGCTCTCCGCGTGGCAGGCCGACCTGCGCGAGTACGGCACGAACCAGGGCTTCACCATCGAATAGGAAGCCCCTGAATAGGAAGCCCGCGACGCCGCGTCACACGTTGCGTGAGTAGATGTACGCCATGCCCTTGAAGATGAGGTCCGGATCGTAGATGTCGATGAGATCCGTGTCGTTCTTGAAGATGCGGCTCAGCCCGCCCGTGGCCACCACGCGGAACGGTTCGTCGATCTCCTTGCGGAACTGGGTGATCGTGCGTTCGATGCCGCCCAGGAAGGTGTAGTACAGGCCCGCCTGCATGGCGGTGCGCGTGTTCGTGGCGAGGATCGACTGCGGACGGGTGATCTCCACCTCCGGCAACTGCGCGGTCTGCCCCCACAGCGCCTCGGCGCCGGTGCGGATGCCCGTGGTGATGAATCCGGAGCAGATCGTGCCCTTGGCGTCCACGAAGTTGAACGTGGTGGCGGTGCCGAAATCGGCCACCAGCACCGGTCCGCCGTACGTGTGGTAGGCGCCCGCGCAGTCCGCGATGCAGTCCGATCCGAGCGTCTTCGGATCGTCCAGGCGGATGTTCATGCCGGTCCTGATGCCCGGTCCCACCACCATCGGTTCGAGCCCGAGGAACTTGATGATCGACGAGCGGAACGAGTACATGACCTTCGGCACCACGGAGCAGACGATGACGTCGTCCACGTCCTCCGCCGTGTAGCCTTTGAGCGCGAGGAACTGGGTGATCATCAGCCCGTACTCGTCCGAGGTGTGCGTCGCCTTCGTGGTGATGCGGTACGTGCCGACGATGCGGTCCCGCTCCAGGAATCCGATGACGATGTTCGTGTTGCCGATATCGACGGCCATCAGCATGATGTCTGCTCCTTGGATGTGCTTGAATGCTTCGTTGCGTGTGTCGCGTGTGTCAGGTGTGTTGCGTGTGTCACGTATCGTGCCGCGCCGCCGTATACCGTGCGCGGCATACGGTCGGTCAGCTGTTGCGCAGGGCCGCGAGCCGCAGCATGATGCGCTTCGCCAGCACGGTCTTGTCCATCTTGTCCCAATGCTCGACCTGCGGGGTGCGCGGGTCCGCGATCCCCGGGGTGAGTACGGTGACCACGTTCGTGTCCGTGGCGAAGCCGGCGCCCTCCTCGCGCAGGTTGTTGGCGACGAGCATGTCGCAATGCTTCTCGGCGAGCTTCCTCGCCGCGTTGCGCAGCAGGTGCTCGGTCTCCATCGCGAACCCGCACAGGACCTGCGATCCGTCGTCGCGCTTGCGCCCGCCCGCCCAGGCGAGGATGTCCGGGTTGGCCACGAGCGTGAGCGTGATGGAGTCGCGCCCCGCCTTCTTGATCTTCTCCGGCGCCACGTCGGCCACGCGGAAGTCGCCGACGGCGGCGGCCATCACGGTGATGTCCGCGGAGGCGAACCGTTCCGCCACCGCGTCGAACATGTCCTGTGCGGTGGAGACGTGCACCACGTCCACGTCGGGGGAGTCCGGCGCGGCCAACGCCACCGGTCCGGAGACGAGCGTGACGTGCGCGCCCAGCGCCGCGGCCGATTCCGCCAGCGCGTAGCCCATCTTGCCGGTGGAATGGTTGGTGAGGAACCGCACCGGGTCGAGCGGCTCCTGCGTGGGGCCCGCGGTGACGAGCACGTGCAGGCCGTCGAGCGGGCGTGAGGCGACGGGATCGCCGTCCGTGATGCCGGAATCGGCCGCGGGGACGGCGTCTTCGACGTCCGTCCTCCGGACTGCGTCGCGCCCGGGTTGCGGGACCGCCTGCGTCCGTGCGGTCTGCGGGTTCCGCACGGTCTCGCCGGATGCGTCGCGGCCGTGCGCGAGCAGTCCGTCCGCCGCGCGTTCGATGACGTCCGGTTCGGCCATGCGCCCGCGGCCTGTGTCGCCGCACGCCAGCGTGCCCTCGCCCGGTTCGACGATGTTCCAGCCGAGCTCCCGGCAGGTGGCGAGGTTGCGTTGCGTGACGGGATTGTCGTACATGTGCACGTTCATGGCCGGGCACAGGACCTTCGGCCCTTCGTACGCGAGGATGGTGGAGGTGAGGGTGTCGTCGGCGAGTCCGCAGGCGATCCGCGCGATGACGTCGGCGCTCGCCGGCGCCACCACCAGCAGGTCCGCCCAGGAGGCGTCCTTGACGTGGTTGATGGTGGCGGGCGACTGCGGGTTCGCGGCCACGTCGCCGGGTACGGCCGGTATGGCCGGGAACATGGCGGTACGGGTGGTCTGGCCGGTGAGCGAGGTGAAGGTGAGCGGGGTGACGAACCGTTCCGCCGCGGCCGTCTCGACCACGCGCACCGTGTGTCCGGCCTTCGTCCAGTCCGAGGCCAGGTGGCATGCCTTGAATGCCGCGATGCTGCCGGTGACCCCGAGAAGAATGTTCGCCATATGCCAAGCCTCCGGCCGGAAATCCTTCCGGCGTGCGCACGCGCGCCGATGCCGCGTGCCGGTCGCCGCGGACCTTCCGTCGACGCCGAGACCAGTATAGCCGCGCGTTGTGGCCGGATCGGTATGGTCGCCGCCGTCTGAGCCGGGGATGGACGGGCGGGACACGCCGGCATGCCGGTAGGGGACGGCTCCGGGCGATATCGCCCGGAGCCGTCCCGCGACGATAGAATGGCGGGGCGGGACGCGGCCGTTCGCGTCCGTCGGGTCTCGCGGAAAGGAGATGCACATGGGCGTGAGCGTGTTCGGGCATGTACCGGGCGATTTCGACGACGTCGGGTTCGACGACGGCCCGATCTCCGGATTCCCCGCGTTCGGCGACGGTCCGGCCGAAGTCGATCCGTGGAACGACGGCGCGTGGGGGAGCGGCGGCATGCGGCGGTCCGGCGCACGCCGGGGCCGCGGTGGGCAACGGCCCATCGACCGGTCCTTCATGGACGACCTGATGACCGACCTCAAGTACGAGGCGGACGCCGCGACGGTGTCACGCGCCCGGGTCATCGCGCGTCGTGCCACCTCGATGATGGACTCGCTGACCTACGAACGGGATGAAGGCGGCGCGGTCACCATCTCCGGACGCGTGCACGGCACCACCAGCCCCACGAGCCGGTACACGGTGAACGTGTACATCGGCGGTCAGGAGGCGGTGGTCTCCGGCGGGGGATGTACGTGCCCCGCATACCGCCGCGGCTACGTGGTCTGCAAGCACATGGCGGCGCTCGTCATCGCGTTCGCGGGCCGGCCCGAGACGTTTGCGGGATTCTCGGCGCAGCCGGCGCACGCCTCTTCGACGGACCTGCTGGCCGTGATGCGGGCCATCGACGAACAGGACGAGCAGGAGCGGGACGCGAAACGCCGTGAGACCATCGCCCGCGCCGGCACGTCGGACGCGCGCGGCGGCGGCGAGACTCGGCCGGTGGTGGCCCCCGGACAGGTCGAACTGCTGCCCACGCTGCGCCGCGTGAACGGATGGAACATCTGGTTCCGCATCGGCGTGCGCGGCGGCTCCTCCTATGTGCTCAAGACGATCTCCGGCCTGCTGGACGACGTGCGCGCCCGCCGATACCACGAATACGGCAGGAAACTCGCGTTCACGCATACCCCTTCCATGTTCGACGAGCGTTCGCGGCGGCTCCTGTCCTTCCTCGGGGGCGTCGAGGACGTGCGCCGCGCCACCGACCTCCAGGACATCCGGTACGGCAGATTCGGCGCCGTCACCATCGACCGCTACCTGACATTGGCGGACAGCGAGACGGCCCGGTTGCTCGACATCATGGACGGCGGCCGTCTGGACCTCGTGCTGGACGCATGGTACGACAATTCGCCGTCCACCGTGGACGTCGGCGGGGACGCGCCGTTCGCTATGCCGCTGGTGTCCATGAGACGCATCAACGGCAAGCAGGGCGTGGACGGATACGCGCTCAGCGGCGAACCCACCGTGGACTCCGTCATCACGGGCGACCACGGCGCCTGGCTGCTCATGCCGCCCGGCGAGAAACGGGGCGCCACAGTGACACGGTCCGCGCGGAGCCGGCTGACGTACCGGAACGACGTGCACGTCAGCGCCGCCGGATACCGCTTCGTCCGTTGCCCCGAAACGCTCGAACCATACGCGGACCTGCTGCCCGTGCTCTGCGGCGGGACGGAGACGACCGTCGCGTTCGACGACGCGCCGCTGTTCGCACGCACCCTCCTGCCCAGGATGATGGACTCCGGGCTCCTGCCCGCCGGCAACGTGCCGAGGGAGATCGAACTGCTGCGTCCCGTCGAATGCGGGCCCGAGTTCTACCTTGACCGCGACGAGCACGGCCTGACCTGCGTGGCGAAGGCCCGCTACGGGGAACGGGAGACCGTCATCGTGCCCCAGCGCGGCGGCGACTTCGCCTCCGGCGTGACGCCGATGGTCGGCGCCGGCCACGACTTCGGCGTCGAACGCATGATCATGGACCTCGTCCGCGCCTACTTCACCATCGACGCGCCCACCGCCCCCGGACGCATCGGCCGCGACGAGACCACGCGCATCGTGGCCCTGTTCGACAAGGGGCTGCCCGCCCTGCGGCAAGCCGGCAAAGTGTTCACCACACCCGCGTTCGACCGCATGCTCGCGCCCAAGCCGCCCACCGTGAAGGTGGGATTGTCCGTCAAGTCCAATCTGGTGGAGATTTCGCCCATCGCCGACGAGGTGCCGCCGGACGAGGTGGGCTCGCTGCTCGCCTCATACCGCAGACGCCAACGCTTCCACCGGCTCAGGGACGGCACGCTCGTCAACCTCGAAGGCGCCCGGCTCGATGCGCTGGACCATCTGGCCGACGACCTCGACCTGAGCGAGGATGAGCTCAACGGGGGAGCCGTCACCCTGCCCGGCATGCAGGCGTTCCTCCTCGACGGCGAACTCGCCGGGACGGACGTCGAGAAGGAACCCTCGTTCATGGCGTACGTGGACGAGCTCACGCACATCGACCCGGCCACCTACGAGGTGCCCGAACCCCTGCGCGGCGTTCTGCGCCCCTATCAGGAGGACGGCTACCGTTGGCTGCGCACCCTGTGCGACAAAGGTTTCGGAGGCATCCTCGCCGACGAGATGGGCCTGGGCAAATCCGTGCAGCTCATCGCGCTGCTGGAGGGGCTGCGGTCCGCGGACGCCTCCCTGCCCTCGCTCATCGTGTGTCCCGCCTCGCTCGTCTACAACTGGGTCGCCGAATTCGCCAAATTCGCGCCGGACATCCGCGCGGTGGCCGTTGCCGGCACCAAGACCGAACGCCGCGCCGCCATCGCCCGGTACGCGCCGGCCGGGGAACAGGGCGACGGCGACGAAGGCGACGGCCATGACGGTACGGACGCCGACCGGGACGCCGCGCCCGCCGTGCTCGTCACCTCCTACGACCTGCTGCGCCGGGATGTGGACGACTACGCCGGGCGCCGGTTCTCCGTGATGGCCCTCGACGAGGCGCAGGTCATCAAGAACCACACCACCAAGATCGCGAAGGCCGTCAAGACCATCGAAGCCGACCACCGCATCGCCCTGACCGGCACGCCCATCGAGAACCGGCTGAGCGAACTGTGGAGCATCTTCGACTTCCTCATGCCCGGCCTCCTAGGCTCCTACAAGCGATTCCACGAACGCTACGAACTGCCCATCGCCAACGGACGCGCCGCGGACGCCGCCAGCGAACAGGGACGGGCCGCCGCCCGCATCAACCCCGAAGGCGAACAGGTGGCCCGGCGCCTCCAGGCGCTCGTCGGCGTCTTCATCAAGCGCAGGCTCAAAAGCCAGGTGCTCACCGACCTGCCGGACAAGATCGAGACGACGATCACCGTCCAGCTGGAAGGCGAGCAGCGCAAGCTCTACGCCGCCCACGAGCAGCGCCTGCGCCGACAGCTCGAACACAAGGACGACGGCGACTTCAACACGTCCAAGATCCAGATCCTCGCCGAACTGACCAAACTGCGGCAGATCTGCTGCGACCCGCGCCTCCTGTACGCCGACGCCAAGGACCGCTCCGCCAAGCTCGCGGCCATCGAGGAGCTCGTGGACAGCTGCATGTCCGAAGGCAAGAAGGCACTCGTCTTCTCCCAGTTCACCAGCTACCTCGAACTCATCGCCGCACGGCTCGACCAACACGGCATCCGCCACTACACCATCGACGGGTCCACGCCGAAGAAACGCCGGCTCGAACTCGTCGACCGGTTCAACGCGGACTCCACGCCCGTGTTCCTCATCTCCCTCAAGGCCGGCAACACCGGGCTGAACCTCGTGGGCGCCAGCGTGGTCATCCACGCCGACCCCTGGTGGAACGCCGCAGCCCAGAACCAGGCCACCGACCGTGCGCACCGCATCGGCCAGACCAGGGACGTGGACGTCTACCAGATCGTCGCCAAGGATACCATCGAGGAACGCATCCTCGAACTGCAGCACACCAAAAGCGAACTGGCCAGACAATTCACCGACGCCTCCGCGCTCGCCGAGGCCGCGCCCGCCTCCATCGCCTCCCTCACCAGGGACGACCTGCTTGGACTGCTGACATGAACGCCGGCACACCGCCCGTGGAACGGACGCGCACCGGGCAAAACGGAAATGATAGGCTCGACACGGATGCGACGCCCCGCACGCCACGGGCGGACGGGACGCCCGCGGATGAACGGTACGACGCCGGCATGACGCCGGTGCAACGGAAAGGAACGGACATGATCAGGGTTTCGGTCGTCGGCGCCAAGGGACGCATGGGATCGCACGTGGTGGACGCGGTGAACGGCGCCCCGGACACGCAGCTTGCGCTCGCGCTCGACGCAGGCGACGACCTCACCGCCATCACGCCGGACAACACCGACGTCGTCGTCGAATTCACCGTGCCGTCCGTAAGCCTCACGAACGTGCTCGCTCTCATCGCCCAAGGCGTCGACGTGGTCGTCGGCACCACCGGCTGGACCGAGGAGAAGCTCGCGCAGGTGCGCGAGGCGCTCGCCGCCGGCCCGCGTCCGGGCACGCAGAAGGTGTTCATCGCACCGAACTTCGCGATCTCCGCCGTGCTCGCCGATTACTTCTCCACGCAGGCCGCCAAGTACTTCGAATCCGTCGAGGTCATCGAACTGCACCACCCGAACAAGGTGGACGCTCCCTCAGGCACCGCTATCCACACCGCCGAGGGCATCGCGGCCGCCCGCAAGGCCGCCGGCCTCGGCCCCGTGCCGGACAACACCCAGACCGACGGCGGCTCGCGCGGCCAGGTCGTCGACGGCATCCACGTCCACGCCGTGAGGCTCAGGGGCCTCAACGCCCATGAAGAGGTGCTCTTCGGCAACGCCGGCGAGCAGCTCGTCATCCGCGCCGACAGCTTCGACCGCGGCTCGTTCATGCCCGGCGTGCTCCTCGCCGTCCGCAAGCTCGCCGGCGACGCGCCCGCGGGACTCACCGTCGGACTCGACAAGTTCCTCGACCTGTGAACGGCGCCGGACGGCGGCGGATGGTCAACGGCATTTAGGGAAGGACCGATCATGAGCGACGATACCGACGATATCCAGGACCTGATGCGGCGTGCGCAGGCCGGCGACGCGGAGGCGCAGCTCGAACTGGGCCGATGCTACGCGACGGGCGACGGCGTGCCCCAGGATGACGCGGCGGCCCTGCACTGGCATCTGGCCGCCGCCCAGCAGGGATACGCGCAGGCCCAGTGGATGCTCGGGGCGATCTACGCGTACGGCTTGCTGGGCATGGCCGAGGACATGCAGCAGGCGCGGCAGTGGTACGCCAAGTCCGCCCAGCAGGGATTCGTCAATGCACAGTTCGCGCTCGGCGATTGCTACGCCTATGGCGACGGTGTCGAACAGGATTGGGCCGAAGCGGTGACATGGTACCGCGCGGCGGCCGAGCAGGGATTGGACGAGGCTCAGAAGAGGACCGGCGACTGCTACGCGCAGGGACAAGGTGTCGAACAGGACTACGCGCAGGCGATGTCCTGGTACCGCAAAGCCGCCGAACAGGACTACGCCGGCGCGCAATGCGCCCTGGGCAGCTGCTACTACGGCGGTTACGGCGTGCCGCAGGACTACGCGCAGGCGGTCGTCTGGTTCACCAAGGCCGCCGAGCAGGGGAACGCCGTCGCGCAATCGCTGCTCGGCGACTGCTATGCGTACGGACACGGCGTCGGACAGGATGACGCCCAGGCGGTCGCATGGTATCGCAAGGCCGCGGAGAACGATGAGCCGGACGCCCAATACACGCTCGGCGTGCTGTACCGGGACGGCGCCGGCGTGCCGCAGGACTACGCGCAGGCGGCGGACTGGTATCGCAAGGCCGCGGAGAACGGCCATGCACGCGCCCAATTCACGCTTGGTGCGGTGTATGAGACAGGCAAAGGCGTGCCGCAGGATTATGCGCAGGCCGCGGATTGGTATCGCAGGGCTGCGGAGAACGGTGATACGGACGCTCCTTTCCTGCTCGGACTGATGTATCAGGAAGGCCGTGGCATGCCGCAGGACGACGCCCAGGCGTTCACTTGGTTCGAACGGGCCGCGCGGCAGGGCAACCTCGACGCGCAGGTCATGATGGGATCATGTTATGCGAACGGCATCGGCGTGGCGGAGGATTGGCACCAGGCGGCGGATTGGTACCGCAGGGCCGCGGAACGGGGGAACGCCGTCGCCCAATGGACCCTCGGCGTCTTCTGCATGGAAGGAGCCGGCGTGCCGCAGGATGACGTCCAGGCGGTGCATTGGCTGACCGCGGCTGTCGAACAGGACTACGCCAACGCAAAGGCGAGTCTGGGGGACTGCTACGCGCAGGGCCGAGGCGTGCCGGTGGACGTGGCGAAGGCCGTCGATCTGTATCGTGAGGCCCAGCAGGAGGGCGTCGACCTCACGCCGGAGCAGCTGCGGCTGCTCAACCCGCCGCAGCCGTCCCTCCCGCCGCGTCCGGCGGTCCCCGCTCCGCAGGCTCCGCAAGCGCAGCAGGTCCCGCAGCCGCAACCCGCGGCCCAGCCCCAACAGCAGCAGCCCAAGCGCGGCGGCCTGTTCTCGAGGTTGTTCCGCTAATCGGGATGCTCCGGAACGTATCTCCGGAGCATCCCATGGTCCGCGCCATGAGAGGACGCCCATGACGCGGACCAGCGTCCGCCGCGCATCCATGCGCCCGCGGACGACCCCCATACGGCGTCCATAACGCGAAGTACGGTGAACACTATGACTGAGAGCGCTATGCATCTGCTGAATCCGGCCCCGTTCGGGCGCATCCTGCCCGCCATGGTCACCCCGATGAAACCCAACGGGGACGTCGATTTCGAAGCGGCGCAGAAACTCGCCAGACAACTCGTCGCGGACGGCGCCGACGGCATCGTCGTCAACGGCACCACCGGCGAATCGCCCGTCACCCACATCGACGAGAAGGTCGACCTCGTGCGCGCCGTCAAGGAGGCCGTCGACGTGCCGGTCGTCTCCGGCGCCGGCTCCAACGACACCGCGCACACCGTGCGCATGGTCGAACAGACGCAGGAGGCGGGCGCCGACGCGGTGCTCGTCGTCATGCCGTACTATTCCCGCCCCTCCCAGGACGGCGTCGTCGGCCACTACAAGGCCGTCGACGAAAGCACCGACAAGCCGATCATCATCTACGACGTGCCCGGACGCACCGGACTCAAGGTGAAGGTCGACACCTACGACCGTCTCGCCGAACTCGACCACGTCGTGGCCGTCAAGGACGCCACCGGCGACCTCGCCGCCGCCGTCGAGAAGCAGCAGCGCACCGGCCTCGCCTGGTACTCGGGCGACGACGGCCTGTTCCTGCCGTTCCTGTCCATCGGCGCGGTGGGCATCATCTCCGTCATCGCGCATGCGGCCGCCGGCCCCATGCGCGACCTCGCCGAGGCGTTCGACCGCGGCGACATCCACGAGGCGCAGCGCCTCGCCAACCGTCTCGCGCCGCTCGTCCACGCCCTCAACGGCGACGGATACCAGGCCGTCATGGCCAAGGCCGCGCTGAAGATCCGCGGAGTCATCGACTCCACCACCATGCGTCTGCCGAACGTCGGCCCGGACGCCAACCAACTCGCCAAGGCCGAGGAAGGCATGCGCGCCGCCGGCCTGCTGTAAAGCCACAGTCCCCGTGAGAGCACGGGGGCGAAAACCCAGGAAACACAAGAAAGCAATGGCACAAGAGAACACCAACACCAAATCCACCAAGAACTCCAAGAACGCCGGCGGCTCCCGCCGGCGCGGAACCGGCGCCGGCCGCGGCCGTGGCACCGGGCGCACCCGCGGCGGCAACACCGGACGCGGACGCCACCAGAACACCACCACGCAGGCCACCGCACCCCAGCAGGACGCCGTCCTCATCGCCCCGCCGAAGTACCGCAAGGGCTCGATGCGCATCACGCCGCTCGGCGGCCTCGGCGAGATCGGCCGCAACATGAACGTCATCGAATACAACGGCCACCTGCTGCTCATCGACTGCGGCGTGCTCTTCCCCGAGGAGGAGCAGCCGGGCGTCGACCTCATCCTGCCGGACTTCAGCTACATCAAGAACCGTCTCGACAAGGTCGAGGCGCTCGTGCTCACCCACGGCCACGAGGACCACATCGGCGGCGTGCCCTACCTGCTCAAGCTCCGTCCGGACATCCCGCTCATCGGCTCCAAGCTCACGCTCGCGTTCGTCGAAGCCAAGTGCAAGGAACACCATCAGAACCCCACCAAGGTGGAGGTCCAGGGCCGCGACAAGCTCAAGGTGGGCCCGTTCGACCTCGAGTTCATCACCGTCACGCACTCCATCCCGGATGCGCTCGCCGTGCACGTGAAGACCCCCGCCGGCTCGCTCATCGACACCGGCGACATCAAGCTCGACCAGCTGCCCCTCGACCACAAGATCACCGACCTCGTCGAATTCGGCAAGATCGGCGAGAAGGGCGTGGACCTGCTCATGATGGACTCCACCAACGCCGAGGTGCCGGGCTTCGTCAAGCCGGAGACCTCCATCGGCCCGGCCCTCGACCAGGCGTTTGCGCAGGCCACCCGCAAGATCATCGTCGCCAGCTTCTCCTCGCACGTGCACCGCGTGCAGCAGGTCGTCGACACCGCGCACAAGTACGGCCGCAAGGTCGTGTTCGTCGGCCGCTCCATGGTGCGCAACATGTCCATCGCCGCCGACCTCGGCTACCTGCACATCCCCGAAGGCACCGTCGTGGACCTCAAGCAGGCCAACGACATCCAGGACGACAAGCTCGTCTACATGTGCACCGGCTCCCAGGGCGAGCCGATGGCCGCCCTCGGCCGCATCGCCGACGGCAACCATCGCGACATCCACATCAACGAGTTCGACACCGTCATCCTCGCCAGCTCGCTCATCCCCGGCAACGAGCACGGCGTGTACAAGGTCATCAACAAGCTCGTGCAGCTCGGCGCGAAGGTCGTCAACCGCGACAACGCCGCCGTGCACGTGTCCGGCCACTGCAACGAGGGCGAGCTGCTGTACATGTACAACATCGTCAAGCCCAAGTGCGCCATGCCGATCCACGGCGAGAACCGCCACCTCGTGGCCAACGGCCTCATCGCCGTCAAGACCGGCGTGGACCCGCAGAACGTCGTCCTCGCCGAGGACGGCGACGTGGTGGACCTCTACCACGGCAAGGCCGCGGTCGTCGGTTCCGTGCCGTGCGGCTACGTGTACGTCGACGGCGATTCGGTGGGCGAGCTCACCGACGAGGAGCTCGAGAAGCGCCGCATCCTCGGCACCGAAGGCTTCGTCTCCAGCTTCGTGGTGGTCGACACCGAAGCCCGCGAGGTCGTCTCCGGCCCGAAGATCTACCTCAACGCCGTGGCCGAGGACGAAAGCGAATTCAACAAGATCCGCCACCAGATCGTCGAACAGCTCAACGACGCGATGATGCAGGGCACCACCGACACGTACAAGCTGCAGCAGATCATGCGCCGCACCCTCGGCGGATGGATCGCGCGCCAGCTGCGCCGCAAGCCCATGATCGTCCCCGTCGTGGCCGACATCGCCACCGACGTCGAAGAGCAGCACTGATCCCAAGCCGTTCCGGCACGCCGGAACGGCCTCATCGGACGACACCGCGGGCGCAACGGACACGTGCGGCCGTCACCGACGGCCGTGCGGACGTGACCCGCGGACCATAAAACGTAAGGCTCCCCGCTCGGGGAGCCTTGTCGCGTGGAAGACACATGCGCCGTACGCCACCGGCGCGCCCGCCGTCGGAAACGCACTCCAGCAGACCAACCGCACCGGCCGCATCCCACGGATGCGACCGGTCACAGACAACAAGCATCGCACAAGGAGAACCACATGCCCGGATCGAACCTGACCCGCGTCGAGGCCGAGGAACGCAAGGCCGTCGTCGAAGCGCCCATCCACTACCATGTCAACCTCGACCTGACGGTCGGCGCGAAGACCTTCGGCTCCGACACCCTCATCTGCTTCAACGCGAAGCCGGGCTCCGCCACCTTCCTCGACATCATCGCCGACCAGGTGACCGAGGTGACGCTCAACGGCGTCGCCCTCGATCCCGCCGAAGTGTTCGCCGACGACCGCGTCGAACTCAAGGACCTCAAGGCCAAGAACGAAGTCGTCGTCAAGGCGCTGTGCCGCTACTCCAACACCGGAGAAGGCCTGCACCGCTCCGTCGACCCGTCCGACGGCAACGTGTACCTTTACTCCCAGTTCGAAGTGCCGGACGCCCGCCGCGTGTACGCCGTGTTCGACCAGCCCGACCTCAAGGCCACCTTCGACTTCAAGGTCCTCGCCCCCAAGAGCTGGATCGTCACCTCCAACATGCCCGCGCACAGCGTGGAGGACGACCCGCGCGAGACCTTCGACGGCACCCTCGAAGCCAAGCCGAACGAGACCACCCGCCTGTGGTCCTTCGACCCCACGCCGGTGATGAGCTCCTACCTGACCGCCATCTGCGCCGGGCCGTACGCCGAATGGCACACCGAATACCAGAACGAGGACGGCCGCACCGTGCCCATGGCCCAGTACTGCCGCCAGTCTCTCGCCGAAGCGTTCTCCAAGGACGTCGACTACCTGTTCGACATCACCAAGAAGGGCTTCGCGTTCTACGCCAAGACCTGGGGCGTGCCCTACCCGTACGCCAAGTACGACCAGATCTACGTGCCCGAATACAACGCGGGCGCCATGGAGAACATCGGCATGGTCACCATCCGCGACTCCTACGTCTTCGAATCCAAGGTGACCGACGCCCTGGCCGAACGCCGCGTCGTCACCGTGCTCCACGAGCTCGCCCACATGTGGTTCGGCGACTACGTCACCATGAAGTGGTGGAACGACCTGTGGCTCAACGAGAGCTTCGCCGAATTCACCTCCACCCTCGCCACCGCCGAAGCCACCGAATGGCACGACGCATGGGCCACGTTCTGCTCCGGCGAGAAGAGCTGGGCCCTGCGGCAGGACCAGCTGCCCACCACGCACCCGATCGTCGCGCCCATCAACGACCTCAACGACACGTACGTCAACTTCGACGGCATCACCTACGCCAAGGGCGCCTCCGTGCTCAAGCAGCTCGTGTTCTACGTGGGCCGCCGCAAGTTCTTCGAAGGCATCCACAACTACCTCCAGAAGCACGCGTACTCCAACGCCACGCTCGCCGACCTGCTCGGCGAACTCGAGAAGACCTCCGGCCGCGACCTCAAGATCTGGAGCGCCAAGTGGCTCGAGGAATCCGGCATCAACACCATCGCAGCCGACGTCCAGGAGCGTGAGAACGGCACCATCGACGCGCTCACCCTCACCCAGACCGCGCCCGCCGAACACCCCGTGCTGCGCCCGCACCGCCTCGCCATCGGCTTCTACAACGAGGACCCCGTGACCAAGCGCATCGTGCGCACCGACCGCTACGAACTCGACGTGGACGGCGAAACCACCCTCGTGGACGCCGTGGCCGGCAAGCAGCGCCCCTCGCTCGTGCTCGTCAACGACGAGGACCTCACCTACACGAAGATCCGCTTCGACGCCGACTCCCTGCGCTTCGCCGAACAGCGCCTGCCCGACTTCGACGACGCACTCGCCCGCGCCGTGATCTGGCTCGCCTTCTGGGACATGACCCGCGACGGCGAATTCCCCGCCGAACGCTTCGTGGACCTCACCCTGCGCCTGCTCGCCCGGGAGACCGAATCCACCACGTTCCGCTACGCGCTCGCCTGCATGAGCACCACCGCGCACCACTACGTGGCCGCCGACCGCCGCGAGACCGTGCTGCGCCACGTGGCCGCCGAACTGTGGAAGCTCGTCGCCGCCGCACCCGGCGGCTCCGACCAGCAGTTCCAGCTCGCCACCGCCTACCTCGGCTACGGCGAGGAAGGCGATCAGGCGTTCATCGAGCACGCCCGCGGACTGCTCGACGGCGACGTCATCGTGCCCGGACTGGACATCGACAACAACTTCACGTGGACCATCGTCAACGCGCTCGCCTCCGTGAACGCGTTCGGCGAGACCGACATCGACGCGCAGCTCGCCAAGCGCGAGACCACCGAGAACCGCGAGTTCGCGTACGGCGCGAAGGCCGTGCGCGGCACCGCCGAGGCGAAGGCGTGGGCGTGGGACCAGGCGCTCCACAACGAAGAGCTCACCAACAGCCAGCTCGAGGCCGTGGCCCGCGGATTCGCCGCCACGCCGCGCACAGACCTGGCCGAGCCGTACGCCGCCAAGTACTTCGAGACCATCGACTGGATCTGGGGCAACAAGACCTACCACATGGCCGAGGCGCTGCTCAACGGCCTGTACCCGGGCTACGCGGACCCCGCCACGCTCGTCTCGCTCGGCGAAGCCTGGCTGGAGGGGCACGCCGACGCCGCGGACGCCCTGAAGCGTCTCGTCGTCGAGAACGTCGCCTCCTCCAAGCGCACCCTCAACGTGCGCCGCTACAACGAGGGGCTGTGACGCGGTCCGGTTGTGACGCGGTCCGGTTGTGACGCGGTCTGGTTGTGACACCGGGTGATGCGTGGATTCACGGCGTGGATCATCGCTGAAGCCTGCTGAAGCCGTATGGGGCGTGCCGAATCGATTCGGCACGCCCCATACGCATATGACTGCATGCCACATACCCGTATGGCAATGCGGTTGCGGGTATGCAATAGCCTATTCGGGCATATCCCGGGTGTGTACCACTCGGGTGGGGACATGACCGTGTTCCGTGCCCTTGCGGTGTTGTGTACCCCGGGCTCTGGTACGCAATGTGATTCCGAGGACCTGTGGTGTTGTGTACCCCGAATTTGCGGTACACAACGCGGTTTCAGGGGCTGATGGCATTGCGTACCGCGGCGGACCATGGTGCTTACGATGAGAACGGCCATTTTCCAACGGTTCGCCATGGCGTGAGCCGAAACATCGGGGTACACGGTCTTGCGGGATGCGTTAATCGTGTTGTGTACCCCGAATTTGCGGTACGCAACGTCATGAATCTCTGTATCGGCGTTGCGTACCACTGGCAATGCAGATGTATACCGGTGAGCCGTTGTCCGTCCATGACATTCCGCTGGATTCCGCGGCACCTGTCCGTCGGCGCTTCCCACCGGACGTCCGCATTTCCATTACCCATCCTCCGTCCGGTTTCTGTATACCGTCCGATTCCTGTACTCCGTTCCTACATCCCGCCCGTATCCGATCGCCCGGCTCGTTCCCGCGCGATACGTTCCAATGGCCGGGCGAGGACATGGAAATCGAATATGGCGCCGCGTCCTGCGAGCACACGGGCGATGGAGAAGGCGAAATCGGCGCGGGACGCGTCATCGGCGAGTGTGGCCGCGGTGGCGATGCCGATGTGCCAGCCTCTGCCGCGAAGACGATCCCTCTTCTCCTGGTCGCGCCGCCATTGCGTCCGGTCGGTGCGATGCTGATCACCGTCGTATTCCACGGCGACCAGATGATCCGGCCATGCGAGGTCCAATGTCATGGGGCTGCCGGAACGGAATGTCACATTGGGAACGGCGTAGCTTGCCACGGGATCGGGTAGTCCGTGAGCCAGCAGCCCGAGACGGGTGCGTGTCTCCTGCGGTGACTCCGCATGGGGACGCATCATTGCCATGGCCTGTTCGCATAGTCGTTTGCCTTTGAACCGGGGCATCGAGGTGAGCCATGCATCAAGCTCCCGCAGGATGGTGTCCGGTGCCCGTCCGTTCGCCAGCGCCGGTTGACGGCTTATCGCGGTGACGATCGACTCGCCGAGTATGATGGTCGATTCCAACGTCAGGTGGTTGGACAGCTGCGCCCACGTGTGGCGCAGGTCCAGCGCGTACACGAGCTGGTTGATGCGGATGTGGCCTGATGGTGGCAGCGGTTTCCAGATGTGGTTGCGCATTGTCAATGCGCGTTTGCGCACGCGTTTGGTCCTGCTGCTGGATACCGTATGCAGCAGTGTCTCATCGATGCCGCAATCGGGCGGAATCGGCACGGTCTGCAGCATGAGTGACGTGGTCATGCCGAACAGCAGGGTCGTTTTCGTGGACTGGGCCTCCTGCGTGCATCGGCGGATGGCATCCTGTCTGCGTTGGACGAGGCCCATGCCCATGGGTGCGGTGTTCGTGGATATGTCCGTTGTGGTGTCCGCCGTACGCTGGTGGGTCGCAACCGACGCGCTCGAAGCCGGCGGTGGGCAGGGGAGAGACACCGAGGGAACGGCTGGCTCATCCATGCCGTCCACGGGCTCGTAGGTCCAATCGTCATCGATCATCGTATTCATACAGGCACGGTACGGGGAATGGACGCCGCGTGTAAAGCCAATGCAAGGGTTGTGGACGGAGCCCTCGCGAATCTTCACAATCGGGATTGGCCAGCATAGGACGTCCACGCATCAGGAGGACACGTACCAAGAGGCACGCCATGGCAGGCATGCAACGGCGTGCGGCCGGTCGCCGTTGGATGCGCCGACGCGTCGTTCGGCTCGCGTCCATGCATCGGCGTGCGATCGCGAAGACTCCGGAGGGGTGGTGCGGTCCGTATGGCAAGAGAAAACCCGCGGCCGGTTCCCAACGGCGTATCCTCGCAACAGGTTGATAGGAAAACCAGGGTTCCCGTGTGCTCCGTGGAAGGCATGCCCTGTCATGGACGCGGGACGATGCATGACGAGGTTGAAGGATGTGGATATGGTCGCGGGTTTTTCCTTGGTGACGCTGCTGTTGATTCTGCTGGCCGGTGTGGGTGCGGGATTCGTCGGGTATGCCGTGGGCGCCTCGTCGCTTGTCTCGTACCCCGCGCTGCTCGCATGCGGCATCCCGCCGGTGCTGGCGAACGCCTCGAACACGGTGGGTGTGGTCGGCACCGGCATCGGCGGCGTGATGGGCGCGCGTCGCGAACTGAAGGGACAGACGCTGCGCTCGGTGGTCTACGTGGCCGTGGGCGCCGTGGGCGGGGTGATCGGCGCGTTCCTGCTGCTCGAACTCGACCCGAAGGTGTTCGAATTCGCCGCGCCCGCATTGATCTTGTTCTCGTCGCTCATCATCGCGGTCAACCCGCGCGGACGCATGCAGGCGAAGCAGGCGGCCGCCGACGCGAACGCGCAGTTGGCGCGCATGCGGAACGCCGAGGCATCCGCCGCAACGGGTGTGTCCGATAAGTCCGACAAACCCGATAAGACCGACAAGCGTTCGTCCGTCGCCTCCGGTCCGTCCGCCACCCCCGCCTCGTCCGCTTGTCCGACTCCCTCGAACGCCCCGTGCAGCCGCTGAAGAAGGACTCCTGGTGGGTGTGGCTCGGCGTCGACGCGGTCGCCGTGTATTCCGGATACTTCGGCGCGGGTGCCGGCACGCTCGCGCTCGCCGTGCTCGACGCGGCGAAGATCGGCCCGTTCCATAAGATCAACGCGTTGAAGACGCTGATCGGCACGGGCGCGAACATCACCGCGTCGGTCGTGTTCATCGCGCGCGGCGCCGTCGACTGGCCCGCCGCGATCATGCTGTGCATCGGCTGTTTCATCGGAGGGTACATCGCCCCGCCCATCACCCGACGCATCCCCGCGAACATCATGCGCGCCGCCGCCGTGATCGCCGGCGTCGTCCTCACCATCGACCTCGCGTTGAAGACGTACTGAATCGTCGTGTCGCCGCGACGGTTCCCTCCTCGACGGCGATAGACTGGGCGATACCGGGAAACGGGGGGAATCGAGGCGACGATGCGCAGACCGAACGGCAGACTGCTGGACAATCCGCTCTCGCAGGGAAACGTGGCCGCACGCCTCGTGGCGAACCGCACCGAACAGTGGCTCGCCGGACCGGGCGCCGTGGACCGAGTGGCATCCGCGTACGCGGCCGGATGGATGCTGTGGGACTACACGCACGGACGGCTCATCGGATGGCAGTCCGGCCCGAACGACGTGTACGGCGTCACCCGGCATTGGCGTCACGTGATCTTCACCATGCCGAGCGCCGAATCGGAGAACGCGATGGTCGCCACGGCCGTGGGACAGCTCGCCGTGGACCATCTGCTGCCGTTCGGCGCGGACATCGCCGCCAGCATGGCCATGGGCGATGAGGAGGCGCGGCGGAACGCGGAACGTCGCATCGTGCTGCAGCCGCCGGACGGACCGGACATGATGCCGTTGACCGTGCGCGCCGTCCAACTGCTGCAATGGGCGGACGCGACGGTCGGCGCCATGCGGTTCGTGGACGTGCCGCTCCTCATGGCGAACGCGGCCGCCGCGCGCGTCGCGCTCGCGGAATTCACGTTCCGCGAATACCGGGGGCTGATTTGTGAGAGCGTGCCGGGAGCGGGCATGAGCCCGTACCCGCCTGCATGCCCGCCCGGCTGGACGCCGCCCGTGAACAGGTCCGCGCACGGTCCCAACAGTCCCATGAACGGTCCTATGAACAGGTCCGTGTATAGAGGAGGCGTGCGATGATTCGGAAGTGGTTGTGATGGGCTATCTTGCGTATATGCGGGCGAATTGTCCGGGCTGGAACAGGATGCATTGGAGGAACCGCGGCTGGGATGCGAGCATCGATCATTTCGGTGCCAAACGCGAGGCATTCGATTTGCCGATTCCATTGCTGTTCACGTGCGCGTCGGGCTTGGACCATCCGATGTTCCCGGACGATGGCAGCACGTTGATCAATCCCCTCGGAGAGTTCGAAAAGGCATCACGCCCGACGGCCTACGCATGGCGCGACCATTGGATTGTGGCGTCCGCATCCAGCTACTCGTTCAATAATCATTCGGCAAGCACCGTAAGCTGCTGGTATTGCGCTCCGGTGCGGCCATTCCCCAGACAGATCGGTGACAAGGGGAACAGCAGCAGACGTATGGACATCAGCATTCTGCGCGCCCCGTTCCCCATCATCGAAGACACCGGCCTCACATCGTTTTCCACATGCTCGCTTGGCCATACCGACGACCCTCCGTTCATGCCGCCCTACAACGGCAATCCGACGCAGGCGATGGTGCGGTTGATGAACTCGTTCCGCATGAAGCCGGGTTGGATCGTATGGAACGGGTATCTGCACGTATGGGTGAACTCCCTGTATTGGAAGCAGCTGCCGGATGCGAACGATGATTTCCGCTACGCCATCGGCGGCGTGCCCGCCACGCTGGAGCTCGAACTGTTCAAGGCATACCGCGCCTATTACGAGCAGTTGCGACGCGAATTGCCTTGCCCGTATGCGGGGCCGATCGTGTGGCCGGACCAGTGCGACCCGCGGTTCCCGTTGCCGTCCGATCCGCGATACGGTGCGTACGTGTAGGAGGATGCCGATGTCGCGTCTCATGGAACGGGTGGACCGTCTGGATCGTCTGGCGGAACGCCTGACACGGATTCACATGGACTGGCTGCTGTACCTGATCTGGTTCGCGGTCTGGCTCATACCCGGCACGATGCAGGATGCGCCGCCGAATCTGCCGCAACGGCTGATGTTGGTGCTCTACATCCCGTTCTTCCCGATGATGACGTTCGTGTGCTGGCGATGCATGCGTACGAGGAACCTGAAGGTAAGACATTGGCGGTATCCGGGCGGAGTGTTCAGCATGTGGATGCTGACCGTGCTCATGGAGGGAGTGGCGATTTCGACCTTGATGAGATAGGACGTGAACGGGTGTGGGGGACGGAATCATGCGGGTCGGGTTTCGTAGGTGGCGCGATAGGGGGTAGGCTGGACATGAAGGGATTTCCTGAATGGTACGGCGATCTCCTCGGAATCATCCAACGGCGGCGTGAGCCGTCGAACGCATGAAGGAGTGCGGACGTCAAGGTGGGGCATCATACGACGATGAACGACCGGATCCGCCAAGAAGGGAAACAGGTACGATGACCAATCCAACGATGAACCCACAGGGCCAGTGGAATCCCGCGCCTCCGGCGGGGCAGCCGGGAGTGTACGGCCAGGGCGGGCAATACGGCGGCGCGTACGGCGCGCCGGCTGGCCAGTATCCGGGAAGCCAGTATCAGGGCGGCGCGTATCCGTCAGGCGGCCAATACCCCGGAGGTTCGTATCCCGGCGGCCCCGGCGCGTATCCGGGCGGTCCGGCCAATCCGTATCCGGCGAACCCATATCAGCAGCCGCAGCAGGCGAAATGGAACACGATGGCGATCGTCGGCTTCATCGGCTCGTTCTTCATCAGCCTGCTCGGCCTCATCTGCTCCATCATCGGCTACCGCCAGACCGGACAGACCGGCGAGAAGGGACGAGGCCTTGCGCTCGCCGGCATCATCATCAGCGGCGCCAGCATGGTGCTGAGCCTCATCCTGGTCATCGGCGTCATCGGCGGGGCCGTCGCGACGAGCGGCAGCCACTCGAGCGGTTCCACCGGCGGCGACGGGTCGTCGCTCGCCGAGCCTTCGCCCAAGTCCGATTCCGGATCCGGTTCCGACGGCGGTTCAGGCTCGTCCGGTTCGTCCGGTTCCGATTCGGGGTCCGGCTCCGGTTCGCTGCGCGGTGGCAAGACGTATGCGAACATGGACGAGTTCGTCCAGTCCGGCGACGGCACCGACTTCATCGATTCGATCGCCCAGGCGTTCACCAAGAACGGCTTGAACCCGATCGTCAGCGGCCAAGGTGATACGCTCACCTACGACATCTTCATCATGCCCACGTTCGACGGCTCCAACGACGACTACGAGGATTCCAGCGCATGGGAGTCGATGTTCGACACGAAGGACTCCTATTTCGCCGAGAAATGCCAGGAACTCGACAAGCAGGTCAAGACCTCGTCCGGCGCGAAGATCCGCATCCACATCCAGGGCGGCGACGGGGACATCTTCGACCGCACATGGGATGTGGACGGCGCCGTCAATTAGCCGTCGGCCGTCAATCGTCCGGTCGACCGACGGCCCCGCCTGACCGGGCGGGAATGGAGACGGACTCACGCCGTCGGGCCTCCGACATCGGGTTCCGCACGTACGCGTCTGCGTGCGGAACCCGGGCGTCACACCCGGGCGGCCATCGGAGCGTGATGGACCGGAACATGAAACCGGATGACAGAACCGAAGGGGAACCGGAATCGGAGACAGAGGAGGACGATGGCGGAATCGTGGCTCGAATGGGTACGCGCCGAGAACCCGCGGCACAATCCGCACCATTGGAAATACCGCGGCTGGACCAGCCAGCTGGAGGTCACGTCGCCGACGTACGCATTTCCGACGCTCGCGTTCGACCTGCCATGGAGCCTGTTCTGGATGGCCGTATCCGGCAGCGACGTGCCCACCGGCAAGGTGACGGACGACACGCTGCGGCATATGAGGTCGCACGACGCCACATGGATCCAGCCGACGTTCTGCTGGCGCGACGACGGCTGGATGGTGATGAGCATCGACAGCTTCCATCGCACCAGCTTCACCCGCTGGTTCAAACCGGTGCGACCGCTGCCCGACCAGGGCATAGGATTCTTCGAACAGGGCCGTTCCACCGCGCTCTACGTGATGCGCGCTCCATTCCCGCTCACCTTGGACACGTCCATCACCCTGCACTCCACCTGCTCGTTGGGGCATGTGGACGATCCGCCGTTCATGCCGCCGTACTGCGGCAATCCCTCGTCGCGGATGATCGAGCTGATGAACTCCGTGCCTGCGAAACCCGGGTACATCGTCTGGAACGGGTTCCTGCACGTATGGTTCAACCACCTGCTATGGGATCAAGCGGATACCGCGCCCAAGCGGCTGCTGGACACCATGGCGGTGTCCGCGCCGGCCGAACTCATCCTGTTTCGCGCGTACAAACTGTATTACGAGCAGCTGCGACGCGAACTGCCACAACCCTATGAGGGGCCGATCGTGTGGCCCGACCAATGCGATCCGCGCTTCCCGCTGCCGGGCGATCCGCGGTATTCCGCGTACCGGTGAGGGGTGTGGTTCCTGTTCCGGTGAGGAAGGCAGGCGGGTTGCGTGGTGTTTCGTGGTGTTCCGTGGACCCGGAGTGCTGTGTGGTGTGCGATTGCGTTCCGGTCCGGAGCGCCGTGGTCCGGAGTGCTGTGGGATGGGTTTTCCCTGTTCCGGTGGCAGGTTCTGTGGCCCCGGAGCGGGGGAGAGGGGTGCTGACGCGTTCCGGACCGGGGTGCCGTGGTCCGGAATGCCGTGGGATGGTGTTTTCCTGTTCCGGGTGCAGGTGTTGGACTGTGAGCTGTACCCGGAGTGCTGTTAGGCTCGTGTTTTCTGTTCTGGACCGGGGTGCCGTGGTCCGGAATGCCGTAGGGCTTGCGATTGCTGTTCCGGTGGCAGATTTCGTGGACCCGGAGTGCTGTTAGGCTCGTGTTTTCTGTTCCGGACCGGAACGCTGTGGTCCGGAATGCCGTGGGATGGCGTTTTCCTGCTCCGGGGCTAGGATCCGCGGACTTCGGTGCATGTCTGGGAAGTGCATGTCTGGGAAGGATGCGGCATCGTTGCCAGCGGACACTGAGCAGGTCGGTGTCTGAACCTGCTTCGCGTACGCGCGGGGGTGCGGACGAATTGTTGGACGCCTTGGGCGTCCGGATTGGAGTTCGTGATGTATTCAAGGCAGTTTGAAATGTGAAGATTTACGAGGGCTCTATCCACATTGCCCGGATGGGCTTTTCCGGATGTGCCCCGGTTGTCTACCGTGAACGGCATGAACGCTTGTGATGCCAATGTAGGCCGTGCCAATGTAGGCCATGCCAATGCCGCCCGTGCCGGTGCGGTCCGTGCTGATGCCGCGGGTACCGGCGCCTCCACGCCCTATGTCTCCTCGCCCATGTCCGTATCCGTGCCTGAGACCATGATGGCGGTTCCTCCGGATACACCTCCGGGCGGACCTCCGGGCATACCATCCGATGTGCCGGTGCCAATGGGGGAGAGTCTCGCCCAGCGTCGTGCGGACACGGTCCGACGATGCATGGAACAGGTCGAATCGTTGCGAAGGCCGATGCTGTTCGGCATGACCACATCGCTGGTGCTGCAATCGGTGCCGCTCCCCGATGATTGCCCGTTCGGCACTGATCTGCTGCACTCCGTATCGGGCAGCAAACGGAAGCGCATACGGGCGCGGGGTGTTCGGCACCATACGTGGAGTCCGTTGCGCCATGCCCACAACGTGTGCATCGGGACATGCGTGGGACAACGGGCGTATGCGCTTGACTTGTTCCATACATGGGCGCAGATGTCGCCGTACCTGTCTCTGCCTTCACTCGTCATGCTCGGTGAGTCGGTCATCACTTCGATCGCGCGTCAACGCGAGTTGGCCAATGGACGTACGTCTGAGCAGATTCATGCGGATATGCGGCTGTTCCTTGAGCGGATTCCGAGATTCACCGGCAAATGCAAATGCGCACGGGCCATGGCGTTGATTCGTCCGAATGTGGATTCCCCCCAGGAGACGAAGACGCGGCTCATGCTGTCGTCGCACGGGTTGCCCGAATGCGTGGTGAATTACGCCGTGCCCGGCGTCTCGTTCGATTCGGGCGTAGCGATGACGTTGGATATGGCATGGCCGGATTATCACGTGGCGGTGGAATACGATGGCGACCATCATCGTGTGGACCGGGACCAGTGGCGCCGCGACCGCAGCAAGCGTGGCCGTTTGAACGGCCGCGACTGGGTGGTGTTCACGGCGACCGCCGCCACGCTTGCCGACGCCGCGGCCAGTGCGGAATTCGCGTTCGGTGTGGCGCGACAGTTGACGTTGCGTGGAGCGTCGTTCCCCTTTCATGTGGTGGCGCGGAGTCTGGAATAGGGGGACTGCTGCGGAATCTATGTTGTTCGTATGGGCCGCGGCTTTATGAACTGGAACACTGCAGAGTGCACGATTCCGATCTCGGGTCCACGTTGTTTTCTCATGCTCGTGACAGGTTGGTGTCCGATGGGACACCGTGATTTGTGAAGGAGTGTTGTGGGGGAGAAGGCCGTGGATGGTGTGATGGAGGAGTTGTTGTGGGGATGATGCAGACGAGGTGCCGAGGGCTGTCTGGACTGGATGGCCGGTGGTGATGTTGACACGTGACATGCCGGTGTCCGATGGGACACCGGCATGTCACGCGCTGGTTACGGGGGAGGCGAGTCCGGAGCGTGAGGCGAACTTGCTGGTGTGTTCCAGCCTAGGGGTGTGTGGTTCAGAGTGAGTGCTGTGGGATGGTGTTCTCACGCTCCGGGGTCGGGTTCTGTGGCGTTTTGTGGACCCGGAGTGCTGTGGGACTTGTGATTTTGGTTCCGGACCAGAGGAGTGTGAGCCGGAACGATGTGAGGCGTGTGGTTCCGGTTCCGGGTCCAGGTTGCGTGGTGTTCTGTGGACCCGGAGTGCTGTTAGGCTCGTGTTTTCTGTTCCGGACCGGAGCGCTGTGGTCCGGAATGCCGTAGGGCTTGCGATTGCTGTTCCGGTGGCAGATTTCGTGGACCCGGAGTGCTGTTAGGCTCGTGTTTTCTGTTCCGGACCGGGGTGCCGTGGTCCGGAATGCTGTGGGATGGCGTTTTTCTGTTCCGGGTCCATTCGATTATGTGTCCATGCGATCATGCCCGAGTCCCGCCAGACTCTGCCAGCTCTCCCGCCCTCCCGCAGGCCCTCATTCTCGCGATTGTGGCCGATTTGGGCGGCAATCGGACGAATCGGGTGATTTCCCGGCTCACGCCGATTACCATGGGGCAGGGTAACGGGACGGGCCGGCTTGCGTCGCATGGCGTTCGTCGTGTGCGGTCCCGAGGATGTTCGAATACTCGAATGAAGGATGCAGAACAATGCCGAAGATGTTTGGAACCGATGGTGTTCGTGGCCTGGCGAACCGTGATCTGACCGCGCGTCTGGCGCTCGATCTGGGCGATGCCGCCGTGCGCGTGCTGGGCAAGGCCGGTCAGAAGGACGAGACCCAGCCGGAGGGTCGTCGTCGTGCGCTCGTCGGCCGCGATACGCGCGTGTCCGGCGATTTCCTCGCCTCCGCGCTGTCCGCGGGCATGGCCGCCGGTGGTTTCGACGTGATCGACGCGGGCATCATCCCCACGCCGGGCGTCGCGTTCCTCACCTCCGTGCTCAATGTGGAGATGGGCGCCGTGATCTCCGCCTCCCACAATCCCATGCCGGACAACGGCATCAAGTTCTTCGCGCGCGGCGGTTTCAAGCTGCCGGACGCGAAGGAGGATGAGATCGAGGCGGTGCTCGGCCAGGATTGGGATCGTCCCACCGGCGCCGGCGTGGGCCGTGTGAGCCATGACACGGTGACCGCCACGAACCTGTACATCGACCATCTGGTCTCCTCGATCGCCCCGCTCAACCCGGACAAGACGCAGCCGAAGCCGTTGCGCGGCCTCAAGATCGTGGCGGATTGCGCGAACGGCGCCACGTCCGTGGTGGCTCCGGAGGCGCTGCGCCGCGCCGGCGCGGACGTGATCGTCATCAACGCCTCCCCGGACGGCTACAACATCAACAAGCATGCGGGTTCCACGCATCCGGAGCAGCTGCAGGCCATGGTCAAGGCGACGGACGCGGTGATGGGCGTCGCGTTCGACGGCGATGCCGATCGTTGCCTCGCGGTGGATGAGGACGGCAACATGGTCAACGGCGATCAGATCATGGGCATTCTCGCGCGTGCGAAGAAGGAGGCGGGCAAGCTCGCCGACAACACGCTCGTCGTCACCGTGATGAGCAACCTCGGCTTGAAGCTCGCCTTGAAGGACATGGGCATCAAGACCGTGCAGACCGCGGTGGGCGACCGTTATGTGCTGGAGGAGATGCTGCGCGGCGGCTACACGCTGGGCGGCGAGCAGTCCGGCCACGTCATCAACCGCGAGTTCGCCACCACGGGCGACGGCACGCTCACGGCCCTCACCCTGTGCAACGAGGTGGTGCGTTCCGGCAAGAGCCTCAAGGAGCTGGCCGCGGACTTCCCGCAGCTGCCGCAGACGCTCGTCAACGTGCCGAACGTGGACAAGATGGCCGCCACGACGAACGCCAAGGTGCAGGCCGCTGTGGAGAAGGAGTCGAAGCTGCTGGGTGAGACCGGCCGTGTGCTGCTGCGTCCGTCCGGCACCGAGCCGCTCGTGCGCGTCATGGCCGAGGCCGCCACGCAGGAGCAGGCCGACGAGGTGTGCGACCGTCTGGCGAAGGTCGTCGCCGAGGAGCTCGCCCTGTAGAGGGACCGAGGTCCGTTGCGACGAGGCGGCCATCGTCCGTTCGTTCGACGACTGTCTGTACGTTCGACGACTGTCTGTTCGTTCGACGACTGTCTGTACGTTCGACGGCAGTCGTCCGTACGTTTGACAACCGCCCGTTCGATCGACGACCGCCCGTACGTTCGATGATTGTCTCCGTTCGGCGGCCGTCCTCACGTTCGGCGGCAGTCCGTTCGCCCGTCGGGCGGGTGCTCATCAGACGTCCGATCAGTACGTTTGATGCAACCGTCCGACCCGGGCCCGCCGACGTCCGTTCGTCAACGTTCCGCTTCGCCGACGCCCGGCCGGCCCGCCAGCGCTCCGGCCTCGGCATCCGCAGCCCGCAGCCCCACCCATCCACGCACCCCGCCGCATATCCCCGCCGGCGGGATGAAGCAGAAGCAAAGGAAACAACCGATATGTTCGGCAAGAACTCGAAGGTCGACATCGCGTTGAACCGCGATGTCGAGCAGCTCATCAAGACCGGCGGCAAGGAGCGCATCCTGCCCATCGTGCAGGCGGGCGAGCCCGTGCTGCGCGCCAAGTGCGCCGCGTACACCGGCCAGCTGTCGAAGGGCACGCTGCGCAAGCTCATCGACACGATGCGCGTGACCATGCTCGAGGCGCCCGGCGTGGGCCTCGCCGGCCCGCAGATCGGGCTCGGCCTGGCGCTCGCCGTGGTGGAGGACCACGTGCGCGACGACGAGGACGATCCGCGTGAGATCGCGGAGTTCCCGTTCCATGCGATCATCAACCCGAAGTACACGCCCGTGGGGGAGAAGACCGCGAGCTTCTTCGAGGGGTGCCTGAGCTTCGACGGCTATCAGGCGGTGCGCCGGCGTTGGCTGGACATCGAGGCCGAGTGGGACGACGAGGCGGGCAATCATCACAAGGAGCGTCTGCATGGTTGGCCGGCCCGCATCTTCCAGCATGAGACGGATCATCTGAGCGGCGAGCTGTACATCGACAAGGCGGAGATCCGCTCGCTCACCACCTCCGAGAATCTGGAGGATTTTTGGTGCGAGGATCCGGTGCCGACCGCCGCCGCGGAGGAGCTCGGCTTCGACCTGTGACGTGAGAACCGTGGAACCTTGCGTGACACGGTTTGCGGGCGATGTCCCGCGAACGGGATTCCGCGGGTGTCACCTGTATGTGGTGTCCTGCGGATGATGATTCGTGGACGACGTCCCATAGGAAACGCCCCGTACGCATGACGCCCTGTGGCGTAGGACACCATCGGATGTCCTATGCCACAGGGCGTCCGTCATTCCGTGGTGTCGCGGTCGAGTGCGGCGGCCCCTGTATCGCCGTTGCTCAGGACCCCGCCGTTCCGCCGAAGTCCGCTGTCCCCGCTTGTCCGTTCGTCGTGACGTGCGTTGCGTCGTCCGCCCATCCGCGTGCCGCGACGAACGCCGCCCTGTCCGTCCGCCTGTCCGTCACGCTGTCCGTCACGCCGCCCCAAGCCGCGCAGGAATGCCACGCCCCAGAGCGCGGCCAGTCCGATGGCGGTGATGGCCACGATGCGTTTCACCTGCGCGTTCGCGTCCTTCACCGGATGCAGCACGATGGGGTCCTGTGTGGTGGAGGCGTGTCGCCCGCCGCCCGCGGGCCCGCGCAGATGCGGGGAGAGGGTCACGTCGATGGCGTTGAGCGGGTCCATGACGCCCCATCCGGTCTGGTCGTCGCGCTGGTCGGGGTTGGTGCGGTTGGCGGTGGTGAGGATGCGTTGCCGCCATTGTTCGGGTGTCTCGTCCGGATGCGCGGAGGCGATGAGCGCCGCCTCGCCGCTCACGTAGGCGGTGGCGAAGCTGGATGATGCGGCGTCGGTGGCGAAGACGCAGTCCAGTCCTCCGGGGACGGTGGTGGCCACGTCGGCGCCGGGGGCTGCCACGTCCACCTGATCGCCGTGTACGGAGTCGTTGGTGGGGTTGAGCGTGGTGTCGAGCGCGGTGACGCCGACGACTTCGGGATAGGCGGCGGGGTAGCGTTCCCCGTCTTTAGTGGTGGAGGAGGTGAGCCGGTTGCCTGCGCTGGCCACGATGAGGCTGCCGTGCGATTCGGCGTAGGAGACGGCTTGGCGCATTTCGGGGATGTCGCGTATGTCGCTCAGCGAGATGTTGATGATGCGCGCGCCGTGATCCACGGCGTAGGTGACGGCGCTGGCCACGTCCTCCATGCTGGGGGCGCCGGTCTGGCGTCCGTTCTCTTCGCGGATGTCCTGGAAGACGCGGATGGGCAGGATGGTGGCTTCGGGCGCGATGCCCTGTACCTGCGAGCCGTCCACGGGGCGTGCGGCGATGATGCCGGCGACGGCGGTGCCGTGGTTGTAGGTGTCGGCCATGCCGTTGGAGGGGTCGTCCGGTATGAGGCTCATGCCGGGGGTGACGGCGCCGTCGAGGTGCGGGTTGTCGGTGTCGACGCCGGAGTCGATGACGGCGACGGTGACGCCTGCGCCGGTGGCGTGATGGTGGAGTTGGTCGAGTGCGAACAGCGTGTTGGTCCATGGCGTCTGGGTGATGCTGTTTTCGACGCCGGCCTGGCATTGGCCGCCGTTCGACGAGCCGTTCGAGCCGTTTGCCCCGTTCGTTCCGCCGGCCCCGTTGGAGGTCGACGTGTCGCCCGATGCCGTGCCGTCGTCCGCGTAGGCCGTCGCCGGGTTGGCGAACGGTGCGGTGAGGGCGAGCGTGCATCCCAGTGCGATGGCGGCGAGGCCTCCGATTGCGGCGGCCAGCGCGGAGCGTGGCCTTGTTACCGCGTGCGTCGCCGCGCGTGCCGTTCCGAGTCCGGCCATGCCGGTTCCACGTCCGGCCACGCCGGTTCCATCCGAGTCACGTCCGGTCATCGCGTGCCGCCGGTCTGGTCGATGACGGCCTGCGGGTTGGGGGCGTCGCCCGCTGCGGCGGGGGTGAGCTGCACTCCGGTGGGGAAGACATCCACCCAGGCGCGGGGGATGGCGTGCACGTCCTTGCCGGTGTAGCCGAGACGGTTGAGGATTTCCTCGGTGGCGTTGGGAATGGGATAGGCGGTGCCGGTGGAGTCGATGGCGAAGACGGTGCCTTTGCCGCTGTCGCCGATGGATGCGCGGACGAGCGCGCCGGTGCCGCCGGTGACGCGCGTGGTGACAGTGGGCGTCTCGTCCAGACCGGGGCCGTCGGACTGCTTCGTGTCGGACCTGGTCGTGCCGGTGCCGCCGTCGGACTTGAGGGATTGCGGCGCCACGGCGAGACGCACGCGGGAGCCGAGCGTGCCGGAACCGGAGCTCAACGGGAACGTGGCGCACATGGTCGCGCCGTCGTCAACTGGACGCAGGGCGGACGTGGGCCAGTCGGACGGGATGACGCCGGAGGATGCGTTCTTCAGCTGCTGGAAGTCGGCGGTGCCGACGGTCCTGGGTTTGGCGAGCGTCTCCGGCTTGCCGACGACGTACAGGTTGTAGGCGAGGTCGTCGAGCGCGGTGACGGAACCGTCCTCGAGGACGAGGTAACGGGTGCCGGAGGCGTCGCCCTGCTGGGTGATGACGCCGCCGACGGTGAGCGTGGTGCCGCGCACGGTGACCGTGTCGCCTTCGCCGGGAACGGTGATGATGTCGATGGGGTCGCCGGACCGGAACAGGTTGAGCCATTGCGCGCTGGCATGGATGGTGTTGGTCTGGGGGACGCCGAGCGCGCGCAGGAAGCTGTCGCGGATGATGGATTGTTTGGGCAGCTTGTAGTGGGTGGAGCCGGCGATGAGATAGTCGTCGCCGTCCACGGTGGCCACGATGGCTTGGCGTTCGTCGAGTACGGGGATGGTGCTTCCGCTGATGAGATTGTCGACGGGGCCGTCCGCGCAGCTGGTGATGGATCCGGCGGCGAGCTGGTCCTTGGCGGGCAGTGCGTCGGGGGCGCCGAGGATGCCGATGGTGGAGCCGATGGGTTTGCCGGCGAGCTGGTCGTCCTTGACGGTGATGACGTCGAAATCGGAGGAGGGGATGAGCAGGCGCGCGCTGATGGCGTTGATGACGGGGTGGAGGGTGCCGTTGACGCTGACGTAGCGTGCGGCGGAGTCCTTGGCCACGATGAGCTTGTTGTTCTCCCATCCGGCGGGCAGGGACGGGCTCATGATCCCGTAGAACACGCTGACGAGGATGGCGATGAGCGCGAGTCCCACGCCCACGATGACGGGCGTCTGGTTCTTCTTCGGGGTGAGCTCCACGCCGGAGGGGATGCCGCTGGTGAATGCGGTGACGAGTCTGCGGCGCGAATAGCTCTGCGCTTCGGAAAGGTCCTTCTTGTCTGCCATGGTGCGGGTTCCTTCCTATTGGCCTGCGGCTGTTACATCGTCAACGTCAGGTAGGCGAGCGGCGGCAGCAGGATGATGCACAGCACTTCGGCCGCGTCCGCCACGCGCGTGCCGAACAGGGAGCTGCGGGTGGTGACGTGGGTGATGGTGACGGTGGCCATCGCGCCGATGAGCAATGCCAGGGTGAGCGGCATGGCGAGCGTGGGATGCGTGCGGATGGCGATGAACGCGGTGGCGACGAGCCCGATGCCGGCGGCGCCCACGGTGACGAGCATCTCGCGCAGCGTGTAGATTTGCCGGGAGTCGAGCAGCATGCCGAGGAACGCGACGAGGCAGATGAGCGCGCCCAGCGGGTTCGGTTGCGCGGCGAGCAGGGGTGCGGCGGTGATGAGGAGCGCGGCCACGGCCACGCGTCCGATGAACAGCATGGTGGAGCCGAGGATGTAGCGGCGGCGGATGTCCTCGTAGTCGATGTCCTCGGGCAGTTTGAAGATCTCGGATTCGCTGTGCGGGCTGTCCACGCTGATGCGCGCCATGGAGAGGCACATCCAGGGCAGCGCGTTGGCGGCGAGGGCGATGAGCGTGGTGGTGAAGATCCAGATCTGCGCGGCGTTCACGGGGAACATGAACGCGAGTCCGCTGGGAATGACGGCGAGGAGTCCCGCGCAGATGGGGATGAGGCTGTAGGGGCGGGCGCCGGATGCGGCGAGCGTCATGACGCCGCCGCCGATGATGAGGCCCGTGGCGGCGGCGAGGAGCGGCAGCCCGTGGAAGGGTTGTCCGGGAAGCAGCGTGGATGCGAGCTGGTAGCCGCCGATGGCGGCGAACAGGCTGGCGACGAGCCCCATGACGAGCGCCTGCGCGGTCATGGCCTTGCCGTTGAGGAGCGCGGCGAGGGCCATGAGCACGGCGCAGAACGCGAAGCCGAGCGTTGCGTTGACGAGGCCGGCGGGGAAGAGCGCCAGGCATGCGGCGGCGATGAGGAGGAGTCCCGCGCTGATGATGAGCGAGGTGATGGTGGTGTGTTCGTTGGTCCAGGGTTTGTAGACGCGTTGCACGCTGGCTCCGACGGCTTCGACGACGTCGTCGTAGACGATGTCGCCGTCGGTGAGCGCATCGGGTTCGAGGGTGAGCGTGGCGCCGTCCGCCACGTGCTGCTCCTCGAGGGTGCGCGAGGGGTCGAGCGCCTCTCCGCCGGAGGCGACGAGCCGGTATCCGCCATAGACGATGGCGGGGTCGAGTACGCCGAGCCGTCGTGCGATGTCCGGCAGGAGGTCGGCCACGATGGGGGTGGCGCCCACGTTGAGGGTGATGGTGCGTGACTTGTAGCCGATGGTGACGGTGAGGCGGGGATCGTCGTCGGCGTCCGTCTCCGGGGGGAGGGGCGCGTCGTCGACGGGGTATGCAATCTGCGGGATGTCGGCCGCCGGTGTGCGCCGTGCATGCGGCGTGGCCGCCGGAGTGACGGTCGGCGCGGGTGCGGGCGCCTGCACGGCGGCGGGACGTGGCGGGACCGTGGCGACGCGTGCCGGAACGGGTGCGACGGGCGGGGCCGTCGGCACCGGAATGGGGGCCGGCACGCCTGCGGAGGCCGGCGGCGGTGCGACGGAGGGTGCCGGCGGGATGGCGGGGACGTCCGGTGGGGTGCGATGCGCATGGTTCGGCCGTCGTGGGGGTATGGGTGTGCGTGCTGCCATTGCTGACGTCCCTTCTGATTCCTCCGGCCCACGCCCGCGTGGCCGTATGCCGGTTGGTTCCCATCATAGGGGGCGAATCGCTTGTCGTCCCGTGTTCACGTGAAATTCAGGAGAAATCATTGACGCGTTGGTTTCTGGGCGTATGATGAAAACCATCGTTGTATATGGTGAAGAGAGAGCCAAGGGCGCGTCCCGCCGGAACCATGGTGGTTTTCTTGGGGAAGGGCGAAGCGGCCTGAGGATTTGTCATCATCCGCCGCAGCGACATCGGATAACGCACTCAATGAAGGGATGCACACATGGCGGAAAAGATTGCAGCTGGCGAAGGTGCGCTTGAGAAGGGCGCCGTGGCCGTGGAGAACGCCCGTACCGGCATCGATCATCGCATCAAGGACATCGAGTCCAAGATGGCGGAGCTCGGCTCGTTCTGGAGCGGCGACGCGGCCACCTCGTACAACACGCTGATGACGAACTGGCAGGAGAAGGCCAACTCCCTGAACCGTATCCTGAACGATCTGCGCGACAACCTGCGCGGCACGGCCAAGGACCAGGCGGCCAACGAGGAGGACAACCAGTCCCGCACCAACCGTCTGCAGGCGCTGCTCGGCTGAGCCGCGGACGATCGAACAATCATCAGTCAGGGTTCGTAAGGAGCATATTATGGTGGGTTCCATTTCCGTTCGTCCGCAGATGGTGGACACGCTGTCCAGCGACATCGCCAATGACGCGCAGGGCATCGCCCAGGAGCTGGACACGTTGGATTCCGAAGTGCGCAGCCTCATCGACCAGTGGGATGGCGCCGCGCAGGAGGCGTATCACCGCGCGCAGACCGATTGGACGAACAAGCTGCAGGAGATGAACCAGATTCTGGGTCAGATCTCCCAGGCCACGTCGCAGATCGCGCAGCAGTACGTGGAGTCGGACAACCGTTCGGCGCAGCGTTTCTGACGATGCGACGGCCTGGCCTCTCATGCTGCTGAGGCATGGGCCGTGCATCGCGTAGTGGGGACCGGCTTTCCGGGAGGGGCGACGCCCGTCCGGAAGCCGGTTCTCCATCCGCGCGCCGGCGACGGACGCGCATGAGGATGATGGGATGTCCGGAAGGGAGACGGCGATGGCCACGGGCGACATTCATGTGGAAGGCGACAAGGTGCGTGCGGAGGCCGCGAACATGCTGGCCGCCGGCAAGGACGTGCAGGATGGCGTGGGAGGCCACTGGGACGGCACCGTCCGCAGCGATCCGAATTTCTTCGAACGGGACATGGAGGACTATTTCAAGCAGGTCGCCGAGAAGTTCGGCGAGTCGCGCAGGAACCTGAACGCCACCGCCGGCAAGTACGCGGACGGTCTGGTGAAGGCGATCGCCGAGCTCGAGGAGGGCGAGCAGGCGCAACAGGCGACGTTGGCGGCCTCGCAGGCCGCGGTGGAGCAGGCTTCGGATGCGAAGTTCGAAAGCGATCAGGCCCGCGACACGCTGCGTGAGGTACTCAAGCCGTTGGACGACCTGTTCGGGCTGAGTCTGGCGGACAACGTCGAGGACGCCGATGATGTGACGTCCGTGCCGCTGCCGCCCGACCCGCCGGCGCCACCCGCCGTGGCGTGACGTTGCCGTTTGGGCGATGTGGTGCGATGATGGTGAAGGGGACCGGCGCGAACGCCGGTGACAAGGACTTCGGGGGAAGGCTCCGACGGCTTGCCGTCGTGTGCCGCCGCTCTACGGCGGGCCTCGTGGCGATGACGCCACGGACTCGCCGGACGGTGTCTTTCAGCGCTGGTGGTCGTGTGGCTGGTGTGGTGCGTCGGCTGGTGATGGGTGTTGTGGCGGTGGTTGCGGCGGGTGCGTTGTGTGTGCCGTCGGCGGTGGCCGCGGATAGTCCGGGGTATTGGTATGTGGATGACACGGGGGTTCGTGACGCGTGGGCGCAGGGGGTCACCGGCGAGGGCGTGAAGGTCGCGGTGGTGGACGATCAAGCGGTATCAGACTATCCAGGATTCGCTGGGGTTAAAACTGAATACAAGGCTGAAATCGTGCATGGTAACTCCTGCACAGCGGACGATTCCTATCAGGAGATAAAGGTTCAGGGAAAGCGAACAATGACCAAAACCGATTCCGATCGAAAGGCCGGTGATGGTGGTATCTATACGACGCATGGGACGAACATGATGGCGTTCATTGTGGGCAACGGCCAGGGGTATGACGGCAACCCGGGGGTCTTGGGTTCCGCGCCGAAGGCGAGCGTTGTGTTCTATGCCAAAGGCTTCCCGACTCCTGGACTCATGGAAGGCGGCATTCCTGTGCCGTGCATTGACGAGGACAAGGACTCGCTGAGTAATAGTTTTTCGATTCAGCAGGCGGCCAAGGCTGGAGCCAGGATTGTCAGCATGTCGATGTCCGGTAACTCGGCCGAGATTCCCTACCTCATGTATGCGGTTCGTCATGGGGTGATCATGGTGACACCACGTGGTAACGATCCGGTCGAGGGTACCCGGGATTTGGTGGGCAAACCGGAGACAATCAACGAGTTTCCGGGGCAGGTCGTGGTGAACATGGTGGACCGGGACGGGAACATCGACAGGTCCACGGATGTGATGGACGGGAACGTCGTGGTGCTTTCACCGGGCGTGGACGTGCTGAGGTATGGTGACACCGGTGATAAGGAGCCCAAGGTGTCGGGGGGCGGCACATCGTCCGCCACGGCGATTCTGTCGGGGTATCTGGCGTTGGTGTTGTCGCGGTGGCCTGAGGCGACGGGCAATCAGGTGCTGCAGTCCCTGATCCGGAATACGAAGGGGAATGATTCGGGTGAGGCGAAGCTGGATCCGGAGCACAGGCGCGGGTTCGGCGAGGTGGATTTGAGAAGGCTGCTCGAGGTGGATCCGACCCAGTATCCGGACATCAACCCGATTCTCCAATGGCAGGTGGAGACCAGTGAGAAGCATGAGGAGACCCGCGGCATGTATACCAGCCACGCCGACTGGAAGGACTATTCCTATGGCCAGACGGATCCGTTCGACGGCGACGATGGCGAATGGCCCATCAGTGTGCCGAAGGAGGCGGAGCTGGTGGGCCAGGAGCTGGACCGTCAGGTGAAGGCATGGAAGAAGGTGGAGCAGTGCCGTGCCGACGGGGGTTCGGACTGTATGCGGTATTCGGCGACGAACACGGCGGATGAGGCGGACAAGTCGACGCCGCTGCCGGACACCGGTTATACGCGGGGCGGTCGTACCTACGGGACGCTTCCGTCCTGGTTCGGCTGGGCCGTGGGCGGCGGCGTGGGCGCAGCGATGCTCGTGGCCGGTGGTGTCGTGTTGGCGGTGGTGCTTGCGAAGCGGAGGCGGAGCCGTGGCCGTCATGGCGGTCCGGGGAACAGTGGCCCCGGTGTTCCCCCCGTGCCGCCTGTACCGCCCATGCCTCCCATGACCGGACGACCGGGCGTCAACGCTCCTGCAGTTCCCGGCCGGTTGTCGCAAGGTCCGACCGTTCCGTCTCCTTATGGTGGTGGTGCGTATGCGGGTTGACATGCGTGTTGTCGTTGATGTGATTGGTCGTGTTGTTGTGGAGGTGTGTTGATGGCTGGTGGTCGTGTGGCTGGTGTGGTGCGTCGTTTGGTGATGGGTGTTGTGGCGGTGGTTGCGGCGGGTGCGTTGTGTGTGCCGTCGGCGGTGGCCGCAGATAGCCCTGGGTATTGGTATGTGGACGACACGGGGGTTCGTGACGCGTGGGCGCAGGGGATCACCGGCGAGGGCGTGAAGGTCGCGGTGGTAGATGACGAGATGATTTCGAATTATCCGGGGTATGCGGGTGCCGATGTGTCGTTCAAGGCCGCTATCAAACATGGTGACTCGTGCTCAACCTCCAAAGAGTATAACGGAGATATAGTCACTGGGCGTCGAACCATCAAGGCGGATAATGCGGGTCGTAAGGCCGGTGATGGTGGTATCTATACGACGCATGGGACGAACATGATGGCGTTCATCGTGGGCAACGGCCAGGGATATGACGGCAACCCGGGGGTCTTGGGTTCCGCGCCGAAAGCGAGCGTGACCTCGTATGCCAAGGGATTTGCAACGACAGGGTTGTTGGATGGGGTGATTGTCCCTTGTATGGATTCGGATGACGCACCGATAAGCGGGCCTGATTCCATCCGTGCTGCTGCTGAGGGCGGGGCGCGAATTATCAGTCTATCCATCGATCAGAATATAACCGGGTTGGGAGTCCCGTCCATTCTGTATGCGGTTCGTCATGGGGTGATCATGGTGACGGGGCGTGGCAACGATCCGGTGAAGGGGACCAAGGATCTGGTGGGCAAGCCCGGGGCCATGAATGAGTTTCCCGGCCAGGTGGTGACGAATATGGTGGACCGGGATGGGAACATCGACAAGTCCACGGATGTGATGGACGGTAACGTGACGACGTTGTCTCCCGGTGTGGATGTGCTGCGCTACAACAAGGCCGAGGACAAAGCGCCTCAGATTATGGGGGGCGGCACCTCTGTGGCTACGGCGGTCTTGTCGGGGTATCTGGCGTTGGTGATGTCGCGGTGGCCTGAGGCGACGGGCAATCAGATTCTGCAGTCCCTGATCCGGAATACGAAGGGGAATGATTCGGGTGAGGCGAAGCTGGATCCGGAGCACAAACGCGGGTTCGGCGAGGTGGATTTGGGGAAGCTGCTCGAGGTGGATCCGACCCAGTATCCGGACATCAATCCTATTCTCCAATGGCAGGTGGAGACCAGCGAGAAGCATGAGGAGACTAAGGGGATGTACACCAGCCACGCCGACTGGGAAGATTATTCCTACGGTGAGACCGATCCGTTCGACGGAGACAACGGCGAACGTACGATTCGTGTGCCGAAGGAGGCGGAGCTGGTCGGTCAGGAGTTGGACCGTCAGGTGAAGGCGTGGAAGCGGGTGGAGCAGTGCCGTGCCGACGGGGGTTCGGATTGCATGCGGTATTCGGCGACGAACACGGCGGATGAGGCGGACAAGTCGACGCCGTTGCCGGACACGGGTGGTGGCAAGGCTGTCTCGTCCGGTCTTCCTTCGTGGTTCTGGTGGGCCGTGGGCGGTGGTGCCGGCGCCCTGGTGCTTGCGGTCGGTGGCGTCGTGCTGGCGGTGGTGCTTGCGAGGCGGAAGCGGAATCGTGGCCGTCACGGCGGTCCGGGGAACAGTGGCCCCGGTGCCCCGCCCATGCCGCCTGCTCCTCCCATGCCTCCCATGACCGGACGACCGGGCGTCAACGCTCCCACGGCTCCACGCCGGTTGCCGCAAGGTCCAGCCGTTCCATCGCCTTATGGCGATGCGCCGGGCTCTGGCCCCAACCCGTATTCTCCAGCCAATTATTCAAGGGAAACTGCGTCTCAGAAGCCTCAGCTATTTGCTCCACCGGTATTGAGCAAGCATGTTCCTCGTTAGTCAGCATGAAATTGATAACACGGTTATGAAAGAAAGGGGCTTCGAATGCCTGTGAAAACAACCACGATGGGTAGCGGCAATCCTGAGAAGGATCTTGCGACGATAGCGCAGACGCCTGAATGGTCGATGCCAACTGAAGTAACCCAGTACGTGCAGGCGGTGAGTGACGTTTCACAAAGCTTGTCAGACATCACTAGTCGGCTAAGCGAAAAGGGCGTATTCGAATGTCAGGCGAAGCGGCAAGCGCAGGAGTACTGCGAGAACATCATCGCCGCGATACGCAATGTCGACATTGACGGGCAAGTCCTTCAAATCAAAGAGAAGATCTGCAGCTACAATGCCGCCATCCATGCCGCCCAGAATGTTTCATTGCCGGGGGATGCATTGGATGAGGAGTCCCAGCAGGCAATCATGAATGCGACTGAACCGTTGGATTGCGTGGTGCCCGGACTCGGCAAGATAACCGGCATCGCCGGAATCGCCGGTGTGAATATGATTAACCGGTTGTTGGCTACAAATCGTAATGATGTTGCTGCGCAAGAACTGGACAAAGTACAGGATATTGCAGATAAGAAAAAGTTTAAGGGTAGCTCCATTCCCATCGTAGATCCTCCCGCTGCGAAGCAGCCGATTCCATGGCCCGATCCGCATGATGACGAGGAACATGGCGGCGGCTCATCCTCACAATCCATCGGCTCGCTGATCGGTGGCGGCGCGGCCATCGCCGGCGGAGCCGGAGCCGTGGCGTTGTCGCGGGCATCCGGCGTCTCCGGAGGCGTGGCATCCGCGGTTTCGGGTGGTGCCACAGGAACGGCCGGAGCCGGCGTGGCCGGCGGTTACGTCTCCGCGCACCCGGTGCCGGCGCCCCCAAGCGCAGGCACCGGCTCCTCCAACGGCGGAACCAACGGGTCGGGCTCCTCTCCGAACGGAGGCGGTGCGGGCTCCAACGGTTCCGGACGCACCGAATACGGCGACTACGTGTACGATCCGGTGACCCACAAGTGGGTGCGCAAGGATGACGACTCCGTCGCCGTGGATAGCTCGCAATCCGGGCTGCACGGCGGCACCGGCTTCGGTAAGATCGCCGGCGCCGCCGGCGTCGGCGCCGGAGTGGGTGTGGGCGGTGCCTTGGCGGCCGGACGATTGTCCGGATCCGCCGGCGGCGCCGGCCTGTCCGGGGCGGCAGCCGGCATGGGCGTCTCCGGAGGTGGCGTCGGACTCGCCGCCGTGGGTGGCGCAGGCGGCGTCGGCTCCTACTATGCGAACACGCCCGTCCACGCGACCATCGCATCGTCCTCCTCGTTGAAGGGCGCCACCGGCATGGCCAGCGGCCTGCAATCCGCGAACACGGCCGGAGCATCTGCCGCATCCGGTGCGGGCGCACGCACCGGCGCACCCGGCATGATGGGCGGTCAGGGCGGAGCCGGCAACGGCAAGAAGCAGAAGCGCCGCGGGCTCGGCTACATCGCTCCCGTCCTGGAGGACGACGAGGAATTCGAAGCCAAACCGCTGGCGGCCATGGCCGGCCGGCGCAAGCGCCCAGACGAGATGTGACAGGACGTCTTGAAGCAGGCGGCCGGACGAAAGCCGTTCCCACGGTTCGGGAGCGATGGCGTTCGTTCGGTCGCCATTCCATGACATCACTGCCGGTCCCGCATGCCGGGACGGGCAGTCGGAAGCACGTACGCCGCTCCGGGGCCGGTACGGGAATGGACTATCGTTGAGCCATGGCGCGCTTGGATTTATCGTGGAATTTCATCCACAAATACATCGAGGATCCGTTCGACAGGAGGGATCGTGGCTGGCGCGACGCCGACGAGTCGTATTCGACCAGCGGACGGCACAGCATTCTCATTCCGCAATGGCTGATGTGGATGTGCGTGTCCGGTCAGGAGAATCCATGGCGCAGCTGGCTCGGCAATATCGAGAAAGGGTTGTTGCTGCCGCTTCCTGACACGCAGAAACGGGACGAATGGTCTTTGGGAGTGTTCCCGAACATGGACTGTTCATATGATGCGAGCGGTTACTACGGGCGCGGCTATCACCCGGTGATACCGAAACTGGGAAGACGTTGCACCCCGGTGCTGCTGCGTGCGCCGTTTCCCGTCACTCTGGACCAGCAGCTCATCGCGTATGCGGCGTGCAGCATCGGTGAGACGGAGTGGGTGCCGTTCGCGCCGTTGATCAACGGCAGGTGTTCGCGGGAGATGCTACGGCTGATGAACATGTTCCCGCACAAGCCGGCGTTCATCATCTATCAGGGTGTGCTCCACCTGTGGATCAACGTGGAGCACTGGGGTCAGGTCGAGCCGAGGATTTCGTACTATTCGCCGCAGCCGTATATCGAGTTGGAGTTGTTCCGTGCGTATCGCGTGTACTACGAGCAGCTGCGTCGGGAGTTGGCTCAGCCGTATATGGGTCCGGTGTGGTGGCCGGATCAGTGCGATCCGCGGTTTCCGTTGCCTGGTGATCCTCGTGGAGCCCATTACGGCATGTGGATCTACTCGGGCGGCCTGACGTATGGAGAGAACGTGTTGAAGGCGACGTATGGTATTTGTCCGCAGCATGCTGGCGTGTACGGGAAGGGTGGTGCGTGATGGCGCGTGTTCCTGCTGGTGGACGGTTCAGTTTCCGCACATGCGAGGACCCGTTCGACTACCGCGAGCGTGGCTGGAAGCGTGTTGATGATACGGCAAAACAGTTATTCCCGTTTGGATTGCCGTCGTGGTTGTCGTTCATGTGTATCTCCGGTCGTGAACGCCCGTGGTATGACAGTCGGGGACGAATCAAAAAATATGGCGGAAGCTTAAGACGAAAGAAGATTCGTGATGGGTGGATGAATGGATATATGCAGAATCTGAACTCGGCAAGAGGCGGTCGCGCCTCGGACCAGGATGGTTACTACCCGGTGCATGCATCGTTGGGTGGATTATTTTTTGTAGACATATTGCGTGCGCCGTTCCCCGTCACGCTGGACGACCAGCTCATCGCGTATGCGGCGTGCAGTATCGGTGAGACGGAGTGGGTGCCGTTCGCGCCGTTGATCAACGGCAGGTGTTCCATGGAGATGCTGCGGTTGATGAACATGTTCCCCCACAAGCCGGCGTTCATCATTTGTAGGGGTTGGTTATATGTGTGGGTCAATGTCGAGCATTGGCGGCATATCGAGCCGAAGGTATCGCAATTGGACCCTCAGCCGTATATCGAGTTGGAGCTGTTCCGTGCGTATCGCGTGTACTACGAGCAGCTGCGCCGGGAGTTGCCGGCTCCGTTCATGGGTCCGGTGTGTTGGCCTGATCAGTGCGATCCGCGGTTTCCGTTGCCGGGCGATCCGCGTGGCGCCCATTACGGCATGTGGATCTACTCGGGCGGCCTGACGTACGGGGAGAACACGTTGGACACAACGTATGGTGCCGGTTTGCGGCATGCTGGCGTGTCCGGAAAGGGTGGTGTGTGATGACGCGTGTTCCTGCCGGTGGACGGTTGAGTTTCCGCACACGCGAGGACCCGTTCGACCCGGAAGACCGAGGGTGGACGTATCCAACGGGTTCATTGCGTGGCGATGCGTTCCCGGGGTTTAGCCTCCCTGCATGGCTCTTCTACATGTGTGTGTCCGGTCGTGATTGGCCATGGAACGATGAACACGGGAGGACCAAACAAGGCAATATAAGTTTCCCCTATTACAGGGCGCGTGCTGGCTGGTTGATCGACTTGGTGATGATTCGTCCCAGCCAAAGTGACGATGTCACGTTGGAAGGATATGTGCCGGTGAAGCCATTAGGCCGTACTTTTACGGTGTGGGTGTTGAAGGCTCCGTTTCCGCTTACGTTGGATAGGGATTTGATCGCGTATGGGGCGTGCAGTATCGGTGAGACGGAGTGGGTGCCGTTCGCGCCGTTGATCAACGGGCGTTGCTCACAGGAGATGTTGCGGCTGATGAACATGTTCCCGCACAAGCCCGCGTTCATCATCTATCGGGGTGTGCTCCACTTGTGGATCAACGTGGAGCACTGGGGGGACTTGGAACCGAAGGTCTCGTACTTTCAGCCTCAGCCGTATATCGAGTTGGAGTTGTTCCGTGCGTATCGCGTGTACTACGAGCAGTTGCGTCGGGAGTTGCCGGCTCCGTTCATGGGGCCGGTGGGGTGGCCTGATCAGTGTGATCCGCGGTTTCCGTTGCCGGGCGATCCGCGTGGCGCGCATTACGGTATGTGGATTTATTCGGGCGGCCTGACGTATGGGGAGAACGCAACGGAAACATACGGCATCCGTTAAAAGAATCTTCGGGAAACATTGACGTATTCGTTCCACGTGGCAGAATGGATGGTGACAATGTTGTAATGGGTCGACGATAATCGAACCAAGCAAGGGAACCGCAGGGGAAGAGCAAGGGGGCAATATGGCGGCATCGCTTATGCAAATGGACCCTGACGATTTAGGGACCGTATCCGATTCCTTCAGTCAAGCGGCCAACGAGTTCGCCAGCGCGAAAGCGCAGTTCGAAGGCTCCGGAAGCCCGAACTTCGGCATACTCCTCAGCTTCGTGGCTCCGGCATATGAGACGGCCAAGAGCTCCACGGTGACGTATCTGGACAACATCGAATCCATGCTCGACTCCATCTCCGGCGCCGTGCAGGGAACGGCCCAGGACGGCGAAGACACCGAGCAGAAGATCATCGACCTGCTCAACAAGATCCTCAAGGAACTCGAGGAAATCAAGGGGAACCAGGAGAACGGCGGCGGCTCCGACAACGAAGGCACGAGTGACGGCGGCAGCGGCTCCTCCACCGGCGGCACCGGTGGCTCCGGTGGAGGAGGAAGCTATGGCGGCGGCTCCGGCAGCGGAGGAGGATCCGGTTCCGGTGGCTCCGGTTCCAGTGGTGGTTCCGGTTCGTCTGGCGATGATTCATCCCAATACCAGCCGCTTCAGCAAGCAGACCTCAGCGGCGGCACGCCCACCGCGGGCGGCGGTGCAGGAGGTGCTGGCGGAAGCTCCACCGGCGGGAGCGCATCCGTCTCCACGCAGGACGGGCAAACCCCCGGCTACACCACGCTGCCGGACGGAGGGGCCTCCAACGGCGGCACGAACGGCGTGCCCCTGCCGCCGGACACGTCGACCACCACTCCCGGCGGTACGAACGGCACCGGTCATGGCTCGACGCCCGGAGGAACCACCACTCCCGGCACCGGTCGCGACACCACCTCCAGCCTCGGTCTCGACACCGACGGCGACGCCACGGACGATTATTCGCTGAACGCCACCGACGGGAACACACACGTCACCGTGAACGCCGACGGGTCCGTCACCCTCGGCAAACAGGACACCTCCACCGTGCCGCTGCCTCCCGGAGCGGATGAGACGCAGAACGGCAAGGGCGGATCGTTCACCGTGGACGCCGACCACGACGGCACCGACGACATCGCCCTCACCCCTGACGCGGGCGACGACTCGCGCATCAGCGTCTTCGACCACGAGGACGGCGAATACGCCGCCATCGACTTCGACAGCGACGGCGACTACGACGCCGTCGTGCGCATCGGCGACTCCGAAGCCGCCTACGAGAAAATCAGGCAGGAAGCCGAAGCCAACGTCTGGGAGAACATCTCCCGCAACGACCCGCTCGGACGCTCCGCAGAGGAGCTGCAGGCGCTCTACGCCGACCGCGACCTCATGACCCTGCCCGAACGCACCGACATCACCATGCCCACCACCCCGAGGAGGTTCGCCTGATGGCCAAAGACGACGGTTCCGGCAACGACATCTCGATCGGACCCTTCAGCTACGACGTGCCGGACAAGGACGAGACCGTAGTCCCCGAAGGCTCCGAAAACGACATCCGCATCGGACGGCTCGGCTACGATACGCCGGACAACCTGGACGAAGTGCATCGCGACCTCAAATTCGCCCAAAACCTGGGTGAATTCGCCAAAACCCACGAACTGGGCAAACTGACCAGCGCGCTGAGCCCCACCATCGGGCCGTTGAAGACGGGACCGATCGTCAACGGACTGCTGACGGACCTTGGCTTGAAAAAACTGAAGATAGGTGATGTCTCCAAGGAAATCGGGAATGCCTCCGAGGAGGTGAGCAAGAACGTCAGTACCATCCAAAAAACCGCGAAGGGGATGAACGAGGCAATCAGCAACGGCATCGCCAACGTGCGCATGGCCGTGGCCGTGGTGGACTTCGTCTCCAAGACCCTGTTCGGCTTCAGCATCGTGGACGAATGGGTGAAGAAGCCGTTCTTCGGCGACTGGGACGAACTCAAGGAGACCGCGGCCAAATGGGACGCACTCGCATCCTCCCTGACCGGCGTGCAGACCGCCATACAGAACATGTCCAGCAACGTGAACGAGGAATCCTGGTGCGGTTGCGCGGCGGACATGTTCAAGGAACGCAACGACGCCGTGGGCGAGGTGGCCGGCGAAGGCTGCGCCCCCTGCACCGAGATGTCGCAGGCGTTGAACGCGCTCGCCGAGAACGCGCAGAACGCGTTCGACCTGATCCTCGACACCATCGACGAGATCATCAGCCTGCTGAAGATCATCTCCGGCGAGCTCATCATCCCCGGTGCCGGCCCGGTCCTCGTGGCCGTGACCTGCGCTGCCGAAGTTGCCCAGGCCATCCAGTGGGCGAACGACATCACCACCTGCCTCAACAACCTGTACACGGCATTCTCCGGATTCTCGAACTGCATCTCCACCATGCAGCAGCTCGTCAGCAAATCGGAAGGCGTGAAAGCCACGTTCGGTTCCGGCTCGGGCTCTGGTTCCGGTTCCAACGGCGGATTCACCCCGGCGGGCCGCGACGGCACCGTGGTGTTCGCCTGACCCAACACATGAGACGTCAACAGGAAGCACAAGGAGCCGACCATGGGATCGCCTGAATTCGAAGCGTTCATGAAGCAGATGGACGACCTGAGCCAACAGATCAAGGAGCAACGCGCCAAATTCGAGAAGGAGAAGGCGCGCGTGGACAAGATGATCGCCGAGAAGCACGAGGACATCGAATCCAAACGCCGCAGCGGGGAATACGGGCACGCATGGCAGGTGCTCCAACAACGCATCGACATGGGCAAGACCTGCGAGAACGACATCTACGCCGGCATCGACAAATCGCCCGAAGCCCGCGAAGTGCGCGGCTACCTCGAGAAAAGCATGGGACTCGTGCGGGACCGCCTCGAAGACGTGGACGATCCGGACAACGAGGCCGCACACGGCCGCGCCGAGCTGGACGAGGGCATGCGCAGACTCCACGCCCAGGAAGCGGAACTCAACCGCGGACACGCCGGACGGCGATAGGACGGAATATATGTACCGGCCGGCACACGCCGGCCGTACCATACCAGCATGGCCACCGGAACACAGCATGAGCAGCGTGAGACACGGCGGCGCGACCTGAACCTGGTGGCGCCGCTCCTCGTCATGCTCTTCGCCGCCACGGCCATGCTCATCCACACGTCCGCGGCTCATGGCGGCACCCCACGCATGGGCGTCGCATGGACATGCGTCGTCGTCGCCATCACCGCGGCGGCGGCGCTCGCCTGCAACCGCATCGCCATCCGCATGGCCGTCCTCAGGAACACCGGCATGGCCGTATGGACGCTGCTCGCCGGAGCGGGCCTCGCGGCTTGGACGGGAGTCGCCGCGGCCGGACCTATGGGCGGCGACAGACCTGCACTCACCGCCGTCTTCTGCGCCGCAGGCATGATCGTGGCGGACACGGCGCTCGTCTTTCCGAACGCCACGGACCCCACCCTGCGTGGCGTGGCATCAACGCTCGCCGCCACCGCGCTCATGCTCGCCATATGCAGCGCCGGAACCATCCTCGCCGGCCTGCCGGCATCCATCCTCGCCGGGGGAGTGACGGCCGCAGGCGTCTGCGCCATCCAGCTCATGCCGAACATCGTGGTGCACGTGCCGGACCGGTATCTCGTGGAATGGCGCACCTACATGACCCGCCGGTGGACGGTGCGCGGCTCCATCCCGGACGAAGCCCGCGTGCTCACCCCGAAGGACGTCTCCGAGGACATGCGGTCGTTCCTCGCCCGATACGCCGCCGGTCTGAGCCTCGCCGTGACGCTCGCCGCATCCGCATACCTGGCATTGGCCGCATGGATGGACCACGGCGCCCTGCTCGACCGCATCGGCTTCCACACGCTCAGCCTCACGCTGTTCCTCTTCCTCACGCTCAAACCACGCCAATCCGGCCGGCCGTTCGAACGGTACCTCATGCGCGCCGCCGCGCTCGTCGTCGCAGCCGTCTGGCTCGCCCACATCAGACAGACCCTGCCCGTGGCGGGCAGCGTCACGCCGTTGGCCGGCATGGCCACCTTCGCCGTGGTGGGCATGCTCATCGGCTACGGCATGCTCGCCCAACGCAGCGGCTTCCATTCGCTCGCGCTCTCACGGATCGGCGACGCGCTCTGCTTCGCCTCCACCATGCTCACGCCCGCGGCCGCGTTCCTCGCCGCAGGCACATTCGAACTGCTCAGGGGGATGCCATGGTGAACACCGCCGCCAACAGCGCTCCGCACACCAGAACGGTCGTCACCGGATACCGGCCGGCCCTCGCCGGCAGACAATGCGCCGCCGCATGCATCGACATCATCCTCCTGATCGCGGCCGCGACAGGCGCCGGCCTCGTGGCCCGCAACATCGCGTTGGGCGTGCTGGTCGCCGTGGAATGCGCCATCGTCTACATGGTGGGGGAGGGCGCCAGAGGCGTCACCCCCGGCAAACTCATCTTCGGCATCCGCACCGTACGCGCCGAAAGCCAACGGGATCCGCGCGCCGGCATCCTGCCCGGCGGCGGCCGCGTCATCCTCAAATACCTCGTGCTCGCCGGATCCACGCTCCTCGCGCTCCTCGGACTCGTGGTCACCGTGCTCTCGCCGTTGTTCAGCCGCGGCGAACTGCGCCAGGGATGGGCGGACCGCGCCGCCGGACTCGTGGAAGTGGACATCCACCAACGCGTCACCGGCGTCATCACCGTACGGGACCCGCAGGATGCGCGCTACCACGAAGTACGCCGCTCCGAAGCCATGCGGCATGTGGACGACTCCTCCGAATCCCTCGACATCCGCGTCACGCCGGACACGCCGGCCGCGCCGGAACCCGCCATGGCATACCAGGCGCCGGCAGCGCCCGTGCAGGCCGTTCCATCCGCGCCCGCGCCCGCACTCATCGCCCCGTCCGCACCCACCACGCCACCCGTACCCGGCCGGGCCGCCGCCGGACAGGCCGGCGTTCCGGTCCCGCCGGCCATGTTTGCTGCCGCAGCCGTTCCCACGCCGCCGGCGCCGCAGCACGGTGGACCACGCATCAGCATCTACTTCGAAGACGGCTCGCGCCAGCCGCTCGTCATCCCCTCCACCGTGGTGCTCGGCCGCAAACCCGCGCCCCAACAGCCGGGAGACGCCACACTCGCCGTGCCGGACCACACCGGCACCGTCTCACGCAGCCACGCGCGCCTCGAAATCACCGCCGCCCACCTGTGGATCACGGACCTGGGCAGCACCAACGGCACACGCGTCATCGCCGAGGACGGCGAAGAGACCACCCTCCAACCGCACGTCAGACACGCCATCCGCTCCGGCGCGCGCATCACGCTCGGAGACATGGGATGCAGCATCATCACCGCCAAAAGCAGGGGGCGTCGCTCATGACCACCGAAACACAGCAGAACCGGCTCGAAGGCCCCAAAGCGCCCAAAGGCAAGGTGGTGCTCCAACAGCCGCCCGAACTCGAACCCAGCGACGGCGTCAACACGCTCCTCACCTCGCTGGTACCCCTCCTCGGCACCGCCAGCGCCATGGTCATGATGCTCATGACCAACTCCGGACTCACCGGCATCCTCACCGGCGGCATGTTCATGCTCTCCTCGCTCGGCTTCGTCGTCGTCAACGGCTTCCGCCAACGCTCCCAGCGCATGGCCAACCTCACCGCGTCCCGCCGTGAATACCTCACCTATCTGGCAGGACTGCGCAAAACTGTCCGCACCGCCGGACGCAAACAACGCAACGCCGCCCTCTGGAACGCGCCAGCGCCGGACTCGCTGCCCGGCATCGCCGAGGAACCCGCACGACGCTGGGAGCGCATCCCCTCCGACGAGGACTTCATGACCCTCAGGTTCGGCACCCACGACGAACCCCTCTGCATCACGCTCGAAGCGCCCGAACTGCCGCCCCTCGCCCAGCTCGACCCCGTCTCCGCATCCGCCGCACACCGGTTCATGATCGCCCACGAATCCCTGCGCCACATGCCCTACACGGTGAACCTGCGGAAATTCAAACGCGTGGAGCTCCTCGGCGACCTCGACCACACGCAATCCCTCGCCCGCGCCATCCTCTGCCAAGCCGCCACATGGCATGACATGGACAACCTACGCATCCTCATCCTCTCCTCCGCCGACCGCATCGACCAATGGGCATGGACGAGGCTCCTGCCCCACACGCGCGCCCTCAACGAGGAACTCGGCCGGGAACCCCACGAGATCCTCGCCTCCACCGTGGGACACGGCCGCTACATGGTCACCGCCAACATGCACGCCGTCGACACGCTCGTCGGCGAGCAGGTCCTCGACCGCAGCCGGTACACCGGCGGCGACTACGAGATCACGCCGCACCTCATCGTCGTCAACGACGGCTTCGACCCAGACACCCTCGCCAAGGAGACCCGCCTGTTCTCCAAGGACGGGCTCGACGGCGTCACCGTCATCGACATGCCCGCCCAATGGGACGACCTCGAAGAGGACGACGTCCTGCGCGTCCTCTTCTCCCGGACCACCGTGGAGGAAGGCCTCAACATCCTCGAAACCCACGAGGCGGACACCGTCGAACTGTTCTCCACCACCATCAAACCCTTCGAAATCACGCCGGACGCGCTCACCGTGCGCGAAGCCGAAGCCGTGGCCCAACGCCTCCAGGCCGCGCCCACCGCGGGAACGGCGGACGAATCCGGCCAGACCGCCGGCGGCGGGCACAAGAAATCCTCCGAACTGCCCGACCTGCTCGGCATCGAGGACATCCGCCACATCGACCTCGCCAAACTCTGGGCGTACCGCACCGGCAAGGAACGCCTGCGCGTGCCCATCGGCCTGCACGACGACACCAGCACCGCCTACCTCGACATCAAGGAGATGGGCCAGCACGGCATGGGCCCGCACGGCGTGCTCGTCGGCGCCACCGGCTCCGGCAAATCCGAAGTGCTGCGCACCCTCGTGCTCTCCCTCGCGCTCAGCCACTCGCCCGACCAGCTCAACTTCGTGCTCATCGACTTCAAAGGCGGCGCCACCTTCGCCGGCATGGACGGCATGCCCCACATCTCGTCCATCATCACCAACCTCGGCGAGGAAGCCTCCCTCGTGGACCGCATGGAGGACGCGCTCGACGGCGAGATCAACCGCCGGCAGGAGCTCCTGAGGGACGCCGGCAACTTCGCCAACATCACCGAATACGAGGAGGCCCGCACCAACGGCGGGCGCACCGACCTCGAACCGCTGCCCTCGCTGCTCGTCGTGGTCGACGAGTTCTCCGAGCTGCTCAAAGCCAAACCGGACATCGTCCAATCGTTCGTGCGCATCGGCGCCGTCGGCCGTTCCCTCGGCGTGCACCTGCTTATCGCCTCCCAGCGCCTCGAACAAGGAAAGCTGCGCGGACTGGACGAACACCTCTCCTACCGCATCGGCCTCAAGACGTTCTCCGCATCCGAATCCCGCGCCGTGCTCGGTATCCCGGACGCCTACGAACTGCCCAGTCTGCCCGGCATCGGCTACCTCAAGACCCCGGCCGGCACCATCACCCGCTTCCGCGCCTCCTACGTGTCCGGCGTGCCCAAAGGGCTCGACGGGGAGACCACCACGTTCCAATACGCCGTCGACCAGATGCGCGGCCACGGGCGCAAGGCGCACGTGGTCTGGCTGCCGCCGCTCGTCACACCGAACACGCTCGACGACCCCGACTTCATGCCCGACCTAGCCGTCACCCGCGAATACGGTCTCGTCTCGCCCCGATGGCGCAAGGCGGGCGCGCTCGTCGCCCCCTGCGCGCTCGAAGACAAGCCGCGCGAACAGAAACGCGACGTCATGGCGCTCGACCTGTCCGGCGCGGGCGGCCATGTGGCCGTCGTCGGCGGTCCGCTCAGCGGCAAGAGCATGATGCTGCGCACCATCGTCACCTCGCTCGCCCTGAGCCACACGCCCCTCGAAACCCAGTTCTTCGTCATCGACTGCGGCGGCGGCACCTTCACGCCGCTCGAGGACCTCGAACACGTCTCCGGCGTGGCCGCCGGCAACGAGGAGGAGAAGGTGCGGCGCACCATCGCCGAAGTCACCGGCATCATCGACGCGCGCGAACGCTTCTTCAAGGCGCAGCGCATCGACGGCATGGACACCTACCGCAGGCGCCGCGCCGCCGGACAGGTCGACGACGGCTACGGCGACGTGTTCCTCGTCATCGACGGCTGGGGCGTGTTCCGCGGCGACTACGAGGAGCTCGAACCCAAGGTCCAGCAGATCGTGGCCCGCGGCCTCACCTTCGGCGTGCACGTCATGCTCAGCGCCAACCGGTGGATGGAGATCCGCGCCAACATCGGCGACCTCATCGGCACCAAGCTCGAACTGCGGCTCGGCGAACCCGGCGACTCCCAGATCGACCGCAAGATCGCCGCCACCGTGCCCAAAGGCGCGCCCGGACGAGGCCTCAGCCCCGCCAAACGCCACATGCTCGTCGCCCTGCCGCGCATCGACGGCGACCACGCGGCCGGCACCGTCTCCGACGGCGTGGCCGACCTCATCGCCAAAGTGCACGCCGCATGGCAGGGACAAGGCCACAAACCCGGTCCCAAACTCCGCCTCCTGCCCACCGAACTGCCCTACGAGCGCATGGTGTCCGCCGTGCTCCGCCAACCCGAGGCCGCGAAACTCCTCACCCGCGGACGCCTCATCATGGGCATCAACGAAAGCGCCCTCGCGCCCGTCGTGTTCGACCTGCGCAAGGAACCCCACTTCTACGTGTTCGGCGACGCGAAATCCGGCAAATCCTCCCTCCTCAGACTCGCCATCCGCGAGATCGTGCGCGGATACCCGGACGGCAAGGCCAAGATCTTCATGGTGGACTACCGGCGCGCCAACCTCGCGCAGATCCCGGACACGCACATCGGCGCCTACATCACCAACGACGACCAGGCCACCGGACAATTCCAGGACCTCGCTGACTACCTCAAGACCCGCATGCCCGGACCCGACCTCACGCCGCAGCAGCTGCGCGACCGCTCCTGGTGGACCGGATCCGACGTGTACGTGCTCGTCGACGACTACGACCTCGTCGCCACCAGCCGCGGCAACCCGCTGCGCCCCCTCGTGCCCTACCTCGCGCAGGCGGGCGACATCGGCCTGCACGTCATCGTCACCCGCCGCACCGGCGGCGCCAGCCGCGCCCTCTACGACCCGGTCCTCCAATCGTTCCAGGACCTCGGCATGACCGGCGTGCTCCTGTCCGGCGACCCCAACGAAGGCCAGCTCATCGGCCGAGTCAAACCCAAACGCGCCGTCCCCGGACGCGCCCAGATCGTCAGCAGGGACGACGGGCTTTACGTGGCCCAGTTCGCATACGCGGCGCCCAGCGAATAGTCCGCGGGCAAGTCGACGGACAACCCGCTGATATGAGCAGGACGGAAGCGGATACGACGGAAGGAGCATAGGCATGCTGGAAAAGGAATTCTTCGTGCAGGGCGTCTGGCAGTTCCCCATATGGGCCGCCGGCACCGGCATGCCCACCGTGTTCCAGAAAAGCCCCATGTCCGACGGACCCATGTCCACCATCAGATGGGTGGACATGGCCGTGGCGCCCACCGGCAACGTCCAGCTCATCCTCGACATCCTCAACAAGACCGGCATGCCCATGCCCGTCAGCCGCTTGTGCTCCGGGCCCATCCTCTCGCTGCGCAACCACGTGGCCGTCGATGCCGTCCAATTCGTCTCACCCGTCCTCAGCGCCGCCACATCGCAGCGATGGTCGTTGGAACTCGGCGAGACCATGCCCTCCTACGAGCCGCCCCTCGTGCCGCCGGGCCGCTGGGAGCGGCGTATCCTCGAGTTCCCCGCGCGCCTCAACCCCACCGTGGCGCGCACCGTGCGCGTGCTCTCCGCGCCCAGTCCGGGCTCCACGCCATACGTGTACACCAGCGAGGACGGCGTGGTCAACCAGTTGCAGATGCGGTTCGCCGCCACGCAGGCGCCCATGTGGACCGTGAACATCTACCCGCGCATGCTCGTGCAGGCCGTCATCTCCGACGCCATGCACGGCCTGCCGCGCCGCTTCCTCTGAACGTGCGCCGGCGGTGCGGCGGCGCTGGCCCACGGCGTCTGCCGGCGCCGGTGCGCGTCGACGGACACGGGTTTCCGGGCGATATCTACCGCTGCCCGAACCCTCGGATTACGATGAACGCATGACCAACACGAATCCCGCATCCGGCCGCGCATGGCTCACCCAGGCCAAGGAGGACATCGCCCAATGGGAGCCCGTCATGCCGCGGGACGCCGACGGCAAACCCATCGACTGGCGGTGGATCCGTGAACTTGACCTCGAACACGGCATCGGTGCCGGGAGACGACTGCGGGTGCCGGAACCCGAGGAGGAACCTGCGGATGACGCCATCGCGGAGAAGACGTTCGCCCACGCGCTGCACGACGCGCTCGCCGCCGACTACGTCACGCGGGAACGGCTCGAAGCGGTCATCGCCCAATGCTCCACCGCGTTCATGACCGACTTCGACCGCCGCATCGCCTCCTACCGGCTGCCTCGCGCCCTCGCATGGGCGAACCGTCGGCTCAACGACGACATCGCATGGCTCATCCGTCTCGGCGAACGGCATCACCTCTGGAACGCCACGCACCGGCAACAGGGACGCGCCTCCGTCGTCACGCTCACACCGGCCGAAGGCGCCCGCACGGCGGGAATCCGCCTCGACGACCTCGCGGACCGCACCGGCACGATCCTCGAGACGCGCGCCGCACGGCGCAACGCGGAACGCCGCACGCGGCGGGAGAGCGACGCGCTCGTCGCCCGAGCCAACCTGTCCGGCGCCACCGCACCCGGCGGAGAACCCGCCGACCTCTCCATCGACGTCCGCGGACGTGCGCACGACGCGGCCACATCCGATTGGCGCGACGTCTACCTTCCCGGACGGGACGTCGACACCGTCATGGGCATCGACATCGAAACCACCGGCATCGACCCGGCACGCGTCTACATCATCGACATCGGCTTCGAATACATGAACATGATCTCGCAGCGACCCGCCGAAGCGCCCGCGGACTACGCGTACGAACAATCCGACTACCGGGCCGGCGACGCCTACGGGCAATCACGCCTCGGCTTCGGCGTGCCCGATATGAACGCACGGCTCGGCAACCCGTTCATCGCCAAGCTCACCGGCATCGACGTGCGCGAACGGGCCGCCTCGGACGGACACCGGCCGTTCGACGAATGGCCCGCCGCACAGGCCGGACTCCTGAAACGGCTCGAACGGCAACCCTACGTGGCGCACAACGCCACCTTCGAACACGGCTTCTTCATGCTCACCATCGAAGGCTACGCGGAACGCTACCGGGACGGCCGCATCACCATCATCGACACGCTCCCCATGAGCCGCAGATGGGATCCCGGCGCCGCACCCAGCGAACACCACCTGTACGGGGACAACACGCTCGACGCCTACGCGAAACGTCAAGGCGCGCTCGCGCCGGACCGCAGCGAACGCCACCTCGGATTGGAGGACGCGCACATCATGCTCGTCGCCATGAAACACCACCTCGCCGCGCTGCGCGCCGAACGCCAAGGACCATGGGGGTCCGGCGGACGCGGCGGCACCGGCGGCAAACGCTGCGGACGCGGCGCGTGAACGGCGTATAGTGATATCCGGTGATCGACCCTCCACGGGCGGTCAACCACGCATAACCCAACATATCCAGATACAGACAACGCGCAAGCGGGCGCACGCATGCCCGAACACGCGACAGGAGAACCGGTCCATGACACAGGACAACGGTGCGCACGGCGAAGCCGGCGCAACCAACAGCACCAACACCCCGAACAACGCCAACGTCGCCACGAACACCACGGACGGTGCCACGAACACCGCGAACACGGCCACGAACAACGCCGCCAGCACCGACGCCAGCCTCGAAGGCCGCGCCAAACGCCCCGGCCGCCGCCCCTCCCTCGGATGGCTGTGGTCCCTCATCGCCGTCATCGTCGTCGCCGCGCTCGTCGTCGGCGTCAACGCGTACTTCACGCGCAAGCAGGACGCCTCCGCGGCCGGGAAACAGGCGGACACCGTCGCGATCGGGCTGAAGCTCGCCCCCGTCAACCTCGACATCCGCCACCAATCCGGCTCCGCATTGGAACAGATCCTCATCGGCAACGTGTACGAAAGCCTCGTCTCCCGCGGCTCGGACAACAAGGTCCACCCCGGACTCGCCAAAAGCTGGGAGATCTCCAAGGACGGCCTCACCTACACGTTCCACCTCAACGACCACATGACTTTCTCCAACGGCGACACGCTCGACGCCGACGACGTCGCCTGGTCCATCAACGAGCTCAAAGCCAAGCAGTACTACAACTACGATCAGGTCACGAACCTCGACAAGGCCGAGGCCGTCGACGCGAAGACCGTGAAGCTCACCCTCTCCGCGCCCGACTCGAACATGCTGTGGTACCTGACCGGCCGCCCCGGCCTCGTCTACGACAAGGACGGCACATGGGACGAGAAGACCGGCGCGCTCGGCTCCGGTCCGTACACCGTCGCCTCGTTCGATCCGAGCGACAAGATCGTGTTCAAGGCCAACCCGAAGTACTGGGGCACCGCGCATAAGGCAAAGACCAAGAACGTCATCATCCGGTTCCTGCCCGACGACAACGCGGGGATCAACGCGCTCAAATCCGGCGACGTGCAGGTCCTCTCGCCGATCACCGCGACCCTCGCCGAACCGTTCCGCAAGAATCCCGACTACGTCGTCAAGGAAGGCGACGGCTCCGACAAGTTCGTCCTCGCGTTCAACATGACCAACGCCAAACTCGCCGACAAGCGCGTGCGCCAGGCCATCCGCTACGGCATCGACCACAAGCAGCTCATCGCCTCGCGCGGCGGCGTCGACGCGGCCCTCGGCGGCCCGATCCCCAAGGTCGACCCCGGCTATGAGGACCTCACCGGCCTCTACCCGCACGACGAAGCCAAGGCCAAGCAGCTCATGAAGGAGGCCGGCTACAGCGAGACGAACCCGCTCCAGCTCACCCTCACCTACGCGAACGTGTACGGCACCGAGCTCGGCGACCAGCTGAAGAGCCAATTGAAGCCCATCGGCATCGACCTCAAGATCAACTACGTCGAATTCTCCACCTGGCTGCAGGACGTGCACACCAACGGCGACTACGACCTTTCGCTCGTCGACCACGCCGAAAGCCACGACTTCTACAAGTGGGCCACGCCCAGCTACTACTACCACTACGACAACAAGCAGGTGCAGGACCTCTACGCCAAGGCCCTCGCCGCCACCTCCGACGACGAGGCCTCGAAGTACCTCGCCCAGGCCGCGAAGATCGTCTCCGAGGACGCTCCCGCCGACTGGCTGTTCAGCTGGCGCGTCGAACAGGCCTACGCCAAGGGCGTCTCCGGCTACCCCGAAAACCTTTCCCAGACGGTCCTGCCCCTCTGGCAGGTCACCTACACGCCGTCCAAGTGACGTCCCGCCACCCGCCCTGCGGGTGCGGCGGACGATGACGAAAGGAACGTCATGCGATTCGTGGTGAAACGGCTGCTGCTGTTCGCGGCCGCACTGTTCGGCGTCTCGGTGCTCGTGTTCGCGGCGTTGCGCATTCTGCCAGGCGACGTGGCCGTCGTCATGGCCGGCACCAACGCCACCGCTTCGCGCGTGGCCGCGCTTCGCGCCGAATTCGGCCTCGACCGTCCGTACGTCGTCCAATACCTCGACTGGGCCGGCGGGCTCCTGCACGGCGACCTCGGCATGTCCGCGCTGACCGGACGTGCCGTCGCCGCGCAGGTGGGCGCGCGTGCGTCAATCACGTTCCCGCTGATCGTGATGAGCCTTGTCGTCGCGCTCGCGATCGGACTGCCGCTCGGATGCGCCGCGTCCATCGCACGCTCGCCGCGGCTGCGCGGCTTCTTCCACGTGCTCGCCATCGTGGGCGGCGCCGTGCCCGCGTTGTGGAGCGGCCTGCTGCTGCTCCTGCTGTTCGGACAGGGCGTGGGATTGCTGGGTCTGTTCCCCTCGCAAGGATTCCCGGCCGACGGATGGGCGGGGGCTCCCGGGCGTGCGTTCGCATCGCTGATCCTGCCGGCGCTCGCCACCGGATTCGTCGCCGCGGCCGGCATCATGCGCTACACGCACGCCGCGCTCGACGACGTCGCCGCCGACGGCGGTCCGGTCGACATGGCGATGGCCTGCGGCATGACCCGATGGCAGGCGATGCTGCGCGTGGGACTGCGCCTCGCCACCCCGCAGCTCGTGTCCGTCGTGGGATTGACGTTCGCGTCGATGATCACCGGCGTGATGGTCATCGAGAACCTGTTCGCGCTGCCGGGTCTCGGCGCGCTGCTCGTCGGCGACGTCGGCAACCGCGACTTGGTCGCCGTGCAGAGCGAACTGTTCCTGCTCGCCGCGTTCTTCCTCGTATTGGGTCTGATCGTCGACCTGGCCCACCGCGCGCTCGATCCGCGCCTTGCATACGGAGAGGAGGAATGATGGTTGATATGCACGATATGTCCGATACGCGTACGAACCCCGCCCCCGCCGGCACGGACCGGCGGCGCGGCCGCCCGGGAGTGGTCCTCGCCACCATGTGGTCGCACGGCACGGGACGCTACGCGCTCATCGTGCTGGGGTTGTGGCTGCTCGTCGCGCTCGTCTCCCTGCTCTGGACGCCGCGGCCATTGCTGGAGACCGACGGCTACCACGTGTGGGCCGCGCCGTCCGCCGGCCACTGGCTCGGCACCGACGGCACCGGCGCGGACGTGCTGAGCTGGCTCATGGCCGGCTCGCGCACCAACCTCGCGATCGCGTCACTCACGGTGGTGTGCTCGGGGGCCTTGGGACTGTTGTTCGTCGGGTTCATGGTCGCGCGCTCGAACGCCTTGGCGTCCGTGTCCGTTGCGGTCGTCGACGCGCTCATCTCCATCCCCACCGTGCTCATCGCGCTCCTGCTCGCCGTGCCGTTCGGTGCCTCGGCGGCGGTCGTCGTCGGTGCCTGCTCGATCGCCTACGGACTGAACCTCGCGCGTGTGGCCCGGCCCGCCGCGCTGCTCGCGGCGCGCTCGCAGTACGTCGAATCGGCGCGGGCCAACGGCGCCGGCGGGTTCGCGGTGCTCGTGCGTCACATCGTGCCGAACATCACACCGGTGCTCGCGGTGCAGCTGTCAATGTCCGCCGGCACATCGGTATTGGCCGAGGCTGGGCTCACGTACCTGGGCGTCGGGGTCGGCGCGGGCGTGCCCAGCTGGGGGCATTCGCTCGCGACCTCGGTCAAACTCATCAACGTGTTCCCGCTGACCGTGCTGTGGCCGGGCCTCGTCGTCACGCTCGTCGTCGTCGCGTTGAACCTGTTCGGCGACGCGTTGCGCGACGCGGCCGACCCGGTCGCTAATCCCGCGTTGAGGGAGGCATGAATGGCTGTTGAGATCACAGGATTGCGCGTCGCCGTCGGGGCGACGGAGGTCGTGCACGGCGTGGACCTGTCCATCGCGGACGGGGAACGTGTCGGCCTCATCGGATCGTCCGGATCCGGCAAGTCGATGATTGCGAAATCGCTGCTCGGACTGCTGCCGCACAACGCGACCCTGTCCGGACGGATCACGATGGGCGATGCGGTCGTGCTGGACGGCGACGGCTACGCCGACGAGCGGACGCTCGCCGACCTGCGCGGACGATACGTGGGCACCGTGTTCCAGAACCCGTCCGCGGCATTGAACCCGGTCCTGACCGTCGCGAAACAGATCGAATTGCCGTTGCGGATGCACTACGACCTGACGCCGGCGGAACGTGCCGACCGCGTCCGGGCGATGCTCGGCAAGGTCGGTCTGCCCGAAGACGTGCTGGGCAAGCGGCCGCACGAACTGTCCGGAGGACAACGCCAACGCGTCGGCATCGCGACGGCCCTCATCACCTCGCCGCGCCTCATCATCGCCGACGAACCCACCACCGCGCTCGACTCGATCACGCAACGCCAGATTGTCGACCTGCTCGTCTCGCTCGTCGACGGCGCGGGCGCCTCCATGCTGTTCATCACCCACGACTTCGCCGTGCTCGCGCGCGCCACCACGCGCTGCTATGTCCTCGACACGGGGACCGTCGTCGAAACCGGCACGACCGCCGACCTGCTCGCCGCGCCGAAGGCCGCGCCCACCCGCGACCTCGTCTCCGCCGCCCGCGCACTGACCTTGGAGGCGCATCATGACTGACGTTGCCGCTGTTTCCGAACCCACCGACATCCTGCTCTCCGCAAGACATATCAATGCCTCGTTCGCGGTCCGCGACATGCACGCAGGCTTGTCCAGGCTGTCCGGACTCTTCGCGCGCAAACGCCGCCGTCAGGTGCTGTTCGACGTGTCCGCCGAGGTGCGCGCGGGGGAGTGTCTCGCCGTGATCGGCGCGTCCGGTTCGGGCAAGACCACGCTGACCCGCATCATGCTGGGCCTTGACGCCGCCGATTCGGGGGAGATCGTCTACCGGGGGAGCGAGGTCGCACGCGGCACGGCCGGCATGCGGGCTCTACGCGCCGAATCGTCCATCGTCTTCCAGGACCCGTACGGCTCGCTCGACCCGCGCTGGACCGTCGAACGTTCGGTGTCCGAACCGTTGTGGCTGCGCCGCAAGGCCCTCGGCTTCGCGTTCGATGAGGTCGGCGCGAAGACCGCGCAGGCTTTGGCCCGCGTCGGCCTCGACCCGCGCGCGTTCCTCAATCGTTATCCGTGCGACCTGTCCGGAGGGCAGGTGCAGCGCGTCGCCATCGCCCGCGCCATCGTCAACGAGCCGAAGGTCATCCTCGCCGACGAGCCGATGAGCGCCATCGACGTGGCCGCCCGCGTACGCATCCTCGACACGCTCCAGTCGATCCTCTCCGGCTCGGGGATGGACGGTGCGGGGACGGACGGTGCGGGCGCGGACGGCGGACGTCCCGCCCTCATCATCGTCTCCCACGACCTCGGCGTCGTGCAGCATCTCGCCGACCGCATCCTCGTCCTCCACGAGGGCCGCGTGGTCGAGACGGACCCCACGGACCGGGTGCTCGGCAGCCCTGAATCCGACTACACCAGAAGCCTCATCGAGGCCGCCTCGCTGTAGCGGACATCGGACCGCGACACGCCGACGTCGTCGGCGGTGGTAGGGTATGAGGCATGCAGTTTATCTCGTGTTGTTGTCGCTAACCGACGCCCCCGGGCGAACGGTCAGTGACGCATAACTTGAGATAGAGCATTCGGACGCGGCCATCGGCCGCACATCCATGTCGAATTCACGCGCAGAGGTTTCGCGCAAGGCTATTGGTGCGTTGGGGGTACCGATATCCGGTCTTCGCACAAGGACATCGGACACCACGAACCAACCGGACGGACTTGAGGTCCACACCCGAGGTCAACCGAACAGCAGTCCGCAACGCATCCATCGCAACGCACCACACATCGTCACTTTCCCATTCGTCCGGGAACGCCGGTTCGCGACGGCACACGTCGCCCCACCCACAACCGAACCCCAGACCAAGCCGACCCGGCCCGACGGACCGGAACCACATCAGGAAAGAGACGATCATGACCATCGCGAACACCGTCGCCGAACTCATCGGCGGCACCCCCATCGTCAAGCTCAACCACATCCCGGCCGCCGAAGGCGTCAACGCCACCATCGCCGTCAAACTCGAATACATGAACCCGGGCGGCTCATCCAAGGACCGCATCGCCGCGCGCATCATCGACGCGGCCGAACGCTCCGGCGAACTCAAGCCCGGCGGCGTGATCGTCGAACCCACCTCCGGCAACACCGGCGTCGGACTCGCGATGGTCGCCCAGCAGCGCGGCTACCGCACGATCTTCACCCTGCCGGACAAGGTCTCCGAATCCAAGCGCGCCGTGCTGCGCGCATACGGCGCCGAAGTCGTCGTCACCCCCACCGACGCCGGCCCCGACGACCCGCGCTCCTACTACCAGGTCGCCGAACGCCTCGCCAAGGCCATCCCCGGCGGCTTCCGCCCCAACCAGTACGACAACCCGAACGGCCCCGCCAGCCACTACGCCACCACCGGCCCCGAGATCTGGGAGGCGACCGAAGGCAAGATCACGCACTTCGTGGCCGGCATCGGCACCGGCGGCACCATTTCCGGCACTGGCAAATACTTGAAGGAGGCCTCCGACGGCAGGGTCGTCGTGGTCGGTTCCGACCCGGAAGGCTCCATCTACTCCGCGCCGAGCCTCGCCGACGTCCACCAGTACGATATCGAGGGCGTGGGGGAGGACTTCTACCCGAAGGCGTACGACCGTTCCATCCCCGACGAGATCGTCAAGGCGAACGACGCCGAAGCGTTCGAGATGACCCGCCGCCTCGCCGCCGACGAAGCGCTCCTGGTCGGCGGATCCTCCGGCATGGCCGTCGTCAGCGCCATCAAATACGCGAAGGAGCACGACCTCGACGAGAACCAGCTCGTCGTCGTCCTCGCCCCCGACTCCGGCCGCAGCTACCTCGAAAAGATCTTCAACGACGACTGGATGCGCGCCAACGGCTACGCCGACGTCGTCGAACGCACCACGAAGCCGTCGCTCGCCGAACAGTACCTGTGACGTGGGCCGCACGGCATCCCCGATACTTCCGAAAACCCGATAAACCGATACCTCAATACACAACACCCAGTACACCGAAAGGAACGCACCCATCATGTCCGCCGAATACAACGCCAAGTTCACCGCCACCGACATCGCCACCCGCGCCATCCACGCCGGACAGGAGCCCGACCCCACCACCGGCGCCGTCGTCACGCCGATCTACGCCACCTCCACGTTCAAGCAGGACGGCGTGCTCGGCCTCAGGGGCGGACACGACTACTCGCGCTCCATCAACCCCACCCGCACCAGCTTCGACGAACAGCTCGCCGCCGTCGAAGGCGCCAAGTACGCGCTGTCCTTCTCCTCGGGCCTCGCCGCCATCGACGTGCTGCTGCGCTCCACCCTCAAGCCCGGCGACAACATCCTGCTCGGCAACGACGTGTACGGCGGCACCTACCGGCTGCTCTCCAAGGTGTTCGTGCCGTGGGGCGTCGGCCTCGACGTCGTCGACATCACCGACGCGAAGGCCGTCGAGGAGGCGCTCGCCGCCAAGTCGTACCGCTACATCTGGGTCGAGACCCCGTCGAACCCGCTGCTCAACATCACCGACATCGCTTTGACCGCCGAAATCGCGCACCGTCACGGCACCAAGGTCGTCGTCGACAACACGTTCGCCTCGCCCGCCCTCCAGCACCCGCTCGACGAGGGCGCCGACGCGGTCGTCTACTCTACCACCAAGTACATCGGCGGTCACTCCGACGTGGTCGGCGGCGCCGTGGTGTTGAATGACGAGGAGACGCGCGAGCAGGTCGCGTTCCTGCAGAACGCGGCCGGCGCCGTGCCCTCCCCGTTCGATTCCTGGCTCGACATCCGCGGTCTCAAGACCCTCGCCCTGCGCGTGCAGCGCCACTCCGAGAACGCGCTCAAGGTGGCGCAGTGGCTCGAATCCCAGCCGGCGGATGTGGTGGAGCGCGTCTGGTACCCGGGCCTCGAATCCCACCCGGGCCATGAGATCGCCGCACGTCAGATGCACGGCGGCTTCGGCGGCGTCGTCTCCGTGCAGCTCGCCGCCGGCGCCGAGGCGGCCAAGCGGCTCGTCGACCACACGGAGATCTTCACGCTGGCCGAATCGCTCGGCGGCGTCGAAAGCCTCATCGAGGTGCCTGCCGCCATGACCCACGCCTCCGTGGCCGGCACCACGCTGCAGGTGCCTGCGAACCTCATCCGCATCTCGGTCGGCATCGAGAACGCCGACGACCTCATCGCCGACCTCTCCCAGGCGCTCAAGGCCATCTGACCGGCCCACGGGCCTGCGACAGGATTGCGACGGGGATGCGGCGGGTGGTACAGGCCCGTCCTACCCTGCGAACGCCTGATACACGGCGGCCGAGAGCGACGCGATCCGTCCGGCCGCCGACTCGTCCACGTCGTTCGCCATCACGGCGAGCACGTACGGGTGCGGGGCGTAGACGATGGCGGCGTCGTTCTGCACTGCCGCGAGCTCACCGGTCTTGTTCGCCACCTGCACGCCGGCCGGCACGCCCGCCGGAATCTTGGTACGGCGGGTCTGGCCGAGCAGCAGGTCGGTCATCCGCTTGCTCGCGTCCTGGGAGACCAGTTCGCCGCGGTACGCCTTGGCGAGGAACAGGGCGCAGTCGCGCGCCGACGTCCAGTTCTCCACCGTGTTGCCCGAGGCGGCGCCGGTCAGGGCGCGCAGCTCCTTCGTGTCCGTGAACCCGTAGCGTGCGGCGGTGTCGGTCACGGTCGCGATCGCCTGCGACGTGCCGCCCGTGCCTCCGGTGCCGCTTGCGCCGCCGATGACGGCGAGCAGCCGGTTGGCCGCGTCGTTCGAGCTCACCGTGATCATCTGCGTGAGGTCCGCGTCGATGGTCGCGCTGTCGGCGATCGTGCCTTGATTGATGCCGTCGAACACGGCGAGCATGATGTACAGCTTGATGAGCGAGGCGGCGACCATCGGCTGGTCGGAGCCGGCCGCGCTTTCGAGGCCGCTCTCCAGGTCGACCACGTGGACCGACCATGAGCCGGGATACTGTCCGATGGCTGTTTCGGCCGCCTGCCTGGCCGCTTCGACGCGCATCCGGCCGTGGTTCGGCTCCGGGGGTTTGGCTCTTGCGACGTCTCCGCCCGTGTTCGCCGTCGTTGTGTCCTCCATGTCCTTCGATGCGGTGGACGCGGCCGATGTCCCGGATGCGGCGTCGTCCCGCGCCGAGGCGCCTCCCGTGATCCGTGGATAGGCGAGCGTGCCGAGGAACACCAGTGCGGCGGCGAGCACGACGGCGATGGCCGCGGCGAGGATGCGGCGGTTCCGCGCCCGTCGCCTTGCCTCGGCGCGTGACTGGGCGCGTGTCATGCGGGACTGCCGTCCGTCCGTCATTCGTCCGCCTTGGCGAGCTGCGAGTCGATGTCGGCGAGGACCTCGCCCATGATCTTCGCGGCCGTCTCCTTGCCCTGGTTCTGCGTGGCGAGCGCGACCGCCGCCTTGCCGTGCGGGGTGGTGACGACGGCGAAATAGTTCCACGTGTTCTTGATGCCTTGGCCGCGGTGGGCGTGGACGGTCATGTCGGTGGGGATGGCCACGCCTTCGGACGCGACGTCGACGTTCATGAGGTCCGATGCGCCGTCGGCGTCCACCGCCGCGAGCATGCGTACCGCGTCATAGGTGGAGCTGTAGTTCTCGTAGCCGGCGTCGCTGGCCGCCACGTCGCCGTAGTTCCGGCCGAGGGTCGTGTCGTCGTATCCGTGGGACGAGAGCCATTGGTTGACCGCGTCGAAGCCGCCGAGGTCGGCGATCGCCTGGTTCGCGTCGTCGTTGCTCATCGTCGACATCATGGACTGTGCTTCGGCGAAGGCGTCCCCGCCGTTCGAGCGGGCGGCGACGTACACCGGCAGGTACAGGCCTGCGGAGACGAACTTCGTGCGTGCCGCGGCCGTATTGGCGATGTCGTCCGCGGAATAGTCGGCGCCGGTCGTGGACGACGTGCCGTCGCCGAGGAACATCGCCGAGACCGAGACGTCGGTCGACGAGTATTTGCTGGTGATCGACGAGAGCGATTTCGCGTCCGGTTTGGCGGTCGCCTTGGACTTGGTGTTGGTCTTCGTCTTCTTCTTGGTCTTGGAACCGGTCGTGCCGTCGCCTGACGACGTGCCGGCGTCCGACGACGCCGATGATGTGGGCGGGGTGGCGCCGGTGAAGAAGTCGCGGCCGACGGTGAACGCGAACACGAGCGCCGCGACGAGGGCCACCGCCGCGACGATGGCCGTGATGACGATCCACATGCGTTTGGGTTTGGCGGCGGCCGGCGCCGGCATGGGGGAGGGAAGCGGCCCGGGGAGCGGGGCGTCGGGCATCGGGACGGGAGGTATGCCGTTGGGGAGGGTTCCGTCGGGGAGAGTCCCGTCGGGCTGCGTCCGGTCCGGATCCTCCGTGACCGGTGCACCGCATTCCGTGCAGAACCGGGTGCCCGGCTCCAGCTCGTGACCGCATTCCATGCAGAACCGCATGTCGATCCCCTTTCCTCGTCCCTTACCTCTGAGGACTACCGTCTATTATGGTATCCGTCATTCCGCATAACGCTAAGGGGGACAACAAATGGCCGAGGAAACCAAGGAGAAGCCCGTCGTCGAGAGCTTCCAGCTGGACCACACGAAGGTGAAGGCGCCGTACGTGCGCTATATCGACACGGAGAAGGGGCCGCACGGCGACGTCATCTCCAACTACGACCTGCGTCTCGTCCAGCCGAACGAGAACGCGATCCCGACGGCCGGCCTGCACACCATTGAGCACACGATCGCCGTGCTGCTGCGCGAGCGCATCAACGGCTACATCGACTGCTCGCCGTTCGGATGCCGCACCGGCTTCCACCTGCTCACCTGGGGCGAGCATCCCACCGAGGAGGTCGCCAAGGCCCTGAAGGAGTCTCTGGAGTTCATCGCCTACCAGGCCACGTGGGACGACGTGCCCGCCACCACGATCGAGAGCTGCGGCAACTACCGCGACCACAGCCTGTTCACGGCGAAGGAGTGGTGCAAGGACATCCTCGCCAAGGGCATCAGCTCCGATCCGTTCGTCCGCAAGGTCGTCTGAGCCGTTTCCTGTGATATGCGATGTGCAGGGCCGTCCCCGTGGGGACGGCCCTGCTGTGTTCCGCCGCGATGCGGCGGCGGTTTCCGCTGATGCGTTTAGCCGCGTGCGATGCGCGTGATCGCGTCGTCCGCCTCGCCGACGATGCGGCGCATGGCGGCTTCGGCGCCGTCGCCGTCGCCCTTGCGGACGAGCGCCGCGACCTCGCTGTGGAGGTCGAGCGCCTCCTGGTTCGCGGTCTTCGGCATGAGTTCGTGCTGTGTGCGTCCTTCGAGTGTGGCGACGACGTCGGCCAGGTCAGCGATCATGAGGTTGCCGCTCGCCTCCACCAGCGTGCGGTGGAAGAGGCTGTCCGCCTCCAGGTATTCCGGTTCGTCGGCGTGGTTCGAGTGGGAGACCATGCCGATGGCGGCTTCGGTGAGCGCCGCCCACTGTTCGCTGGTGGCGTGCGCGGCGGCGAGGCGTGCGGCCAGCGGTTCGATGGCGGACCGCAGTTGGGACAGCTCGTGCAGGGCTTCGAGGCGGTAGCGTCCGGACAGTCGCCAGCGCACCACCTGCGGGTCGAACATGTTCCATTCCCGAATCGGATTGACGGTGGCGCCGGCCTTGCGCCGGACGGTGACGAGTCCCATCGATTCGAGCACGCGCGTCGCCTCGCGCGTGACGGTGCGCGAGGGGTTCTCGCCGTCCAGTTCCGGCTCGGGGAGGCGTTCGCCGGGGGCGATGACGCCATCGACGATGGCCGTGCCCCATTCGTCCAGCAGCCGGTCGTGCAGGGATCGTTCGTCCGCTCCCGCCGTGCCCGTGCCGTCGGTCCCCTTATCCTTCATCTCCGTATTCATAGGATAAGTATCGCACGATACGTGTTTATGGCATACATATTCGACACGCCGGCAATGAATCGTATTGCGTATTCCAAATCGAGACGTTATATTTTATTGCAACATACAAAACAGATTGGTTGACAAGGTTTCGTCATCCAATACCACGACTCAAAGAAGAGATGGATTATGAATACCATGATTCTTGCCGCGGCCGATACGGCGGTCAAGCTCAACGGCACCCAGCTCGGCATCAGCGTGGTCGCCAGCATCGTCGTCCTGATCCTGCTGGTCACCGTCGCCAAGCTGCACCCGTTCGTCTCCCTGCTCCTCTCCGCGCTCGTCGTCGGCATCGGCTCCGGCTACGGCCCGGTCGCCACCGTGGAAAGCTTCTCCACCACCTTCGGCTCCACGATGGCCTCCGTCGGCATCCTCGTCGGCCTCGGCGCCATGCTCGGCCGCGTGCTCATGGACACCGGTGCCGCGGACAGCATCGTCGACACGCTCCTTGCCAAGACCTCCACGCGCATGATCCCGTGGACCATGGCCCTGATCGGCGCGCTCATCGGCCTGCCGATGTTCTTCGAGGTCGGCCTCGTCGTGCTCGTCCCCGTCATCATCCTCATCACCCGCCGCTCCAAGCTGCCGCTCATGCGCGTCGCCATCCCCACGCTGGCGGGGCTTTCGGTGATGCACGCCTGCATGCCGCCGCAGCCCGGCCCTCTCGCCGCCCTGAGCTGCTTCAAGAACGGCTCCGTCGGCATCACCATGATGTTCGGCCTGCCCATCGCCGTGATCACCGCCGCGCTCGTCGGCCCGCTCTTCTCCAAGTTCGCCGCCCAGTGGGTGCCCGTCGGAGCCCCCGAGAACTTCGAGACCGGCAAGGGCAGCGTCGACGCCGACGGCGACCCCGTGACCGCCAAGCCCCCGTTCGCCCTGTCCGTGCTGTGCATCCTCATGCCCGCCATCCTTATGCTCGGCAACGCCATCTTCGAGATCGCCGCCCCCGACCAGGCCGGCTCCGACGCCGTCTACGCGCAGGTCCTCGCCTTCTTCGGCAAGCCCGCCATCGCGCTCGCCGTCGCCGTCATCTTCGCGATGCTCGTGCTCGGCCACGCCACCCATATGTCCTGGAAGGCCGTCAACGACTCCCTCAAGGCCGCGTTGCCCCCGATCGCCGGCATCCTCCTCATCGTCGGCGCCGGCGGCGGCTACAAGGGCGTCCTCGTCGACACCGGCATCGGCGACGTCATCGGCAGGTTCGTCGAAAGCTCCTCCATCTCCATCTTCCTGCTCGCCTGGGTCATCGCCGCGTTCGTCCGCGTCGCCACCGGCTCCGCCACCGTCGCCATCATCACCACCGCCGGCATCCTGGGGCCCGTCGTCGACCAGATGGGCGTGGCCGCCCCCGCCATCGCGCTGCTCGTCATCGCCATCGGCGCCGGCTCCGTGTTCCTCTCCCACGTCAACGACGCCGGCTTCTGGCTCATCAAGGAATACTTCGGCCTCGAGGTCGGCGAGACGTTCAAGACGTGGACCGTGCTCGAATGCCTGCTGTCCGTCGTCGTGCTCGCCCTCGTCATGATCTGCAGCATCTTCGTGCCGCTCGTCTGACCCTCCGAAGCGCGAACCCGCCGATCGTCCATCATCCGCATCCCAACGAAGGAACAACCAACATGACCACCGCACCCATCATCGTCGAGAACACCGTCCCGAACGGCTACTTCGACCGCACCAAGCCGATCATCGTCCTCATGGGCGTGTGCGGCTGCGGCAAAAGCACCGTCGCCACCCACCTCACCGACCACTACGGCATGAAGTACGCCGAGGCCGACGACTTCCACCCGCAGGCCAACATCGACAAGATGTCCGCCGGCATCCCCCTCACGGACGAGGACCGCTGGCCGTGGCTCGACACCCTCGCCGCATGGATCGACGACCGCATCGCCGCCGGCGAACCCGCCGTCGTCACCTGCTCGGCGCTCAAGAAGGCCTACCGCGACAAGCTGCGCCGCCCGGGCGTCGTGTTCGTCTACATGAAGGGCACGTTCGACGAGGTGCTGGCGCGCCTGTCCACCCGCGAGAACCACTTCATGAAGCCGAGCATGCTCCACAACACAACACGAAACCCCGGAATCGCAAGGTTCCGGGGTTTCTTTTTTGCCGTTCATAGGGTCGTTGGTAGGGTCGTTTTCTGCTACGATTTGAGGCATGGCAAAGCAACGTGGCATGAAGGGTCTGGGCACCGTCTACCAGACGAAGAACAACGGCAAGGACGTGTGGTGCGCGGCGATGACGCTGACGGTGGACGGGAAGCAGAGGAAGATCCGCGGGTATGGGGACACGCCCGTGAAGGCCATGGAGCGGAGGGCCGAGAATCTGTCCCGGCTGGTCAGCCGGGGATTGGAGCGGCCGCAGACCCCGACGATGGACGAGTTCACGGCGCGGTACCTCGGCCACTATTCGGAGGCGGAGATCCGGGAGCATTCGAAGCGCAAGAAGAAGGAGACGTTCAATCACTGGATCCTGCCAGCGATGGGCAAGAAGCGTGTCGGCGACGTCACCGACACGGACGCGGTGCGGGTCATCGAGGCTTGCCCGTATCCGAGCGTGAGGGTCGCGATACACAAGGAGCTGACGGCGATCTTCACCTACGCCATCGATACGAAGGTGCTGGGGCACAGCCCGATGGCGTTGGTCAAGAAGCCCAAGTACGTTCCGGAGCGCAGGGAGCTGGTGGAGAGGACTGCGGACGCGCATCTGGAGCTGGTCGGCGGTCTGCTGGACTGGCTGGAAAGGCCGGAGTGCCCGTACCACGACGACTACCCGCGCGTGCTGATGATGATGCTGGGTCTGCGCAGCGCCGAGCTGCTGGGATTGGAATGGTCGTGCTTCACGAACCTGCGGGCGAGGAAAGGCCAGCCGGCCACCGTGGAGATCCGTCAGGTGCTGGAGCGTCACGACCCGAAGACAAGCGGGCTGAGCGGCTGGTACCTGAGGCCGGGCGCGAAGAGCGACGCCGGTCATCGGACGATACCCCTGCCCGAACGGTGGCGGAAGGCACTGCTGGGCCTCCAGCTGGATCAGGAGATGCACCGCAACGGTCATCGGCACGGCGAGTACGTCTGGGAGAGGGATTGCGTGTGGCTGGACGCGAAGGGTCATGTGCTGCGTCCGTCGAAGCACCGCCAGCTTTGGTACGAGCTGCTGGAGGCGTACATCAACCAACTGCCCCATCGGATGAACAACGACAAGCCCGTGCTCCGGTTCAGCAGCGAGGAGGAGCGCAAGGCTTGGCGGAAGAGCTGGAACCCGCACACGTCCCGAAACCTGTGCGCCACGGCGATGGCCCAGAGCGGCGTCCCCATCGAGACCGCCCAGAAGATCCTCGGCCACTCCTCGAACGTGATGACGGCGTACTACACCGTCCAGACCCTCGGGATGAAGAGCGAGGCCGTTGAGAGTCTGGCCGGGGCCTTTTCGGTCTGATCCCGTCGTGGTACGAGCGCGGTACGCGACGCAACCCCGCACCGCGCCGCTCCGTCACGTCGGCACGTCGGGGCACCGGGCCGGGGGCAACGCGCGTCCGGCACGTTCCCGAGCGCTACGCCTTGCAAGCGGCGGCTCCGCGTCGGGGCGCCGGACGGCGCGTCACACCACCGGCCTGTCACATCCCGGCACCGAGGCACCGGGCGGCGGGCACTTTCGCACGGCGTACCGCTACGGCCCGTACCACGGGGTTTCAGAAGTCCTTCAGATCCTCCATCAGGGAGTTCTCCCATTCCCCGTCCTGCTCCATCGTTTCCTGACGCCCGTCAAGGGCTTCCTGACGTTCGATGATGTGGTGGCGTATCATCTCATCGGTCATGCCGACTTCCTCCATCATGCCGATGATGCTTTCCGTCTCGGGCAATCCATCCCACCACGTCGGCCCATCGATCTTTTCAAAGCGCACGGTGTCCAGATCGTCGTCCAGCGTGACGCGAACTGTGGTGATGCGCCCCAGTACCGATGCCGAGCGGTTTTTCAGATCCGACTCGTCGTAGCAATCGCGTATCCCGACGTTCGACGTGAACACGATGCGGTCGAAGAAGGCGAAACCGTTCGCGTACCTCGCCGTGAGCTGGGTTTGCGGCTCCCCCTCCCAGAACTCGAGGAGCTGGGACATGCCGGGTTTTTTGTCGCGGTTGAATTCGTTCCAGATCAGCGTGCGCTGCTGGTCGTACATATCCCATGGATGCCATGTCCCATCCGGCCCGCGATTCGGCACGATGTAGAACGGCAGCTTGCGACGCTTGGCGTATGCCTTCGCGTAGAGGCTTTTGCCCACGCGCCCGTCTCCGATGAGATACAGCATCTGCACGTCCCGGTAGCTGTTGGAGCGCTCGTATTGCCCGGCGGCGTATGCGTCTTTCAGCTCCTTTGCGTAGGGGGCGAGATCCACATTCTGGGCGATCAGCGTCAAGGGGTTCGTGCCGTCGAATGCGGTTTGCCGGGCGGCCTGCCTGTCGGTCAGATCCGTGCGCTTGCCTTGGCCGTCGAATGAGAATCCCTCGCTTTGCCAAGGACCTGCGATACGGGTGTCGAGTTTCGAGCAGTACCGGGCGACGGCCTCCTTCCCGCGTTGCACGTTGTCGATATGGGCCTGCGTGGGAAACAGCTTCGCGAAAGACCCCATGCGCATCTGAGGCGTATAGAAGCAAAAATGATAGTGCTGAAGCCCCTGGTACAACCCATCGGTTCCGTACAGCCATTGGACGGGGTTCCCTTCCGGATCCACGGTTCCCTCCGGCGCTTTCGGACGGTTCCCCTCGTTCTCTTCGAAGCGCTTGCCGGTGCCCTCCTCCATCTGGCCTATGTATGACCATCCGGGGCGTTTCGCGACGTCGGTCAGTATCGTCGGGTCACGATTCACGTACTTCGCGGGGATGGTGACCATCCAGCATCTCGAACGGGGATGCGCGACAATGTTGTTCAGCTTGCGCACCTTTTCCTTGTCCGGGTAGCGGATCTTGCGGACGAACGAGATAGTCTTCCCGGTGTCGGTGGATATGTCCGTCATGTCGTTTTCCTTCCCGCCCCGTGGAGTTGCCTCTTCACGGGGCGTTTTTGTCACAGAAGTGGATTTGTCACAGAGGTGGAACTGTTTTGTCACAGAAGTTGGAATGGCCCGCGAGGCCAATGTTTCCAACGGTTTTGAGGTTTTGTCACAGAAGTTCCCCTATAGTACTGGCGCTCGGCCGCATTCGCGGCCTCCCGTCTGCGCCCCCTTCGGGGGCTTGACCCCCGCGCGAGCGCGGGGGCCAGCCGGGGAACTTCTTCGCTACCGCCCCTTCCGGTAGGACGCACGCCACGAGAGCGCGTCCGCGAGCCGATACCAATACCGGCCCGAGGCTCGTTTCACCGACTCGCGGAAGACCCCGCGCGAGGTCAGGTAGGCCACGGTCGAGTCGGAGCATTCCCCCAACGCGGCCATGTCGGATTGTGAGATGTATGGTTCCCCGTCAATCAGTCGCATCATCGTTCTCACCTCCCCTCATTGCTCGTTCCCGTTCGCGATCATGGTTCCAAGCTTCGGTCAGTTCGCGGGCGAAGATACCCACAAAAAGGGCGACGGCCACGCTCCATACCGGCGCGCTCGTGGACGTGGCCCATTCCAGCAGTTCATGCATCATCGGGCCGTCTTCCCGTCTTGCGCAGCCCGCGCCTCGGCGCGTTCCCGTTTCCATCGCTGGTAGCCGTCCTGAGAGACCTCGATACGGCCCGCACGCGCGGATCCATCTCCTCCTCCGTCCAGTCCTCCAGCTTGTCGGAGTTCGTCACGTCCAGCGGTTTCTGCTGGGCCTGCAACCGGGCCAGTTCCCGGCGTATCGCTAGATCCACCATCTTCGAGATGGTCATGCCCGGCGTCGCCGCCGCCCACATCCGCAAAGCCGAATACACCCCCGGCTCCAGCCAAGCCTTCACGGCCCGCTTCCTTCCGCTCATAGCGGAGTCTCCTTCCGTCCATCCAAAGCATCAGCCAAACCGTCAGGCCCAGCTGAAACGTCACATCCAATGCGAGGAACGCGAGTATCATCGGGAAGCCTCCCATCGCATCTCGCGGATTTCCTCGCGTTTCTCCTGCCGCCATTCACGCTCGATCTGCTCGGCGAGTGAATCGCGGGTTTCGCCATCGGTCAGCATCTGCTCCTGCATGCGGCGGATCTCGGTCATGCCACGGCGCATCAGACCGACGTTGAAGGCGATCGCCACGGGGTCGAAAAGCACGCCATCGGCAATGCAGGCATCGAGGGGGCGAAGCCCAGCAGGCCCCCACAAACCTTCCACGGCAACGGGCTTGTTGCCGAAATAGGCCCACAGCCGGGTGTACTCGGGCAGATCCATGCCCGTGCCTTGCAGGGCCTCAGCCAGAGGCACGACGCCATCGGGAATAGCCATCATCAGCTCCTTCCAACGGGGAGGGGGCCAGCCGACCACCAATCAAGACCGCCCCCCCTCAAATCGGATTCCGTCACTTGCCGGGGTTCGCATCCACAGGAGCGAGATCCTCGACGATCACCGACCACGCGAGCCGATTCGAGCGATTGACGTAGGGCGTGAGAATGACACGCCCCGTGGGCTTGAGTTCGACCAACTGCGGCCAATCCCTCACGCTGAAGGACTTGACGGACACGTTCTGAACGACGGCCCACGAGCCATCCTTCTGAAGCGCCTTCACGGCGAGGTTGCCGAGCTGATGAACCTCCTTGCCCTCGTACAGCTTGGGCTTGTCGCCATCCATCTGGACGGGCGCATCAGCGCAGGACGCAAGGGCGATGAAACGGAGAGCAGTAGCGACCTCGGTAGCGGAGGAGGTCAGGCGAGAGAAGCTTGCCATGGTAGACACCTTTCTGTTCTGTGTACGCCTACGGGCGTTTCCCGTATGGCACTTGGGGAATATCGGAGAGAGGCGTATTCCGAAAACCCCGGTACAACGAGGAAAACGCCAAAATTCGCCCTTCGACGGACGGATTTCGGAAATGTGAGATACATCACACAAATTCAAAAACGACGGCCTCGCGGGCCAACGCTACGCGCAAAATCAGACGTTCATAGGGTCGTTTTGTATTCTGATACGCCGAAAAGCCGCGTCATTGCAACAAATCATCAGAACCCGGCATGCTCCAGAGCCAGTTCGACATCCTCGAGGAGCCGGGCGCCGACGAGACGCACGTCGACGTGCACATCGGCCTGGGCACCCCCGACCAGGAGGCCGCGGCCGTCGCCGGCGCGCTCAACCTCTGACGCACCGCGACAACAAGCCGCAACAAACAACCGTCGAACGGGTGCGACGCCGTACCGTTGCGGACAGTCGCAACCGCACGCATCCAACACAACAGCACATCACAGCGAAAAGAAGGTACCCGAAATGCAGATGGGAATGATCGGACTCGGCCGCATGGGCGGCAACATGGTCAAGCGGCTGAGGGAGGACGGCCACGAGATCGTCGGCTTCGACATGGATCCGGACTCCGGACGCGACGTCGACTCGCTTGAGGCGCTCGTCGCCGCGCTCGACGCCCCTCGCGTCGTCTGGGTCATGGTCCCCGCCGGCGCCCCCACCGAAACCACGATCGCGAAGCTCGGCGAACTGCTCGAGGCCGGCGACATCGTCGTCGACGGCGGCAACTCCAAGTACACCGAGGATCGCGACCACGCCGCCGCCCTCGCCGAACACGGCATCGGCTTCCTCGACTGCGGCGTCTCCGGCGGCGTGTGGGGCGCCGAACGTGGCTATGCGCTCATGATCGGCGGCGACGACAAGGACTACGAGACCGTGCTGCCCATCTTCGAAAGCCTCAAGCCGGAAGGCGAATACGGGCTCGTGCACGCCGGACCCGTCGGCGGCGGCCATTTCGCCAAGATGGTGCACAACGGCATCGAATACGGCATGATGCAGGCGTTCGGCGAAGGCTTCGCCACGATGATGCGCAGCGAATACGTGACCGACCCCGCCAAGACCATGGTCTCCTGGAGGTCCGGCTCCGTCGTGGCCAGCTGGCTGCTCGACCTGTTCGAGAACGCCACCAAGGACGACCCCGAACTCAAGGGCGTGCCCGCCGTCGCCAACGAATCCGGCGAGGCCAAGTGGATGATCGAGGCGGCGCTCGAACTCGGCGTGCCCACGCCCACCACGGCCGCCGCCCTGTGGCAGCGCCAGGATTCGCGCGGCGCCGCCGACGACATCCTGCGCGTCGTCACCGCCCTGAGGGCCCAGTTCGGCGGACACGTCACCAAGGTCGACGAGATCGCCACCCACTGACGATTGCCGTCCCGCCATCGGTTTCGGCCCTCCCGCCGCACGGACGGGAGGGCCGAAACACGTTCCCGGCCGGATCGCGAGGCCACGCCCCGGCGTTTGTGGGGCGGACGTGGTAGCGTAGCCGGTCAGTCACAACAATTCCCGCCTACCGTGAGGTGAACCGTGGTCTCCAATACGTCCTCCCGGCATTTCCGCCATGCCACCATGCGCGACTTCCCCCAGATGCTCAAGATCTACGCTCATGCGCGGGAGCTCATGGCCCGCAACGGCAACCCCACCCAGTGGGGCACCACGTTCCCCCGCGAGGAGGTCGTCAGGGACGACATCGCCAACCACCGCACCATGCTGCTCGTCGACACGCTCAACGGACACGAGCGCATCCTCGCCCAATTCGCCGTATGCCCGGGGGAGGACCCCACCTACCGGCACATCGAGGGCGCCTGGCTGGACGGCGACTCCTACGTGACCATCCACCGCATCGCCTCGTCCGGACTGGTCAGGCACGCGGCCCGCGAATGCATCATGTGGGCGCTCAAGCACCACGGCAACGTGCGCGCCGACACCCACCCCAACAACAAGGCCATGCAGCACGTGCTCGAGACGGCCGGCTTCGCGCGCTGCGGGCTCATCCAGCTCATCGACCGGCCCACGGACACCACGCGCATCGCCTACCAGCGGCATGAGTGGTAAGAGGCATGGACTGACAGCGTTATTCCGATGCCCTGAATCTACGACGAAGCCCCCTCGGTCCCTTGCAAGGAATCGAGGGGGCTTCGTCGTATCGGGCGGACGTGGCGGCTATTCGGCCTTCGTCGCGGCGACCTGCGGGGTGCCGGCGTCGTCCACGCCCTCGAGCTTGGAGTGCCTGCGGCTGTAGCCGAAGTAGACGGCCAGGCCGATGGCCAGCCAGATCGCGAAGCGCACCCAGGTCTCCCAGTTGAGGCCGGCGATGAACACCAGGCAGAAGATGATGGACAGGACGGGCACCACCGGCACGCCCGGAGCCTTGAACCCGCGATGTGCGTCCGGGGCCGTCTTCCTCATCCACAGCACGCCGGCGGAGACGATGATGAACGCGGACAGCGTGCCGATGTTCACCAGCTCGAACAGGATGTTGATGTTGATGAAGCCGCCGGCGATCGCGGTGAGGATGCCGAAGAACCAGGTGCCCTTGAACGGCGTGCGGTGCTTCGGGTGCACCTCGCTGAAGAACTTCGGGAACAGGCCGTCGCGGCCCATCGCGTAGCAGATGCGGGACTGCCCGTACAGCTGGACGAGCATCACCGTGGTCATGCCGACCAGCGCGCCGATGTTGACGACCACGGCGAGCCAGTTCATGCCGGTGTACAGGATCACGCCGGCCACCGGGGCGTCGATGAACTGCGCGAACTCCTGATAGGGCACGATGCCGGTCATCACCAGCGTCATGATGATGTAGATCACCGTGGAGACGGCCAGCGAGAGGAGGATGCCGCGCGGCAGCGTCTTGTTCGGCTCGACGGTCTCCTCGGCGGAGGAGGAGACCGCGTCGAAGCCGATGAAGCTGAAGAACACGATGGACGCGGCCGGCAGGATGCCGTACGGCTGGGTGGAGCCGGGCTGGAACGTGTAGATGCCGTACGGGGAGAACGGCTGCCAGTTGGACGGCTTGACGTACCAGATGGCGCAGATGATGAACAGCGCGATGATGGCGAGCTTGATCATCACCATGATGTCGTTGGTCTTCTTCGTCTGGTTGATGCCGATGGACAGCACCCAGGTGATGATCAGCACGACGATGAAGCCGGGCAGGTTGAAGTAGGTGGTGACCCCGGGCGTGGTGCCGTACGCGGCGGTCAATTCGACCGGCAGGCTCAGGCCGAAGTCCTCGAGCAGCTTGTTGAAGTAGCCGGCCCACCCGGCGGACACGGTGGCCGCCTGCAATGCGTACTCGAGGATCAGATTCCAGCCGATGACGAACGCGATGAGCTCGCCGAACGCCAGATACGCGTATGAGTAGGCGGAACCGGACACGGGCGCCATCGAAGCGAACTCGGCGTAGCACAGGCCGGCGAAACCGCAGCAGATCGCGGCGAGCAGGAACGACACGGACAGGGCCGGGCCCGCGGTCAGGGCACCCTTGCCGGTCAGCACGAAGATACCGGTGCCGATGATCGCGCCGATGCCGAGCATCGTCAGGTCGAAGGTGCGCATCGTGCGCTTGAGCGGGGTGGAATCGGCGACAAGCTGATCCACCGTTTTCTTACGGAACAGATTCATGGTCTTCTCTCATGAATTAGTGGAATGGGCTTGACCGGACGGAATTCCGGGACCCCGACACGCCTCAACGCCGGGAGTCTGAACAATACGGTTGATTGTTGCCTCCGCAGGTTACGAGCGGGAGAACGGCAAGCGAACCGTGTAAGGGGAGAGTATACGTGCGGTGCGGGAGAAACGGGGGCGCGCGTCTCACGATGCGTCTTCTCCCATGGAACACGACGTCGGTGGACGATGGCGCCGCCGTCCGCCGGACGGCCGCAATGTGGGCCCGGTTACCGTCTCGTCACCAAGCCGAGCAAGAATAGGGCCTCATGACTATGAACGCAGCCCCCGGCATCGATTTCTCCGGGGAACAAGGCAAAGCCAACTATGCGGCCGCGCGCCGCCGCTACCCGGCGCAGGCCATCGTGGACCTCAAGGCCATGCGGGACAACATGGCGCATCTGGTGCATGTGGTGGGCGGACCGGACTCCGGCACCGCCGTGATGGGCGTCGTCAAGGCCGACGCCTACGGCCACGGCCTGCTGCCCTCCGCGCTCGCCGCGCTCGCCGGCGGCGCCACTTGGCTCGGCACCGCGCAGTCGCATGAGGCGCTGCTGTTGAGGAAGCTCGGCATCGGCCCCGACCGCTGCCACATCCTCACCTGGGTCTACAACGGCGCGGAAGTGCCGTTCGACGAGCTCATCGCCAACGACATCGACGTGTCCGTCGGCTCCCTGCCCGGCATCGACGCCGTCGCCGCGGCGGCCCGCAGGCTCGGCAGGACCGCCCGCGTGCACGTGAAGGTCGATTCCGGTTTCGGCCGCAACGGCTTCACCCCGGAAGGGTTCGACGCGGCGCTCGCCAAGCTCGTGCCCCTCGCCAAGGAGGGCGTGCTGCACATCGTGGGCCAATGGAGCCACCTCGCCGTGGCGGACAGTCCGGACGTGCCCGAGTTCGTCGCCTCCACCGACCGTCAGATCGAGAACTTCAAGGACTTCACGCGCCGCATGGAGGCCGCCGGCATCCCTCCGGAGATCCGTCACCTCGCCAACACGGCCGCCACGCTGTCCCGCCCGGAGATCCACTTCGAGCTCACGCGCCCGGGCATCGGCCTGTACGGCTATGAGCCGGATCCGGCGATGGGCACGCCCTCCCGCTATGAGCTGAAGCCGGCGATGCGCCTGCAGGCGCAGCTCGGCACCGTCAAGGACGTGGAGGCCGGCCACGGCATCTCCTACGGCCGCACGTATCTGACGCCCGACGACACCTCCACCGCGATCGTGCCGCTCGGCTACGCGGACGGCATCCACCGCTCCGCCTCCGGCTTCGACATGCAGGGCGCCAAGCACGTGGAGAAGCCGGGCGGGCCGGTGCGCGTGATGACCACCGAAGGACCGAAGCTGTACCGCGTGTCCGGCCGCGTGTGCATGGACCAGTTCATCCTCGACCTGCACGGTTCCGCCGCCGCGCTGGGCGTCCACGAGGGCGACACCGTGGAGCTGTTCGGTCCGGGCCGCGGCGAGGAGTTCGCCGAGCCGACCGCCGACGACTGGGCCCGCGCCGCGGACACCATCAGCTACGAGATCTTCACCTGCCTGAGGAACCGCATCCCGCGCCTGTACGAGCACGCCGCCGAGGTGCTGCCGCCCGCGGACCTCGCCAAGCTGGACGCGTCCACGCTGCTGTGACGTCGCCTCCGCCGCTCGCGCCGCATCGGGGCCTTCCGGTTCGCCGGAAGGCCCCTTCTCGTATCCGATGAACGTCGCCGGACAAAGCGGTCCGCGCCGTACCGAAGGCCGGACATGGCCGCCACGCCGGATACCGATCCGGATGATGTGGCGTATCTCATAGTTCCCCTCATACGTGGGGACGTGGCAGGCCCCCTATCTATACTGTGGATGGGGGATGATGGAGGGGGCATTGTGGTGCCCGAAAGGGGCTTTGGGGGGCTGTAATCCGCAGTTTTCAATGGATACGATACGTGCGTACGGAAGATTCCGGGATGGTGCTGTTTGCCCCGTGGTAGGGGGTTCCGGGGTCGGAGGGAACCGAGACACGGACGCATGGGAATGCGGGAAGAGATGCAAACGGCAATGCGAACGAGCACAGGTCTGCAGGACATGATGAGAAGGACGGGCGCACTGGTGGCCACGCTCGCCATGATCGGCACCGCGGCCGGAGTGGGCGCCACCGCCATGGCGGCACAGGCGGGGAAGGGCGCCTCCTCCGCCGCGCAGGCCGCGGCGCAGGACGGTTCCGCAATCGCCACGAAGGCGCCCGCCGGCGCCACCATGACGTTCAACGACTACTGGGGATACGACTGGGACAACCCCGGCGAGCACGACGGCACCCTCGAACAGCTGAACCAATACAAAGAGGACTACGGCTTCGACTTCCGGCAGATCAACGCCGACGCCGGCAATCACCGCGACTCCGGCATCAACCAGGGCGCGCTGAAGTTCTCCCAATACGCGTGGGACACGATCTCCGGCGGACGCAACTACACGCCGTGGATGAACGCCTCCGCCAAGCAGGGCGTCGGCTCGGTCCCCGCGAAGGACGGCAGCAGCGCCGTACGTCAAGGCATCGTCGACCCCACTCTGGGGAATGACGGATACCCGCGGCTCGCCGGAAGCCGCGACATCGTCACCGCCGACGGACAGACGCTCAACACCGGGGACGTGACGAACGGCGCCACCGATTCGCTCGCCTACCTGTTCAATGGGGCGGACAGGAACACCGCCTGCACGCAGGACGAGATCACCTGCTACAAGACCAACTATCCGGTCAACGCCAACCTGTTCCAGATGACCGACGGCTACTACACGTACGACAGCCGCAACACGCACGCCCGGCTCTCGGACGCCAAGGACGCCAACGGCAACTACTCATGGACCGAGACCAAGGCCTCGGACGCGAACAGCCTCGGATTCTTCCCGCTCAACAACGGTTCGATCAGCCCCGCCGTGCAGGACCTGCTCGCCCACGGCTGCAACCCGGACAAGCTCACCGACTGCGGCGGACTCAACCACAGCTTCGGCCTGTCCATGACCGTGCCGTTCACCCAGCCGACGAACGGTCTGACCGGAGACAAGGACACGACGTTCGAATTCTCCGGCGACGACGACGTATGGGTGTACATCGACGACACGCTCGTCCTCGACATCGGCGGACGCCACGGCCGTGCCGAAGGCAAGATCGACTTCGCCACCGGCGAAGTGACTGTCGGCGGCAACACCACCACCCTCGAACAGATGTACCGCAACGCCGGCGTCACCGACTTCAGCGCGGACGCCGGCTGGAAGCGCGCCTCGAACGGCAAGTACGTCTACGGGGACGACACGCAGCACACGCTCCGGTTCTTCTACCTCGAACGCGGCAACGACCAGTCGAACATGATGCTCAAGTTCAATCTGCGCACCATCCCGCAAAGCGACGTGGTGAAGATCGACCAGACCGGCACCCCGATCCCCGGCGTACTCTTCGACCTCTACCAGGCGGACGGGAACTACGCCGTCGTGGACGGCGCCGCGCCCACGGCGACCGGCTCCACCGACGAACAAGGCCAGTTCACCTTCGTCGACGCCTCCGGCAGGAACATCACCCTGAGCCAGCTGTACGCGAAGAGCCACCACTACGTGCTGAGGGAGGCGCAGACCCCGCAGGGCTACCGTCCGGTGAAGGACATCCAACTGGAACTCAGACAGGACGCCACCGACGCCCACAACGTGTACGCGGTGTCGAACAACCGGTTCGCAACCGGAGCCATCGCCACGCCGCGCGTGCAGACCACCATCACGGACGGGCGCGTCACCGGCGAACGCGCGGGTGGCTCCGGCAAGACCGAGATCACCAGCGCCATGCTGAAAGACGGCAGCCTCGTCGCCGTGCCCATGCGCTTCAACGGCACCGCCTGCAAGAGCGTGAGCGACGCGAAGGAATGCTGGCAGGCGGTCACCGGCGACGCAGTCGACGGATGGACGCAGACCGGCGAAGGCTTCGCCGGCGTGCTCAAGGCCGCGCAAAGCAACTACGCCAAACACGGCGACGCCTACAACACGTTCGCCCCGAACTCCAGCAGCCAGTGGATGGCCGACGTGGAGGACCTGCCCGGCGAAATCGGCGAATACTACTACGCCGCGCAACAGGGCGATCCGGTGCATTACGCCATCGGCTACTACTACATCCCGAACGACGTGCTCCAAAACAAGGACGGCACGGACACCTCCGGCATGCTCCGGTTGGACAGCGAAGGCTACGACCGTAAATACGCCACCGAAATCCAGGTGCCGAATATCCGGAACATCCTCGTCGTGCAGAAGACCGACGAGAACGGCGTGGCCGTCAAGGCCGGCACACCGGGAACCTCCGACAGCCAGGCGACCTTCGCCCTGTACGCCGACGAGAACGGCGCACCCGCAACCAAGCCGCTCGCCGAAAAGCAGACCACCGATCAGAAGGTCGCCGATGGACGTCTCAGCTTGGAAGGCGCGGTCAGCTTCCCCGAAGCGAACGACAATACTCTGCTGGAGACCGGCAAGGCCTACTGGGTGAAGGAGACCGCGGCGCCGAAGGGCTACCGGGTCAACGAACACTGGACCAAGGTCGTCGTCGACGCGACCGGTGTGCACGCCGACGCCACCGCCTACACGCGGGATGCCGACGGCACGATGCATCAGGTCGCATCCGGAGCCAAGGACGACGTCAGCGTCAACGTGGGCGTCGGCACGCTCGTGCGCACCATGACCCAATGGGCCGGCGACGGCGGCGACGATCCACTGCAGTACGTCAACGGCATCAAACAATCCGGCACGCAAGGGGCCGACGGCACGCTCACCTGGACCGACGCGCCGACCACCGAGGAATCGCTGCGCCACTTCCAGTACGGCTACGGCGACACGGCGGACATCCCCCTGCTCAAATACGGCTACTTCGCCCTCGACAAGGGTTGGAACCGGTACGCCAACCAGACGCTGCTCGAAACCACATTCGCATCCGAGGACGGCTTCACCGACGTCAAGGTGACGCCCTGCCCGGCGAAATCCACGACGCCCGACGGCTGCAAGGCCCTCGCCGACCTCACGGACGCGTCCGCGCTGTTCACCGGCTCCACCATCATCCGCGTGGCCGACGAGACCACCGACGCGCACGCCCGCATCCAGCTGGACAAGCAGGTGCAGGGCGGCGACTGGTCCGGCGAGAACGGCAGGAACTTCACGTTCACGCTCATCCGCACTGATGACGGGACCGGCGATGTGACCGTCCCCGGCGCCACCGCGCCCAGGAATCTTGCCAAGTGCGACGCCTCCGGCCTCGACTGGTCCGCATGCGCCACGGCGTCCGGCAATGACACCGTCAGGCAGCTGACCGCGCACACGACGGGAGCCATCAAGGCCGGCGCCACGCAGACGGTCGGTCTGCGGCAGGACGGCACCGCCACCGCAGGCGCCCTGCCCGAACTCACGTTCACCAAGGCCGGCACCTACACGTTCCGGCTCAAGGAGGACACCGCCGATCCGGCGGACGGCTGGCGGTACGACACCGGCAAGACCAACGGCACTGACGGGTACGCCGTCAAGGTCGTCGTCACCGATGTCGACGGCGGGCTCGATGCGGTCGTCACCTACGGCGACGTCACGGGGAACGACACGGACGGCGACGGCATCATCGGCAAGGCGCCCACGTTCGTGAACACGTTCGTTCCGCCGGTCTCCGTGCTGCCGTTCACCGGTGGCATGAGCGCGCGCGACTGGCTCGTGTTCGGCGGCATCGCCGCGATCGTCGCGGCCGCAGGAGCGCTCGTCGCCAACGAATACCGCAAGCGCAAGGGCCTCATGGCCTGAGTGTTCAGCGGCAACAGAAGGATTTGCGGATCGTGAAGGCTCCGGAAGGGGCCGGAGCCTCCGCGATTGCAAGAACAATCAATCGTGCCGACGGCTTCGGTCGGGGCACGGAGAATAGGTAAGGAAGAGAGGGTTTTCTCATGCAGTTGAGGAAGCTTTTCGCAGGCGTCGCCGCGGCGGCGACCCTGCTGGGTGGTTTCGCGTTGGGCGCGGCCACCGCGAATGCGGCGGAGGTCACGCTGGATGACACGTACCAGCCGACCATCACGCTGAACAAGGTCGACGACAAGGCCGAGAACAACACGTATACCGCGTACCGGATCGCCTCGTACACGGATGCCGTGGTGGACGATCAGGGTCGTCTTACCTCCGTGGGGCTCGAACCCGTCGACGGCAGCCAGTGGGATCTGAAGATCTCCGACGCCATGACGGCCGCGCAGATCGAGAAAGGCGACGCGCCGAACAATCTGTACGCCATCGCTCGGCTGGACACCGTCAAGGACGGCGCGAAGCTGCGTGCCTTCGTGAAGGCGCTGCAGGTGCCGACGAAGCTCGGATCCGACGAGCCGTCCGTCACCGGCACTCCGCTGACGCTCGGCCAGGCCACCACCGTCCCCGCCGCCGGCTGGTACTTCGTCACCGACAGCAACGGCACGAACCTGCTGGTCGCCACCGCGCTGAAGGACGATAACGGCACCGTGTGCACGTCCCTGTTCGACACGGACGCGACCCCGGCGACCGAGCAGAAGCTCGGTGTGGCGGATGTGAAGCCGGACGTCGCCCCGACGCCGGACAAGAAGGTCGACGGCAGCGCGGCCGACAACACCGCCGAGGTCGGCCAGAAACTCAGCTACGCGGTCTCCGGCAAGGTGCCGAACACCACCGGATACGAGACCTACACGTTTGCGATTAAGGACGTCGCCTCCAAGGGCCTGACCGTGAACGCGGACAGCATCAAGGTGTTCTACGACGAGAACTCGAACGGCAAGCTCGACGGCAACGAGACCGCGCTCACGGCGGGCGCCGACTACACGCTCTCCGGCCCGACCGTGGACGCCGCGACCGGGCAGACCACGACCACGGTCACGCTGGACAACGTGGCCGGCAACGATGGTAAGACCATCACGCTCGCCTACACCGCTCTGGTCAACGGCGACGCCCTGGACAAGGTCACCAACACCGCGACCGTCAGCCACAACGGCGGCACCGAATCCGGCGGCAGGACCGTGACCACCACGCTCGGCAAGTTCCAGTTCACCAAGGTGGACGCCAAGGGTGCCGGCGTCGAGGGCGCGTACTTCGACGTCGTCTATTCCGGGGACGGCATCGGCAACGCGCTCGTGTTCAAGAAGGTCGGCGAAGGCGAATACGTGCGCGCCGCAGACAAGAAGGAGTCCGACTACACGGACCCGTCCGTCAATCGTGAGGACAAGGACGTCAAGGTCGGTGAATACACCACCAGGCTGCGCACCCCGAAGAGCGGCGTCGTGAAGGTCGAGGGCCTGAAGGCGTGGGGATACGTGGTCCGTGAGCAGAAGCCGGCTGAGGGCTACATGCAGTCCGTCAAGGCCAACTTCACCGTGCGGATCGACGAGAACGGCAACCCGACGGTCACCAAGGGGAAGGCCGACGACCTGTACGGTCTCGTCACCATTCCCGCCGACAAGACCACCGCCACGGTCCTCAACGTGAAGAACGTGACCGAGCTGCCGAAGACCGGCGCCGCGGGCATCGCCCTGTTCGTCGTGCTCGGCGCGCTGCTCGCCGGCGCGGCCGCCACGGTGTTCGCCAAGAGCCGTGCCACTAAGCGCGCGCTCAACGCGTGAGCATGATGCCGACGTCTCATCCGGACCATGCCCGTCGCATGGCCGGGTGAGGCCCAATCCCCAACAACAAATGGGGCGCGCCGGTCGTATCGCGCGGCCGGCGCGCCCGTTTCTTATGGCGACACGCCGCTTGACGGCAAGCGGTAGATATCGCCCGCTTCGAACATCTGTTCGATATAACGGATGCATCGAACCCATCGCATGTGTCATGACCCGGGAAAGGAGGTCGTCGTGGAAGTCGGTGAGTTCACGAACGAGGAGGTCGCATACCTCAGGTCCCTGCCGGCCGTGGACCGCGTATCCAACGGCCGCATCCGCTACACGGAGGCGTTCAAGCGCGAATGCATCCGACGCTACGCCGCGGGCGACTCGCCCGCCCGCATCTTCCATGACAACGGCCTCGACTCGTCGCTCATCGGGTACAAACGCATCGAACGGTGCATAGCCCGTTGGCGCGGTCAATACCTTGACGGCGACGAGCGTGCCGGAACCGAACCGCATGCCGACCGGAACGACGACCATACCGAGGAACGCACCTTCGTTCCCAAACTCCGCGTGCGCAACGGCAGGCGCGACCTGCGCGACCTGCTCATCGCGCAACAGGTCCGCCGCATCGCCGAACTCGAACACGAGGTCGCCGAACTCCAGCAGCTGCAGCAGCACGAACGGCAGGACAGCCGGGACGACGTCGGAGAGGTTCCGCGCGACTGATAGGCTGTGGGCGAGGGGAGTCGCCTATGGAACAGACACGACCGGTCGAACGCATACCGGCGGGGGAGGGGTACGCCGCCTCCGATGAGGAGCGCTGGGCGCCGGAACCTCCCAAATCGGCCGCGCGCACCGCGTTCGAGCGCGACAGGGCCCGCCTCATCCACTCGTCCGCGCTGCGCAGGCTCGGCGCCAAAAGCCAGATCCTCGTCGCCGGCACCGACGACTTCGCCCGCACGCGTCTCACCCACACGCTCGAAGTGGCGCAGATCGGACGCCAGATCGGCAAACTCCTCGGCTGCGACCCCGACGTCGTCGACTGCGCATGCCTCTCCCACGACCTCGGCCACCCGCCCTTCGGACACAACGGCGAACGTGAGCTCGCACGCATCGCCGCGCACATCGGCGGATTCGAAGGCAACGCGCAGACCCTGCGCCTCCTCACCAGACTCGAACCGAAGGTGTTCCACCCGGACGGCCGCTCCGCCGGAGTCAACCTCACGCGTGCCTCGCTCGACGCGGCCGTCAAATACCCGTGGACCCTCGCCGAGGCAGCGCAACACCCCAAAGGGGAGCGCAGCCTGAAATACTGCGTGTACCCGGACGACGAACCCGTCTTCCGTTGGCTGAAGACCGGTGCGCCCCATGAGGCGAAACCCATGGAATGCCAGATCATGGACCTGTCCGACGACATCGCCTACTCCGTGCATGACGTGGAGGACGCCATCGCCACCGGCGCGTTCGAGCCCATCGTCCTGCGCGACGCGCGCATCGTCGACCGCATCGCCGTCTCCGCGCGCGAATGGTACGGCCCGCAATGGCAGGAGGACAGGCTCGTCGCCGCGCTCCTGCGGCTCAGGCGTCTCGACATGTTCCCCGAGCATTTCAACGGATCCAGAACCGCGCTCGCACAGCTCAAGAACATCACCTCCGACCTCATCGGACGGTTCGCATGGAGCGTCGAGGAGGCCACGAGGGACACATACGGCTCCGGCCCGCTCACCCGGTACTCCGCGAACGTCGTCATCCCCGAGGACACCGCATACGAGATCGTCGCATTGAAGGGCGTGGCCGTGTATTTCGTCATGGCGCCCGGTGAGAAGGAGCCGCTGCACGAGCGGGAACGCCGCATCGTGACGGATCTCGTCGACGTGCTCATTGACGGTTCGCCCCACCCTTCCGACATCCTCGAGGCGCAGTTCCTCGAGGACTGGGAGAACGCCGCCAACGACGACGAACGCCTGCGCGTCGCCGTCGACCAGGTCGCCTCCCTCACCGACTCCTCCGCGCTCGCCCTCCACTCCATCCTGTTCTGAGCCCGTCGCCACGCGCCCGCGTGGGTGCGGCACGGGTCCGGCACGGCGACGGGCGAGTTGTTCCGGCATCCCACGCCAGGCGGTAGGGTAGTGTGTCATGGCCGGAATGATCAAGAAGGAAGACGTGGAGAAGGTGCGCGCATCCGCGGACCTGTACGACATCGTATCCGCATCCGTGTCGCTGAAGCCCTCGGGCACCGGCACGTACGTGGGGCTCTGCCCGTTCCACGACGAGAAGACCGGCAGCTTCAACGTGCGCCCCGCGCTCGGCGTCTGGCACTGCTTCGGCTGCGGACTCGGCGGCGACGTGTTCAAATTCGTCGAACAGCAGGAGAACATCGACTTCCGCGAGGCCGTCCAGCTGCTCGCCGACAAATACCACATCGAACTGCACTACGAGAACACGGGCAACGGACGTGCGGAAGGACACTCCGGTTCGAAACGCGCCCGGCTCCTCGAAGCGAACGAGGAGGCGCAACGCTTCTTCGTCTCGCAGATCATGACCAAGGAGGCGCTCGCCGCGCGCAAGCTCCTCGGCGGACGCACGTTCAGCCAGGCCGACTGCGAACGCTTCGGCTGCGGCTACGCGCCGCAGGGCTGGGACAACCTCGTGCGGCACCTCGCGTCCAAGGGCTTCACGCAGCAGGAGATGCTCGACGCGGGACTGGCCCGTCAGGGCCAGCGCGGCGTCTACGACTACTTCCGCGGGCGGGTCACCTGGCCGATCCGCGATTCGACCGGCCGCACGCTCGGCTTCGGCGCGCGCAAGCTGTACGAGGACGACACGATCGCCGCGAAGTACATCAACACGCCGGACACGGCGCTCTACCGCAAGAACCAGGTGCTCTACGGCATCGACCTCGCGAAGAAGGCGATCGTCAAGAAGCGCCAGGTCGTCATCGTCGAGGGCTACACGGACGTGATGGCCATGCATCTGGCCGGCGTGGACACGGCGATCGCGACGTGCGGCACCGCGTTCGGCGCCGAGCATGCGAAGATCGTGCGGCGTCTCATCGCCGACGATTCGCTCGGCGCGGTCCAGCTGGTGGGGCCGTTGAAGGTCGAGGGGCAGCCGTTGAGTTCGCGCATCGTGTTCACGTTCGACGGCGACGCCGCCGGGCAGAAGGCGGCGCTGCACGCGTTCGGCCTCGACTCGGCGTTCCTGTCGCAGACGTTCGTCGCCGTCGCCGACGACAACCTCGACCCGTGCGACCTGAGGATCGAACGAGGCGACGAGGCGGTGCGCTCGCTCGTGGCGAACGCGAAGCCGTTGTACGACTTCGTCATCGACGCGGCGATCGGCCGGTTCGACACCACGTACACCACCGGCCAGATGGGCGCGGTCAAGGCCGTGGCGCCGTTGGTCGCGCAGATTCGCGACCGCTCGCTGCTCGACATCTACACGCGCAAGGCCACGCGCCGCATCGGCGTGGATCTCGACATCATGCGCCGCGAAGTCAACACGGCTCGCCGCCGGCAGCATGTGCGCGAGGATGACGCGTACGCGCCGCGCCGCAGGTTCGGGGGAGCGGGCGGCGGTTCGGACGCGTTCGCGCGTGGCGAGGAGCGCGGCGGTGCCGGCGATCCGTACATGAACCCGGCCCGCCGGCGTGAGATCGAGCATCGGGATGCGGCCGAACAGACGTACTTCCGCATCGACGACGCCGTGTTCATCGCCGAACAGCAGTTCATGGCGATGCTCATCCAGGTGCCGCGCGCCGTCGACCACAACTGGTTCGAGGCGCTGACGCTCGCGAACTTCATGACGCCGGTGTTCCGCACGCTCTACCAGGCGATCGCCGCGGCCGGCGGGCTGCCGTCGAACGAGACCCCGCAGGGTCTGTGGATGCACAACCTCACCAAGGCGGGCGGGCCGATGCTCGAACCGGTCATCAACGAGCTCGCCGTCATGCCGCTGCCGTTGCCCGCCGAAGGCAGGGCCGGTCAGGGAGGCGGAGCCGGTCAGGACGCCCCGGCCGCCGACGCGCAGCTGCGCGCCCCCTCCAAGGCCGAGCTCCAGTACGCCAACGAACTGCTCGCCAAGCTGCTCGACATGGGGCTCATGCGCCGCATCGGCGCCGCCCGCCGCCGCATGGCGATGCTCCCGGACGGCGAGGAGAAGATCGCCCTCCTCGGCGAGATCACCAAGCTGGAGACCTCCCGCAAGGACCTTCAGGCCCAGGTCTACGGCAACAACATCGGGTGACGGACGGCCTGGCCGCGTGGCCGGTCGCATGGCTGGATTGCATGGCCGAAGCCGGATTGGCTGGGTGAGGAAATCCCTGATTGGTCCGGTCCAAATTGGACCGGCTTGGGTGGGTGCGTGCTTTCGCGTTCGATAATGAACGCCGACGGACGTCGACCACGGCAACGCGCGGCGACGATCCCGTCCGATCATCACCTCACACGAAGGGACACCGAACACCATGACGCAGAACCGTGCCGAACTCAACCGCAACCTTGCCCAGATGCTCAAGGGCGGCGTGATCATGGACGTGACCACGCCCGAACAGGCGAAGATCGCCCAGGACGCCGGCGCCTGCGCGGTCATGGCGCTGGAACGCATCCCGGCCGACATCCGCGCCGCCGGAGGCGTCTCCCGCATGAGCGACCCGGCCATGATCAAGGGCATCCAGGAGGCCGTCTCCATCCCGGTCATGGCCAAGGTCCGCATCGGCCATATCGCCGAGGCCCGGATCCTGCAGGCCATCGACATCGACTACATCGACGAGTCCGAAGTGCTCTCCCCGGCCGACGACGTCTACCACATCGACAAGAACCAGTTCGACGTGCCGTTCGTGTGCGGCGCGAAGAACCTCGGCGAGGCCCTGCGCCGCATCGCCGAAGGCGCGGCGATGATCCGCACCAAGGGCGAGCCGGGCACTGGCGACGTGATCCAGGCCGTACGTCACATGCGCACGATGAACAAGCAGATCCGCGAGCTCGTGGGACTTCGCGACGACGAGGTCTACGAGGCGGCCAAGCAGCTCGCCGTGCCCTACGACCTCGCCAAGTACGTGCACGACAACGGCCGTCTCCCGGTCGTCAACTTCGCCGCCGGCGGCGTCGCCACCCCGGCCGACGCGGCCCTGATGATGGAGCTCGGCGCCGAGGGCGTCTTCGTCGGCTCCGGCATCTTCAAGTCCGGCGACCCGGCCAAGCGCGCCGCCGCCATCGTCAAGGCGACCGCAAACTGGCAGGACGCCGACCTGCTCGCCAAGCTCTCCGAAAACCTCGGCGAGGCGATGGTCGGCATCAACGAGGACGAGATCCAGACCATCATGGCCGCCCGCGGCGAGTGATTCCGGGAGTCCCATCATGGTCGTAGCCGTCCAATACATCTCCAAGGAGGAGTCCGACGACGCCGAGACCGCACGCCACGGCGTCACCGGCATCCTCGCCGTCCAGGGCGCGTTCGCCGAACACGCCGCCGTCCTCGACCGTCTCGGCGCCCCGTGGAAGCTGCTGCGCGCCGCCGAGGACTTCGACGACTCCATCGACCGGGTGATCCTGCCCGGCGGCGAATCCACCACGCAGGGCAAGCTGCTGCGCTCCACCGGCCTGTTCGAGCGGATCGACGCGCACATCAAGGCCGGCAAACCGGTGTTCGGCACCTGCGCCGGCATGATCCTGCTCGCCCGCAGGCTCGACAACGACCCGAACGTCTATTTCGGCGCGCTCGACGCCGTCGTACGCCGCAACGCATATGGACGCCAGCTCGGCAGTTTCGAGACGACCGCCGACTTCGGCGCGCCCGGGGACCCGGAACGCATCGAAGGCTTCCCGCTCGTGTTCATCCGCGGGCCGTACGTGGTCTCGGTCGGACCCGAGGCGCGCGTCGAAACGCAGGTCGACGGGCATCCGGTCGCCCTGCGCCAGGGCAACATCCTCGCCACCGCGTTCCACCCCGAACTCACCGACGACACCCGCATCCACGAGCTGTTCCTCGGCCTGTAGCCTAGGGTGTTCGTAAGGCGCGTCGAACGGAATCCCAAGGAAAGGCGGTGAGGCGGGATGCGGTTGGCACTGAACAGGCATGACGCCGCGCCGCTGTACCGGCAGCTCGCCGCGCAGCTGCGCGAGCAGATCGTGTCCGGCGCGCTCGCCGCCGGCTACCGGCTGCCGCCCGAACGCGAGCTCGCCTCGCGTCTGGACGTCAACCGCGCCACGGTCCTGCAGGCCTACCAGCAGCTGAAGGACGAAGGCCTCATCGCCTCGAAGGTCGGCAAGGGCACGTTCGTGACGGCGGTGACGGCGGTGACGGCGACATCACAGGCGGCATCGACGGTGTCCGTGGGTCGGGAAGGAGAACCGCGGACGCCACGCGAACCCGCCGTCGTCCACACGATACGCGACGGCGCGTCGACGGAACCGGGGGCCGCCGAGCCTCCCGTCATCCGTCCGCCGTGGTCGGTGCTGTTCTCCGACTACTCCAACCGGTTCACCTACCACGACATCGCCGAGGCCGACCGGGCACAGCGGGCGGCCGGCTCCGCGGATGGCCGGCCCTGCCCCGTCGACTTCGCCACCGGCTCGCCGAACCCGGCCGACATCCCCGACGACCTGCTGCGCGCCGTCAGTCTCGAGGCGTTCTCCTCGCACGAGTTCGACGGCCAGCCGGAATCGCCGATCGAAGGGTTCGACGAGCTGCGCGGCCTGCTCGCCGCGCACATGCGCGACCGTGGCGTCAACTGCGACGCCCGCAACGTCATGGTCCTGTCCGGCTCCGAACAGGGCATCGATCTCATCGTGCGCGCGTTCGTCAATCCCGGCGACCATGTGCTCGTCGAACAGTCCACGTTCTTCCCCGCGCTGCAGACGTTCCGTTCGGCCGACGCGCGGCTCGTCGGCGTGCCCGTCGACGCCGACGGCATGCGCACCGACCTGCTGGAGGGATACTGCGCGCGGTTCCGTCCGAAGCTCATCTACACGATCCCCACGTTCCACAATCCCACCGGCACGACGATGCCGATCGAACGCCGCCGCACACTCATCGACGTGGCACGGCACTACCAGTGCCTCGTCATCGAGGACGACGCCTACGGCGAACTGTGGTACGGGTCGTACGACCCGCACGGGCCGATGGGGGAGCGGGACGTGTCCGCCGCGTCCCGACCCGTGCCGCTCGCCGGCATGGAGAACAGCGGATACGTGATGTACCTGTCCACGTTCTCCAAGACCGTCACCTCGGGCCTGAGGACCGGATGGGTCGTGGCCGACCCGCACGTCATCGCCCGTCTCGCCGCGTTGCGGCGCATGGTCGACCAGCATACGAGCACATCGTCGCAGCGTATCTGCCTGGAACTGCTCAAGGAGGGACGCATCGCGGGCCATGTCGCATCCCTCACCGACGCCTACCGCGCGCGACGCGATGCGGCCCTCGCCGCGCTCGAGCGGTACGCGCCCGAAGGCATGCGCTGGACCGTGCCGGATGGCGGCTACTACGTGTGGGTGACGCTGCCCGACGGCGTGCGTGCGCTCGACCTGCTCGCCCGATGCCGCGCGTACGGCGTCACGTTCATGCCCGGCGGCGTCTTCGACGTCGACGAGACCGACGACGCGCACATTCGCCTCAACATGGTCCGGCCCGACGCCGGCGACATCGAACGCGGCATCCGCGTCATCGCCGGGTGCGCGGCCGACGAAAAAAGCTCCCCTCGTTGAGGGGAGCTTCCGGGTGCGTGCGTGCGTACGTGCGCACGGAGCGACGGCTCAGGCGATCTGACGCAGGAGCGTCGGCAGCTCGGCCATCGTGTCGATGACCGCGTCGGCGCCGGCGGCGACGAACGCGTCACGCGCCTTGGCGCGGGCCGCGTCCTTGTCCTCATCGGACAGCGCCTCGAACTCGGCCTGGCTCAACGCCATCTGCGAGCTGCCCTCGGTCACGCCGATCGTGAACACGCCGGCGTTCTTGCCCTCGCGGATGTCGGAGAGCGTGTCGCCGACCTTCGCGGCGCGGCGCACGTCGGTCACGCCGAGCTTCTCCAGGTTGCGGAACACCATGTACGGGTATGGGCGGCCGAAGCCGTTCACGCCGTCCGGGCTGATCCAGAAGTCCGGCGCGTAGCCGTTCTCGGCCGCCTTCGGCACGACGATCTCCATCATCCTGTCCGTGTAGCCGGTGGTGGAGCCGATCTTGAGACCGTCCGCACGCAGGGCGGCGACGGCCTCGACCACGCCCGGCTTCGGATCGGCGAAGCCGTCGAGGATCGACAGCAGCTTCGGCTCGAAGTGCGCGTACACGGCATCGGTGTCCGCGTCGGTCGGGGCGGCGCCGTGACGGTCCTCCCACGCGCGGGCGATGCGGTCCATGCGCAGCATCGTGGCGATGTGGTCGTGCTTGAGCATGCCCATCGGCTTCCTGGTCTCGGCCATCGTCGGCTCGACGCCGAACTCCTTGAACGCCTCCTGGAACGCCTTGACGGGGGCGAAGCAGCCGTAGTCCACGGTGGTGCCGGCCCAGTCGAAGATGACGGCCTCGAAACGGTTGGTCATTGTCGTAACTCCTTTGGTTTCCTCTTGCGATTCCCGCTGGATTCCCCGTGGAACGCGGCTCACGCGGTGAGCTTCACGTTCTTCGGCGCGGCGGCCTTGATCGGTTCGCCCGCCTTGTCCATCGCGGCGATCGCCTCCGGTACGGAGGCGGAGCCGGTGGCGGCCTCGAGCAGGCCGCGCTCGCCCATGTACAGGGCCAGCAGCTCGGTCACCTTCTCGATGTCGTCGGTGTAGATCTCGCCGATGTTGCCGAGACGGAACGTGTCCTCGGTGGTGAGCTTGCCCGGGTAGATCGCGTAGCCGCGTTCCTTGATGAACTCGTACATGTCGTGGAAGTCGAACTGCGTGCCCTGCGGGTAGAGGAACGTGGTGATGATCGGGCCCTGATGCTCGTTCAGGAACACGCGGAAGCCGAGCGCCTTCATGCGGGCGATGAGCAGGTCGTTGTTGAGCTGGTAGCGGGCCGAGCGGGCGGGGATGCCGCCTTCGGCGAACATCTCGTCGAGGGCCTTGGAGAAGGCGAGCACCACGTGGGTGGGGGAGGTGTAGCGCCACTTGCCGTTGGCCTTCTCGAGCGTGTTCCACTGGTCCCACAGGTCGAGGGACAGGGAGCGGGCCTTGCCCTTGGAGGCTTCGAGCTTCGCCTTGTTGCAGATGATGAAGCTGAAGCCCGGCACGCCCTGGATGCACTTGTTCGCGGAGGAGACGAGGAAGTCGATGCCCCAGCCGGAGACGGGGATGTCGACGCCGCCGAAGGAGCTCATCGCGTCGACCATGAACGTGCAGCCGTGCGCCTTGGCGACGGTGGCGACCGCGGCGATGTCGTTGAGCAGGCCGGAGGTGGTCTCGGAGTGGATCATCGAGACGTGGGTGATGGACGGGTCGTTCCGCAGGTACTCCTCGACCTTGTCGGCGTCCGGGATGCGGTCGTACGGCTCGGCGTACTGCACGTAGTCGATGCCGGCGTGCTCGCAGATCTTGACCTGACGGTCGCCGTACGCGCCGTTGGTGCACAGCAGCACCTTCTCGTCCTTGCCGATCACGGAGGTGAGCACGCTCTCCACGCCGAAGGTGCCGGAGCCCTGCATGAGCACGACGGTGTAGTCGGCCGGATCGCAGTGCGCGAGCTCGAGCAGCTGGCGGCGGATCTTCTGCGTGATCTGCTGGTAGTCCTCGTCCCACGTGCAGTGGTCGAAGAGCATCTCCTCCTTGACGGTGCGCGTCGTGGTCAGAGGGCCGGGGGTGAGCAGCTTGTATTCGTTGGCCATGATGGTCTCCTTTCGTGGGATTCCCGGAAACCCTCCGGGATGGTTTCGTGTGGTGTTTCGTTGAATTCCGATGCGATCGATGTCGTTGCGGCGTCTTGTCGTATCCGAGCGCCGAGTGTAGTCACGCACGTAATCGGAGAAAACTTCTACGTTGATTATGGGGTGCGCTCGGCGTGTTGTATGTAGTTTTGTGAATCCCGTTCGCTCGGCGTTCACTTTCGGCGGGATGCCGGATAGGCGGGAGCCGTATCCCGGCCCGGTGGGGGCGACGGGAACCGTCAACCCCCACCGGGCCGAAAAGGACGACTACTCGCCCTGCGCGATGCGCTTGCACTCGGACGAGAAGTCCTGATGCTGCTGGAGGAGATCCACCGTCAAAGGCTTGGGGAACGTCTTCGAACGCTTGGATGCATTCGCCGGGGCCTGCTCGCCCTGGTAGAGCGGCGTCGGGTACGTCTGGAGCAGTTCCTTGCGGCCCTTGTCGATGATGATCCCGGCCATCTTCTGCGCCTTCGGGTTGGTGGCGCGGCCCTTGTCGAGCACCGCCACCGATTCGGTCAGCGAGTAGTTGCCTTCGGTCGGGTCCACGTAGTCGATGGGCAGGCCCTTCTTCTTGTCCGCGACCGCCTGGTGACGCAGGCCGAAGCCGATCGCCACCTCCTTGGCGCGCACGGACTTCAGCGGTCCGGAACCGGACTGCTCAAGGTGCGGGCCCGCGTTGCGGTAGATGTCCGTGAGGATCTGCCTGCCCTTCTCGCCGGTGCCGTAGGCGTCGACGATGGCCTGGACCATCAGCCAGCCGGTGGAGGATCCCTCCATGTCCGGCACGGAGATGAGCCCCTTGTACTCGGGCTTGGCGAGGTCGGCGTAGCTGGTCGGCTTCGGCACTCCCGCGGACTTCAGCGCCTCCGTGTTGATGATGATGGCGCCCTCCTGCGCGGTGGTGGGGGAACGGTAGGCCGGGGCCTTCGAGTTCTCCGTGGTGCCGAGCAGCTTGGAGTGGACGTCGGTCAGGTCGGCGAACATGTGGTTGCGTTCCTGCGCGGAATCCACGTAGTAGGAGCTCATCGTGAGCATGTCCGCCTCGAGCGCCTTGCCCTCGGCCAGCATCTTGCCGCCGAGCTCGGAGGTGCCGAACTCCTGGATGATGTACTGGTCCTTGTAGCCGTTGCGGTCGAGCGCGTGTTCGAAGGCGGTGACGGCCTCCTCGTCGGCGTTCGTGTAGATGACGACCTTGCCGCCGGCGGCCGCCGCGGAGGTGGATACCGCGCCGAAGGTGACGAGCAGCGCCACGCACACGGCGGACGCGATGCCCGTGAGCAGGCCGCGGGCCTTGCGGTTGTTGTCGGTCGGTAGCTGGAACGTCGCCGCCGCGGCGGCGAGCTGACGGCTCGGGCGCACGGTGCTGAACGAGGCGGCCACCTGCGGGGTCTTCACGGCCGCGCGCTCCTTGGCGCGGGCCTTCGCGCGCGCCTTGGCGCGGTCGCGGGTGAACAGGGCGATCAGGCCCTTGACCACGAGGTTCACCACGAGGATGAGCAGCGAGAGGACGAACACGTCGTCGAACTTGGCGATGTGCTGCAGGGCGGAGATCTTCGTGGTGATGACCTGCGTGCGGGCTCCGGTGAGGAACACCACCGCGGAGATCGTCACCATCGCGTTGACGAAGTAGTAGCCGAAGATCTGCAGCAGCGTGGGCCACGCGTTCGGCGTGACCACGCGCACCAGCGTCTTGATCCAGTTGTCGCCCATGAGCTTGGCGGTGGTCTCCCAACCGGCGTTCATCTTGGTGAGCGAATCCTTGATCATCTGGTACGGGGTGGCGAAGTAGTGGATGATGTTCGCGATGATGAGGATCCAGAACGTGTTCTGCAGCGGCGAGCCGGAGAAGGCGAACAGGAACGCGATGCCGAGCACCATGCCCGGGACAGTGTTGATGATCGCGGAGATCGAATCGACCGAGCGGCGTGCCCACGCGGGCAGCTTCGAACGGGAGGTCACCAGGCCCGCGGCGTAGACGAACAGGCATCCGAAGATCGCGGTCATCGCGGCAACGTACAGCGAGTTGACGAACACCTGCGTGAGCTGCGAATCGGTGAACAGGTTCGCGATATGCGCGAACGTGAACCCGAGATGGTCCGGCCACTCCTGCACGAACGGGATGAGCAGGATCACGAGGAACACGGACAGCACGCACACGAGCGTTACGACGGACAGCACGCCGCACGTCCAGTCGCGGCGCTTGCCCTTCGGCAGCTCCACCTGGCTGATTTGCTTGTAGCGGATCGCGAAGCGTTCGAGCACGGTCATCAGGACGATCGAGATGATCGAGGGGATGAGCATGAACACGGCGATCACGGCGCCGCGGTTGAAGTTCGGGATGGAGCCGAGCATCTGGTTGAACAGCGTCATCGCCAGCACGTCGTATTCGCCGCCCACCGAGGTCGGGATGCCGTAGTCGGTGAACGCGAGGAAGAACGACTGGATGAACGCGACGGCCAGCGTGCCGACCAGCGGCCTCAGCACGGTGTTGAGGAACGTGGTCCACGGCTTGTCGCCCATGATGTGGGAGACGATGATGAACTTCTTGTCGACGAACTGGAAGCTGTTGTTGATGAGCAGGAAGCAGGTCGGCAGCGTGTAGATCACATAGCCGATGAGCAGGCCGTTGAAGCCGTAGATGTCGAACAGCGGATGCCCGATCAGCTGCGTGATGAGACCGTTCTTGCCGAACGAGTAGATGATCGCGAAGCCGTAGGTGATGGTCGGCAGCAGCATCGGCAGCTGGGCGAGCAGCGCGATGGCCTTCTTGAACCCGGACGGCACGTTTGTGCAGTTGATGGTGTAGGAGAGCAGGAACGCGAGGATCACGGCGACGAGCGCGGAGACCGCGGAGACGGTCAGCGAGTTGGTGATCGAACGCGTGAACTCGGGACGGGATAGAATCGTCGCGTAGTTCTCCAGCGTGCCGGCGCCGGAGGCGGTGGTGAACGAGCGGATGATCACGAGGATCATCGGCACGACGAGGAAGCCGAGGAAGCAGGCGGCGACGATCGCCAGCAGCGTCCACAGCTCCGTCTGCTTCGGCTTGGAGGGACGCGCCTCGTAGTTGTGGATCTCGGGGCGGATGTTGGGCAGCTGCTTGCCCGCCTGGATGGATTCGACCGACATGGCTCAGGCCTCCCGGCCCGCGGCGACGGGCTCGGCTCCGGCGTGCGCGGCGGCGGCCCCGTCGCCCTCGTTGAACAGCGTGTAGATGTTGTTGCGCTTGACCTCGAGCTGGTGGAGGATGAACGTCCGCACGAAGTCGCTGGCCGGATGCTCGATGATGTTCTCCGGAGTGTCGAACTGCGCGACCTTGCCGTGGTTGATGATGAGTACCTTGTCGCTCATCGTGCACGCCTCCTCCGGATCGTGCGTGACCATGATCGTGGTGAGCTTGTACTGCTCGACGATCTGCTTGATCTTCGCCTTGATGGACTCCCTGATGACGCCGTCAAGGGCGGACAGCGGTTCATCGAGCAGCAGCAGCTTCGGCTTCATCACGAGCGTGCGGGCGAGGGCCACACGCTGCTTCTGGCCGCCGGAGAGCTCGTCGATGCGCTTGTTGAGGTGCTCCTCGAGCCCCAGCAGCGAGATGAGCTCCTTGATCTCCTGCTCGGAGGAGATGCCCGGGTTGTTGCGCAGGCCGTAGGTGATGTTCTCGTAGGCGGTGAGGTTCGGGAACAGCGCGTAGTCCTGGAACACGATGTTGAAGCCGCGCTTCTCCATCGGGACGTGGGTGAGGTCCTCGCCGTCGTAGAGCAGCTGGCCGCTGGTCGGCTCGGTGATGCCGAGGATGATGTTGAGCAGCGTGGTCTTGCCGCCGCCGGACGGGCCGAGGATCGACATGATCTTGCCGTTGTCCAGCTCCAGGCTGATGCCGTTCAGCACGTGCGTGTCGCCGAACGATTTGGTGATGTCCTTGAGTTCGAGCATATTCCCTTCAACTGCCTTCCGGAGACCCGCCCTTGCGGGCGGTCCGTATCGTGTGGTGCCGGTCTTGCCGGCCGGGTCCGTATTCTGTTATCGCGACGCCGGGAAGGCGTCGTGTCGGCGTGAACCTCTGCCGTATTCCATGGTGTCGCCGCTTGGGGGCGTACGGACGTCAAACGGGGGAAAGTTGGTTGAAAGTACGGTGAACAGCGAGTGAAACTACACCGGCCGGCTGTAGTCGCGTAGTTTCCGGCGGCCCGGGCGGCGACGGCGCGGGTGGTGGGTATGTGGTGGGTGCATGCGGAAGGGGCATGTTTGGAATTTGCCGTACGTTTCCCTTTCGTTCATATGTCGCAACAATGAAAAGTCGGCGATGAATCCTAATCGGCAGTAGTCGTCATCCCGGTTTTTCGACGGAAAAGGTCGGAAAACAGCACGCCGTGGGAACGTAGTTGGGGCGGGCGTTCCATTAGAATGAGTGGCGCACCATGCCGGAACATTCACGGAGGAACCGATGCGACGTTGGCTCGTCGGGCTGCTTAAGAGCGAAACCAATCTCATCGTCGCCACGGTATTGGCCCTCATCTCGTGCTTCATCGTGCCGCCGGACGCGGACTACAAGGGCTACGTCCACATGAGCACCATCAGCCAGCTGGTATGCCTCATGCTCGTGGTGTGCGGCTTCCAGCGCATCGGCGTGTTCCGCATCATCGGCTCGCGGCTGCTCAGACACGTGAACACGCAGCGCGGGCTCGTGCTCACGCTCATCTCGCTCACGTTCTTCTCCGCCATGCTCATCACCAACGACGTGGCGCTCGTCACGTTCATCCCGTTCGCCATCTCCGTGCTCGTCATGGCGGACATGGAGGAGCATGCGGTGCTCGTCGGCACGCTCATGACGGTCGGGGCGAACGTGGGCAGCATGCTCACGCCGATTGGCAACGCGCACAACCTTGTACCTCAAGGCCCTCACCGGCATGCCGGCCATGGAGATGATCGGCATCATGGCGCCGTATTCCGCCACGGCGGCCATCATGCTCGTGATCGTCACCTGCGTGGTGTTCGGAGGGCGGCCGGTCTCCGAGTTCAACGAGCTGGATGGCACCGGCATCGAGCAGGGGGTGCTCGCGCCGGAGCGCGGCAAGCATCAGCCCGACGAGATCCGCATCACCGGCTACGGCGCCGGCTACGGCGGATGGCGCACCGTCGTCTATACGCTGCTGTTCGTGGTCTGCCTGCTCGCGGTGAGTGACTTCGTGCCCCTGTGGGCCATGTGCGTGGTGGTGTTCGCCGCGTTCCTCATCTGCGACCGCAGGGTCTTCCGGAACGTCGACTGGGGTCTGCCGCTCACGTTCACCATGTTCTTCATCTTCATCGGAAACATGAAGCGTGTGCCCGAATTCTACGAGCTGGCCGCATCCCTCGTGGACGCGCACCCGCTCGAGGTGTCCGTAGGCTCCAGCCAGTTCATCAGCAACGTGCCCACCACCATCCTTCTGTCCGGATTCACCGAGCAGTGGCGTCCGCTCATCATCGGCACGAACCTCGGCGGCATGGGCACGCTCATCGCCTCGATGGCCTCGCTCATCGGCTACAAGAACGTGGTGCGCAAGTACCCGGACCGCAAGGGCCGCTATCTGGCCGTCTACTCCGCCGTCAACATCCTCTTCCTCATCGTGCTCGTGGGCCTTTCCTGGATCATCGAGCCGTGACGGCCGGGCCGGGCGCATCGGATTCCGTTTCCGTCGTCGTGTGACGGGCGGAGTGCCGCCGCGTCCGCGAGCCTTTCTCGCCGTTTGCTGCCGACATCCTCTTGTTGTATGTCGTAACGTTATGGTGAAAGCAAAAAACGTAACGTTGCGACACGCTGATATATATCTGTTGTGAAGTATTGCAAACCGTTGAAAAATCAGCGTTTTCTCCATGAGTCGCCGCGCTTGCCGGAGAAAAACCGTAACGTTACGGAAAATGGTGCTAAAGTGAAGTCATCGCCCAACGATGGAGCGAGAACATCCATAACCAGCAAGGAGAAAGACAATGCGGTCACGTATTACCAGGATGGTCGCGGCGGCGGTCGGCGCCATGGCGATGATCGTCCCGATGGCGGCGTGCGGTTCGGGCTCGTCGTCCGCATCGGGCGACACCCTGACGGTGTATTCCTACTACAACAAGAACACGATGGACCCGGTAGTCGCCGCCTTCGAGAAGGCCAACCCGGACATCAAGGTCCAGATCTCATACAGTCAGGGCGACTCCGACTACAACTCCACCCTGCAGACGCGCATCGCCGGCAACCAGGCCCCCGACGTCTTCAACCTCAACGGCAACAACCGCGCCGATCTCATGAGCAACGGCGCGGCCGCGGACATCACCGACGCCGACTACCTCAAGGGCATCGACGAGACGTATCTGGCCGACTACACCAAGGACGGCAAGATCTACGGCATGCCGATCTCCGGATGGCTGGCCGGCGTCGTCTACAACAAGGACCTGCTCAAGGAGGTCGGCTACGATTCCGTGCCCGACAACCTCGACGACTTCGCCGCGCTCGCCAAGAAGCTCAAGGACAAGGGCATCACCCCGTTCCTCGAGAACGGCCAGGAGATGTCCGGATCGCTGATCGGTCTGCTCGGCAGCTACTACGCGAAGGCCGGAGAGGACGGCGACAAGCGGATCTACGCCGGCAAGAGCACCTTCGCCAAGGAGTGGACCAAGGCGTTCGAGGCATGGAACGACGGATTCATCAAGTCCGGCGCCCTGCCCGAGGAGGCCACCGGCCTCAACGCCGACCAGGTCAAGCAGTCCTTCATCAACGGCGAAGCGGCGATGTACCGTACCGGCGGTTGGGACGTCGCCGACATCAAGGCCGCCGGCGTGAACTACGGCTTCTCGCCGTTCCCCGCGTACCCGGGCTCCGAGCCCTACATCGACGGCGGCGCCGATCCGGCGTTCGCCATCAGCGCCAAGACCAAGAAGAAGGCCCAGGCCGAGAAATTCCTCTCCTTCATGAACTCCAAGGAGGGGTTGAAGCTCTTCACCACCGCCTACGGCTCCGCATCCGTGTCCAGCAACTACGATTCCCAGATCGACGAGCAGCTCAAGCTCCTGTACGACGACTACTTCTTCAAGGGCAAGTTCCACTGGGTGTCGTTCGAAAAGGGCTCGACCGCGATGAGCGCCGAAGTCATCTCCCAGCAGCAGGGCATCCAGGGTGGGAAGACCACACCGGCCGACGCCGCGAAGAACCTCGACTCCAAGTGGGATTCGGTCAAGTGATCTGATTCGACGATCCGCGTGGCCGTTCCGCGCGGGGCGGACGGCGGACGGGGCCGGTACCCGTCCCGCCGACCGCCCCGATCTGCCGGAAGGCCGCACCGTCAACCCGATCATCGCAACACAACAATCACCGCAAGAAAGCCATCCTCCCATGAACGTTTCGCGAACCCGCAACACGCCGTCCTCCGGCGCGGTTGCCGGCAGGAGGCGCATCGGCCCGGAGAACTGGGCCACCTTCGTCTTCCTGCTGCCGATCATGGTCGTGTTCGTCGTCCTGACGTTGGTCCCGCTGCTGTCGTCCATTTACTATTCGCTGACCGACTACAACGGATTCTCGGACGACTACGGCATGGTCGGACTCAGGAACTACGCCACGATCTTCTCCGAACCCGAGCTCCTGCACAGTCTTGGATTCACACTCCTGTTCGCCGTCTCCACCACGGTGCTCATCACCGTGCTGGCGTTGCCGTTGGCGGTCACCCTCAACAAGAAGTTCTTCGGACGGTCCTTCGCCTGTTCGCTGTTCTTCTTCCTCGGCATCCCCGCCCAGGCCATCCTCGGCCTCATCTGGCGCCAGATCTTCTCCCCGATGAAGTCCGGCATCCTCAACCAGATCCTCGACCTGTTCACCATCCCTCCGATTCCGTGGACGTCCGATGACCATTGGGCCCAGTTCGCGGTGATCTTCGTCGGCGTGTGGATGGGCGTCGGCTGGCACGCCACCCTGTATCTGGCCTACATGCAGGCGATTCCCGCCGATCTCTACGAGCAGTCGCTCATCGACGGTGCGAACTCTCGCCAGCAGTTCCTCCACGTGACGCTGCCCCAGCTGGTGCCGGCCGTGGTGGTGTCCACCTTCCTCATCATGACCGGCAACCTCAAGGTGTACGACCTCCCGTACACCCTCACCGCCGGCGGTCCCCGCAACGCCACGATGACCATCACTCAGGCCATCCTGCTGCGCGGCACCGGACAGTCGCAGTACGGCGTGGGCTCGGCGCTCGCCGTCACCTTCACCATCGCCTGCCTGTTGCTGGTCAGCGTGCAGCAGGTCGTCGCCAACAGCGTGCAAAGGAGATTCGAATGACAAACGCACGTGCCAACAGCCTGTCGCGCAGGATCGTGCGGTCGATCGTGGTGCTCGTTCTGGCGGTCGTCTGCGCGCTTCCGCTCTACTACGTCATCATCAGCTCGTTCAAGACGAGCGTGGACATGACCAGGCATCCCTTTGCTCTGCCGGAGAAGTGGATGTTCGCCAACTACGGACAGGCCATCGCGGACGGCAGCATCTGGACGGCGTTCCTCAACACGATCGTCGTCACCGTGTTCGCCGTGATCCTTCAGGTCGCCATCGGTTCGCTCGCCGCCTACGCCATGGTGCTCAAGAGGAACTGGCTCACCGTCGGCATGGGGGCCGTCCTGACGCTCGCCTTCTGCATCCCCGTGCAGTCCACGCTGCTGCCGCTGTACAAGATGGAGGGCGCCGTCGGCATCGTTGACAGCCTTCCCGGACTGATCGCCCTGTACGCCGCGGATTCGGCGTTCTGCTACTACCTCATCGTCGGATACATGCGGAAACTGCCCTTCGAACTGTTCGAGGCGGCACGTGTGGATGGCGCCAGCCCCTGGCGCATCTACTGGCAGATCGTCCTGCCGCTCATCCGGCCGATTCTCGCCACGGTGATCGTCTTCCAGACGCTGGCCGTGTGGAACGACTTCCTGAGGCCCAGCGTATTCATCTCCACGCAGGAGAAGCGCACCGTGGTGCTGCAGGTGTACAACGCGGTCAACGGCTACTCGACCAACTGGCCGCTGTTCATGGCGATCACCTGCATCGCGCTCACACCGGTGGTGGTGTTCTTCCTGTTCTGCCAACGTTGGATCGTCTCCGGTCTGGTCGCCGGTGCGGTCAAGGGGTGATTCGCGGATGGGGCGCGATCTGTCGGCCAGCCCCTCCGCAACGTTTCGGTTGCTACAATGACGGGAGACGACGATGAACATGAAAGGTGGCATGGTGGCGACGCTCAAGGATGTGGCCCGCGAGGCCGGGGTCTCGGTCACCACCGCGTCGGCGGCGCTTCGCGGCGGTGACGGCGTCAAGCCGGCCACACGTGAGAAGGTGCTGAAGGCCGCCGCCGTGGTCAAGTACAGCGCCAACGCCTCCGCCCGCTTCCTCAAGCAGGGCAAGAGCGACGTCATCGCCTTCGTCGTGCCCGACCTCGAGAACCCGTACTTCGCCGATCTCGCCTGGGCCATCTCCAAAGAGGCGGCCAGGCACGGGCTGCAGACCATCGTCCAGCAGACCAACGCCTCGGTCGCGGTCGAACGCGACTTCCTCAAGCGAGTCAACTCGCCGATGTGCGACGGGCTGATCCTCAACCTGCACAACGTGCCGGAAAGCGAACTGCGTTCGCTCATCGGCAACCATCCCGCCGTGCTGTTCGAGGATTACTCCCCTCATCCGTTGTATGACAACGTCGCATTGCCGCTGGAACCGGCGTTCAAGGCGGCGTTCACCTATCTGAAGCAGCGCGGCTACGAGCATGCGGCGATCGTCGGTGGACAGCGTCTGTCCGCCGGCCAGTTCAGCGCGGAAGGGCGCAACACCGGTATCGAACTGGCGAAAAAGGCCATGACGGGTGTGGGCCTCGGCGTCGAAACCGACATCGTGCCCTGCGAATGGACCGTCGACGGAGGGCTCAAGGCCGCCGCCATGATCGCCCAGAACGACCTCGGATACGACGTGCTGTTCTGCATGAACGACCTCCTCGCCTTCGGACTGATGCGTGGATTCGCCAGCATGGGCATCCAGGTGCCACGCGACAAGGCCGTGTTCGGATTCGATGGTGTCAGTCCCGCCTCGTACACCTCGCCGCTGCTGTCCACCATCGCCGTAGACTTCGACGGCATGGCCAAATCGGCGGTGACGATGCTCGTCGACCGTATGGGCGGCGACGTCTCCTCGCCGGTGAGGCGCGAGACCGTCGGATTCCATTTGGTTCGCGGCGAATCGGCCTGAGTCGGTTCGCTCGCGCCTCCCGTCGCATTCTCATTGATTTCATATCGATCCGCCGCGGTTCTTCCGCGCGCGGAACGCCCACGTATGCCCGATGATGATTCGTAACGTTGCGGTCGTTGTGGTCATCGGGTGTGGTCCTACGACTGAAAGGACGATTCCATGAACGACGTATATCGGACCTCCCATCAGGACGGCGTGTGCCGTCCGGTCGAGGAGCCTCCCGCACCGACGCCGTTGCGCGAACCGGACGACATCATCGACCATTACGTCTCCGACTTCAACCGCAACGACGAGGAGCTGTACGTCCAGGACATCCCCAACGAGGCGGCCGCCGACTGGATGAAGCATGAGGTGCCGTTCTTCGAATGCTCCGACGCGCTCATCGAACGCGTCTACTGGTTCCGCTGGTGGACGTTCCGCAAGCATCTGGCATCCACGCCGGAGGGACGTATCATCACCGAGTTCCTTCCCGACGTGTACTGGGCGGGCGCATACAACTCCATCAACTGCGCCAGCGGTCACCATATTGCCGAGGCGCGCTGGCTCAGGAATGGTCCGGGACTCGTCCGCGACTATGTGGGTTTCTGGTTCACAGGGCCGGGCGACGAGCTGTCCTATTCGTCCTGGGTCGTCGACGCGGTTCGTCGTTACGCCGAGATCCGCGACGATCGTGCGTTCGCCGTATCGCTGCTCGACGAATTCGTGCGCTTCTATCACACGGTCGAGGAACGCAACATGACCCGCTACGGCCTGTTCTGGTCGTACGACGACCGCGACGCGATGGAGGATTCCATCTCCGGTTCGGGGCTGCGCCCGACGCTCAACAGCTACATGGCCGCCAACGCCCGCGCCATCGCGACGATCGCACGTTGGGATGGTCAGGATGCGCTCGCCGACGAATTCGAGGCGAAGGCGGCCTCGTTGGCCGCGCTCATCCACGAGGAGCTGTGGGACGAGGACGGACGGTTCTTCAAAGTGCTGCCGCTCGACGACAAGGACGGCATCCTCGCCACGACGGACTTCGCCGACGTGGATCCCTCACGCAACGTACGCGAGGAGATCGGCTACATCCCATGGATGTTCGATCTCGCCGACGAACGTCATGAGGACGCATGGCGGTTCCTCGCCGATACCGACCATTTCGGCGGCGCCGTAGGCATCCGCACCGCCGAGGCGTGCCACCCTCGCTACATGAACTGCGATTCCCCGCACGAATGCCAATGGAACGGTCCCTGCTGGCCGTTCGCCACCACGCAGACGCTCAATTCGATGATCGCCGAGATCCGTTCCGGTCGCGGTGGCGTCACCTCCGATGACTTCATGCGTGAGATGCGCCGCTACGCCGCCATCCATCGCCGTCAGGCCCCGGACGGCGGGGTCGTCGACTGGATCGACGAGGACCTCGACGCCGACACGGGAGCGTGGATTTCCCGCGATCGGCTTGAAGCATGGAAATGGCGTGAGGACAAAGGAGGCTACGAACGCGGCAAGGACTACAACCACTCCACGTTCGCCGACCTCGTCATCTCCGGTCTCGCCGGTGTACGTGTCGAAGGCATGCCCGATGGTCCGAAGACGGGCGATGCCGCCCATTCCACGCTCATCGTGAGGCCGCTCGCCGTAGGACACTCGATGCCGTACTGGCGCCTGCTGGGATTGCCGGTCGGCGGCACGACGGCCGACATCTACTACGACCGTTTCGGCGACCGTTACGGCCACGGTATCGGGCTGACCGTGATCGTCAACGGCGAGACGTATCGCAATGAGTCGCCGACGCCTTACATCGCAATAGCGCTCTGACGATGCCACGGGCATCGTCCCCCAAATCATCCACCGGCACGACAATCAACCACCCAAGAAGGAACATCATGTCACAGACGACACATCATCCATGGAGGACGGCGCTGCATGCCGTCATCGCCGTCATCGCCGCAGCCGCCATGGTCGCACCGGTCGGTGCGGTCGCCGCGGAAGACGGCGGACACACACAGGACAATCGGCGCGTGGTCTCCCGCGTCGCACGGAAAAGCAACGGCGAATACTACCTCGAAGTGAACGGGCGCCCCTATCTGTACTCGTTCACTCAGAACATGGGCACCTGGGAACGCATGGGACATCAGGAGGAATTCAAGGAGGACTCCGGCTCCAGCAGAGACGGCTATCCTACGGAACACCTCGATCTCGGCTTCAGTGAGAACGCGTACGAGAAGACCGCGAACCTCAACTACGCGACCATCTCGCAGGCGCTGCTGTGGAGAGATGTCGAAACGGCTCCCGGCGTATACGACTTCACCGTGCTGGACGCCTACGTGAAGTGGGCGAGGAAATACGGACTGAAGATCGACCTCGCATGGTTCGGATCCGCATGCCAAAGCGGCTCGCGCATCCCCACATACAGCAGCGCATGGAACGGCAAGGAACACAAAACCGTCGACATCGGCTACCAATACACCGCGCCGTCCTGGTACGTGCAGGACGAGGACGGCAACCCCATCGGGGACTACTACGACATCGCCGGAGGCAAAGGCAAGGTCGACTATCCGCTCATCACCACCGGTCCGAAGGCCGAAGCGATGAAGCAAGCCGAAATCAAGACGATGGAGGCGATCTTCGCCCACCTGGCGCAGACCGATCCGGCCGGCACCGTCATCTCCATCCAGCTCGAGAACGAGGCGAACAACAACCCGCATTTCAAAGACCAATACATCAACTGGATCAACGATCTCGGCAAAGCCGTCAAGGAATCGGACTACAGCATCGCCACCCGCGTGAACTACTCCGGCTCCGGCTATCCCGTGAACGTCAACGATTACGCATACATCGACTTCGCCGGCCCCGATCCATACTCCACCAGCGTCAGCCGCATGAAGGAGATCATCGCCGACGGCAAACGGAACTCCACACTCGGCCACATCGCCGAGAACTCCGGCGACTACGCCAATCTGACCTCATTGGAGACCACCGCCTTCGCCGCAGGCGGCGGATACGGCACCTGGGAGATCGACAACTGGTTCTGCGACGGTGGCGGCGGTCACTTCAACGGTCCGCACGCGCTGTACTCCAACCTGGACCAGAGCGACATCCACTCCCAGGAGATGTACTACGACTGGAAACTCGGCACAATCCCCACCATGACCGAACAAGCCAAAGAACTGCAGCGGTATAACCCGGGTCTCAACGCCATGGGACAGGTGCTGGCGGGCGCGACGGCATCCGACCGCACCGGATTCAACATCGACCAAGACGATCCGCAGACCGAATACTCGGCCATGAAGACGATCGGCCGGTACCGTCTCGGATTCCACACGACCGACGGCGCCGTCGGCATCGCTGCCATCGATGGCCGGAACCTGTACGTGACCTCCGACACCGCCGGCTCCGTCACCATCACCACCGAACAACGACCCGACGCCGCCAGCGTCGGCGCATTCGGCGACGACGGCGAATGGACGGCGGCCGAGCAACGCGCCGTCGCCGCGCAGGACGACGGCACCTACGCCATCACACTGAAGACGGGGGAGGCGTTGCGCCTCGCCATGCCGGTCGGCGACGTACTGAGCAACCTGGCGTTGGACGCCACCGCGGAACACAGCAGCGTGAACGCCGACTATCCGGCCTCGAACGTCAACGACGGCGATGAATGGAGCGGCACGAAAAGCCGGAATGACCCCACCTATCCGCAATACGTCACCTTGACGTGGGACAAGCCGCAGACCTTCGACACCGTCGACCTGGCCGGCATCTACGCCAAAGACCAGAACCCCACCAATTGGGACATCGAGGTCTCAGCGAACGGCAAGGACGGATGGACGCCAGTCGCCTCCTCCGGCGACGTGACATGGAGCACCTCGGACGGCACGGCCGAACACCACGCCGTCACGATGCCCATGCAACGTGACGTCACCGCCATGCGCGTACGCATCAACAAGGCGGCAACCACCTGGGGAGCGTACTACATCACCGAAATCACCGTGACCAACACGTTGCAGCCACTGACGGAACTCGTCGCGGACATCGACTCCTCCGGGCCGAAGGAGACGGACTACACCGCCGAGACATGGCAGCCGTTCGCACAGGCGCTGAGCGCGGCCCGCACGATGCTGCAGCAATCGGAGCCCGACGGCAAAGCGGTGGACGAAACAAAACGGACCCTGGAATCGGCATGGAGGGCGTTGACGAAGGAGGAGCGGCCGGTCGATCCGGACCCCTCCGAACCGGACCGGCCGAACACGCCCGACGACCAAGACAAGACGGACCGACCGAGCCGGCCGGCGGAACACGGAAACGACGGGGATGACGAATCCATCGATGCCGCCACCGGTCGAAAGCGGCTGTCCGACACGGGTTCCGCCGTCGCCCTGATCGCCGTGGCCGCCACCGTCACCGCGCTCGCCGGCATCGGCATGACCATCGTCGGGCGCAGGTACGGAGACCGCGGATAGGAGACGATTGAAAAGGTATCCCGATGTGGGGCCCGGCCATGGCCGGGCCCCGTCGCGTTCCGCCGGAGACGAGCCATGATGGCGGATGCATCCGCATCGCAATGCGACGCAAAAGTTAACGGACGGTTCACCTTGAAGACAACCCGCGTCATCCGCCGCCACACCCGCGTCGGCTAGTGTCGATTGCGGCAAACGAACAAGACGCCCGCGCGCGGGCGGAACTACTCCGGGGAGATGGAACAGTGCAGTCTTCGGTGGGAATTCGGGAACGCATCGACCACATCTATCCTTCGCTCCGCCCCGCCGAACGGGCGGTAGCCCGCTACGTGCGCGACCATCTCGACGAAGCCGCCGAACTCACCGTCGGCCAGCTCGCCGACGAGGCCCAGGTGAGCCAACCCACCGTCATCCGCTTCTCCCGCAAGCTCGGCTTCGGCGGATACCGCGAACTGCGCTACGTGCTGCGCCATCCGGAGGCCGAGCATCAGGTGACGTTCGACCCGCTCGAAGGCTTCGACCTCAACCCATGGGACGATCCGGAGGACGTGCCGGCCAAGGCCGCCGCCGGCGCCACGTCGCTCATCGACGAGCTGCGGCGATCCCTTGATGTCAAGGCGTTCCGCAAGGCCACCACGCTGCTCGCCGAAGCGGACGCCATCGACATCTACGGCGTGGAGAATTCGCTCGTGCCGGCCACCGACCTGTTCACGAAGCTCATGTATCTGGGATTGGACTGCCGTCTCAACACGGACGCCTACCTGCAGCAGATCGGCGCCGGCCACCTGCGGGACACGGACGTGGCCATCGCGTTCTCCCATTCCGGCTCGTCCGCCGACACCGTCAAGGCGCTGCGTCTGGCGAAATCCGCCGGCGCGCACACCATCGCCGTGACCAACCACGTAGGATCCCCGCTCGCTGGATCTGCCGACGTGACGCTGCTCACCGGATCCGGCGCGCACACCATCTACGGCAACGCCATCTTCTCCCGCGTGGCGAACGTGGCCCTCGTCGACATGCTGTACATGGGCGTCATCCTCTCCGACTACGGCAGGTTCTCCACGGCCCTCGACCAGTCCGGGCGCATGATCGCCGACCGCGAATACCACGGCTGACCTCCGCGACGCCATGTGTGCCCTTCGTGCCTTCCGTGCACCCCAACGTCTGCGAAATCCCGGCGAAACACGGTGAAAACGACGTCCCCATCAGGGACGAAACGGGGGTGACGGAAAAATCAAACCCCTTGGAATCGTTGGAATTCCAAGGGGTTTTCCGGTGACCCCGGCCGGGCTCGAACCGGCGACCCTGAGATTAGAAGTCACATGCTCTATCCAGCTGAGCTACGGGGCCGGACCGCAACCATTGTAACGGCGTCCGGGGAGAACACGCGCGGACGCGCGGGGGAGGGGCCGTCGCAGGGCCGTCATCGCCGGCAGCCTTCCCTACGAACGTTCCCCGAACATTCCCCGAACCGTCCCTGATTCATCCCCGAGACCGATGCCGGCACGGACGGCGGCATGGGACACTGGGACGAAGGACGGTCCGTCCCGAGGCGCCATCGCGCACCGTGGCTTGTCCGGAACACCGATGGTTCGCCGAGCGGTTTGAGAGAACGGAGTGTCGATGGCTGCGAAGACGCAACGCCCCATGATCGAGGTGCGCAACCTGCGCAAGGAATACCCCGCCGCCGACGAGACTGTCGTGGCCCTCGAACGCATCGACCTCGCCATCCCGCGCGGCCAGATCTGCTGTATCTACGGAGCGTCGGGCTCCGGCAAATCCACGCTGCTCAACCAGCTCGCGGGGCTGGAGAAGCCCACGCGCGGCGGCGTGCGCATCGGCGGCACCATGATCTCCCGCCTCGACGAGCGCGGGCTCGCGGTCTTCCGCCAGCGGCACCTCGGCTTCGTGTTCCAGTCGTACAACCTGCTGCCCAACCTCAACGCCGTGGAGAACGTGGCCATGCCGCTCATGTTCCGCGGTGTGCCCAAGGAACGGCGCGAGGCGGCCGCGCGGGGCATCCTCAAACGGGTCGGGCTCGGAGGACGTCTCACGCACTATCCCACGCAGATGTCCGGCGGACAGCAGCAGCGCGTCGGCATCGCCCGCGCGTTCGTCGCCAAGCCGGAGGTCGTGTTCGCCGACGAACCCACCGGCAACCTCGATTCAAAGACCAAGGTCGACGTGATGGAGATGATTGTCTCCTTCGCCCGCAGCCTGGACCAGACCATCGTCCTCGTCACGCACGACGACAACATGGCCGCCTACGCGGACCGGATCGTCACCCTGCTCGACGGCCGCATCATCGACGACCGCATGACGGGACGCTGACGGACGACGACCCGACGGACGCCGCGCCGCCCGCAGACGCGACACGCAAGAGACACGCAAGAGACACGCAAGAGAAGAGACAGTAGAGACAGAAAGGGCACGCCCATGACCACCCTCCGCACGCGCATCGCCGCCATGACGGCCGCCATGATCGCCGCGCTCTCCATCGTCCTGGCACCCGCCATCGCGCCGGCGCCGACGACCACGCATCATGCCGGCGGCATCGCGTCCATCGCCGCATCCATCGCCGAGCCGGTCCGCACGGCGTACGCGGACGACGCGGCGTCGGACAACGCGTCCGCCGGCGCGACGGGGGAGGACGTCGCGCCGATCTCCGGCCCCGTACCCAACGTCATCATCACGAACTTCACGTACGGCGACGGTTCCGTGCCGGTCGGCGGCGACTTCACGCTCACGTTCACGTTCCAGAACAAAGGCAAGGTGGCGGTGAGCAACATGGTCGTCACCGTGGACGGCGGCGACGCGTTCGCCATCGCCGGCGGCGCCAACACCTTCTACGTCGACGCGCTCTACGCCGGCCGCTCCGCCACGCAGAGCGTGCCCATGCAGGCCCTGTCCAGCGCCACGAGCGGCGCGCAGGGCGTCACCGTCGGCTTCCGCTACGAGTACGTGGACGGCGGCTCCCGCTCCTCCAGCTCCTCCGACATCAAGATCTCCGTGCCCGTCTCCCAGCCGGACCGCTTCCAGCTCGACGACCCCGTCCCGCCCGAGGACGCCACCGTCGGCACCGAGACCACCATCACCATGAACTACGTGAACAAGGGCAAGGGCGACATCGCCAACGTGGAGGCGTCGATCGAGGGCGAGGGACTCGAGACCACCACAAAGACGCAGTACGTCGGCAACGTCGCGTCCGGCGCGAGCGGTTCCATCGGCTTCGCGTTCACGCCGACCGCCTCCGGTTCGATCGAAGCCAAGCTGCATATCGTCTACGAGGATTCCGACGGCAAGCCGCAGTCGAAGGAATTCCCGGTCACCGTCGACGTCGCCGAGGCGCCGGCTGTGGACGAGACGGACATGACCGTGGAGGACGCGACCGCGGACGCGGGCGTCCCCTGGTGGGTGTGGGCCGTGGCGGCGATCGTCGTGGGCATCGCCGTGGTCGTGACGGTAGTCGTGGTCCGTCGCCGCAGGAAGCGCAAAGAGGCGGCGCAGGCCGAAGCCGACGATTGGGACGACTGGGGTAAGACGCCGGCGTCCGATGCCGATACGTCCGACGCGTCCGAGGCGTCCGCGTCCGTGTCATCTGATCCGTTGTCCCCGTCCGTTCCGTCCGCGGCATCCGACGCCCAGCCCACGCAGGTCCTCGACCTCACCTCCCTGCCCGCGCCGGATCCGTCCTCGGCCGTCGCCCCCGTCTCCGAAGCCCCGTCCGCTTCCACGGACGGTCACGGTCCGATGGACTCCCGTCCACGTCGCGCGCGCAAGGAGCGCGCATGAGGTTCTCCGACATCCTGCGTCTGTGCGCGCAGAACCTGTTCCGACGCAAATCGCGTACGTTCCTGACCGTGCTGGGCGTGATCGTCGGATGCTGCTCGATCGTGCTCATGGTGTCCTTCGCCCAGGGCATCAACGAGCGCAACGAGAAGACGCTCAAGTCGATGGGCGACCTGTCCATCGTCACCGTGTACACCGCCGGCGGCATGGAGGTCGAAGGCGGCGGCTCGTCCTCGTCCGGCTCCGGCGAGGCCGTCAAACTCGACGACAAGGCGGTCGAATCGTTCCGCGCGATCCCGGACGTCGCCGGCGTGACCCCGGTCGTGACCCTTCCGTACAACGCGACCGCGAAGGCGGGGGCCGGCGGACGCTACATCTTCGACGGCGTCTCCATCATGGGCATCGACATGTCCCAGCTCGACACGATGGGCTTCACGCTCAAGGACGGATCCGAACCGTTGCGGGACGGCCAGGTCCTGGCCGGGGAATGGACCGCCTACGGCTTCCTCGACTCGCTGAACAACGGCGCCCAACGTTCCTATGAGGACGGCTCCTGCACCTACAACGCGGCCACGGACCGGTGCGAGGCGCCCGAGACCGAGGATCCGTTCTTCGACCTGCTCACCACGCCGCTCACACTGACCTCCGGCGTCGACTATTCCGGCGACCCGTACGTGCAGAACCTGTATGGCGGTTCCTCCGGCGGCTCGTCCGGTTCCGGCACGACCGGCGCGAGCGCCGACCCGAAGAACGTCACCGTGGACCTCACGGTCACGGGCGTGGTCGCGAGCGACTACAACAAGGGATACGCCACCGTGCAGGGGTTCATCATGGACCTCAAGGCGTTGAAGGCGCTCATCGCGCAGATCGACCCCACGTCGTCGGCCGCGAGATCCGCGACCTACGACCAGGTGTACGTCAAGGCGACCGACCTGTCGCAGGTCCCCGAAGTGGAATCCGCGCTCAAGGCCATGGGCTATCAGACGTCCTCGTACGAGGACATCCGCAAGCAGATGGAGGAGCAGACGCGCGTCATCCAGCTCATCCTGGGCGGCATCGGCGCGGTGGCGCTGCTCGTCGCCGCCATCGGCATCGCCAACACGATGGTCATGTCCGTGTCCGAACGCACACGTGAGATCGGCATCATGAAGGCGCTCGGCTGCACCGTGCACGACATCCGCGTCATGTTCCTCACCGAGGCCGGCGCGATCGGTCTTCTCGGCGGTGTGGTCGGCGCGGTGCTGAGCGCGTTCGTCTCGCTGTGCGTCAACATGGCGGGCATGGCGATCTTCGGCATGTCCTCGGACGCGTTCTCCGGCGTCTCGTCCGGCTCATCCGGGGACGGCGGGGAATCGTTCGGCATGATGCTCTGGCATGCGATAGCCGGCGGCGAGGACGTGACCCGCTACTCGGTCATCCCATGGTGGCTGTACCTGTTCGCGGTGGTCTTCGCCACCTGCATCGGCCTGCTGTTCGGGTTCGGCCCGGCCAACAAGGCGGTCAGAATCCCCGCGTTGGACGCCATCAGGGACAGTCAGTGAGACGTGCCGGCGCGCGGGCATGCCGGCATGCCGGAGGAGGTGGATGGCGACGCAGGCGGCGATGCGCCGGACGGTCCTTCGGCCGGCCCCGGCCGGTCCCGGGTGCTCAGTCGGCCAACGCCCTGCGGACGCGTGCCGTGACGGCATCGACGGTCAGGCCGTAGCGTTCGTCAAGATCGGCGAGCGGGATGCGGTCGGTGAACTCCTTCTCCGCGCCGACGTTGATGACCCGCGGGTTCCGCGGGTCCCGTGCGCCGCGGCCGTCATCGGTTCCGGCGGTTTCGTTAGTTCTGTCGGTTTCGGCGGCATGCATGCGGTGGTTCGCGTAGTAGGCGGTCACCTTCTCGCCCCAACCCCCTTCCAGCTGGCCGTCCTCCAACGTGACGACGAGCCGGTGGTCGTCACGCAACGATTCCAGGGCCGTCGTGTCCAGCGTGGTGCATTGGCGCGGGTCGACGACCGTCGCGTCGATGCCCTCCGCGGCGAGCGACTCGGCCGTGTGCCATGCCAGCGGATATGCGTTGCCGAGGCCCAGGAGCGCGACCGTGGAGCCGTGGCGGGTGGTCCGGTAGGAGAGCATGTCGGATGTGCCGTGGACGCCGTGGGTGCCGGACGCCCGCGTCGCGGCATGCCCCAGCGCCTCGCCGGCGCGCTCGGCCGCGAGAATCGCCTCGCCGGGCACACGGATGACCACCGGACCGTCCGGAGCCCCGTCCGCGCCCGCCGGAACGGTCGCCGGCGTGGTCGCCCACGCCAGCGCATCCAGATAATCCTCGCGCGAGGTCGGCAGCAGCATCGTCACACCGGGGATGTTCGCGAACATCGTCACGTCGTACGCGCCCGAATGGGTGTTGTCCGAACCGGACAGGCCGCCCAGGAAGTCGAGGATCGTGACGCGCGAGCGGTTGAGGCTCATCTCCTGGAAGAACATGTCGTACGCGCGTTGGAAGAACGAGGCCGTCGTCGCCACCACCGGCGTGCCGCCCGCCTTCGCGATGCCGCAGGCGACCGTCACCGCATGCGCCTCGGTGATGCCGGTGTCCATGTAGTGCGCGCCCGCGCGCTCGCGGAATTCGTGCGTGATGCCGTTCGACCCCGGCGTGGCGGGGGAGATGACCACGAGACCCGGTTCTGTGGGGAAGCGGCGTTCCAGCGCCGCCATCGCGATCTTGCCGTAATGCTTGCGCGGGTCCTCCGGGCGTCCGATCGCCTTGTCCGGCGTCTGCCAATGCGACGCCTCGCACTGGCCTTCGTGCGGCTCATGGTCGGACAGGTTGCAGTGGTCCGAATGCCATGGTTCGGTGTGGCCCACGTTGTCGGTCGCGTTGACGCCGGTGTCGGTCGCGTGCGCGGATCCGACGCCGTGGGCCGCGACGTCCGATGCGTCCTTCGCGTCCGTCGGCTCCGGCGCGAAACCCGCCCCCTTGAGCGTGTGGATGTGCACGACGACCGGATGGTCGATGTCTCTGATCTCCTCGAACGCGGCGACCAGCGCGTCCACGTCGTTGCCGTCGGCCACGTAGCGGTAGTCCAGCCCGAACGCGTTGAAGATGTTCGGCTGCGCCGTGCCGTCCGACGCGCGCAGGCGCGCCAGCGGACCGTACATGCCGCCGAAATCGCCCGCGATGGACATCTCGTTGTCGTTGAACACGATGATGAGGTTGCCGCCCTGCTCGGCCGCGTTGTTCATCCCCTCGAACGCGACGCCGGAGCTCAGCGACCCGTCGCCGATCACCGCCACCACGTTGCCGATGCCGGAGTCCATACCGTCCGCATCGCCGGCGGCGCGTTCCATGTCGCGCGTCTTCGCCAGACCGCACGCCAGCGAGATCGACGTGCCGGTGTGACCCAGCACGAACTGGTCGTGCACGCTCTCATCCGGGTTCGTGAAGCCGGTCACCTCGTCGAACCGGGACGGATCGAGGTAGGCGGCGGCGCGTCCGGTGAGCATCTTGTGCACGTAGCTCTGGTGCGACACGTCGAAGACGATGCGGTCACGGGGCGAATCGAACACGCGGTGCAGGGCGACCGTCGCCTCGACCATGCCGAGGTTCGAGCCGATGTGCCCGCCGTGCTCGCGGCCGTACCGCAGCAGCGCGGCGCGGATCTCCTTGCACAGCGCATGCAGCTCCCCATGGGAGAGGGCCTTGACGTCGGCAGGTCCCGAAATCCGTTCCATGATGCCGTTCGCCATATGCTTCCCGTCTCCTCCCGATCGAATGCCCGTGGACGATGCCTGCGGGCCATGCCGTGGGACAGCCTAGACGCCGGGCCGCCCATGCTTCCCCACGGGGAGGCAATGCCCCCAACATCTCCGTAAATGGCCGGACAGTCATCGGCATGTCCCGTCCGCGCCGGACGGCCCGGAAGAGGGACGGAACCGCCCGGTGGCGAATTCGCGCAAGGGGAGTACAGTAAAACCCGTATTCTCAATAACGCGGAGGTAATGATAATGACGGACAGCAAGCCCGAAGTCGCCGTCGTCATGGGATCGTCCAGTGACTGGGAGACCATGAAGCGCGCCTGCGACATCCTCGACCAGTTCGGTGTGGCCTATCACAAGCAGGTGATCTCCGCCCACCGCACTCCGGAGCTCATGGCCGATTTCGCGCACAACGCGCGTGCCAACGGCCTCAAGGTCATCATCGCCGGAGCCGGCGGCGCCGCCCATCTGCCCGGCATGATCGCCGCGCAGACCACCTTGCCCGTCATCGGCGTGCCGGTGCGCTCCCACGCCCTGTCCGGCTGGGACTCCCTGCTGTCCATCGTGCAGATGCCCGGCGGCATCCCGGTGGCCACCACCGCGGTCGGCAACTCCGGCGCCACCAACGCCGGCCTGCTGGCCGTCCAGATGCTTTCCGCGTTCGAGCCGGAACTCGCCGACAAGCTCGAGGACTACCGCAACGGACTGAAGGAGAAGGTGGCCGAATCCAATGCCCAGCTTGTTTGAGGAAACCCACGGCGCCACCCAGATGCTCCAGCCGGGCTCGACCATCGGCATCATCGGCGGCGGCCAGCTCGGCCGCATGATGGCCCTGTCCGCCAAATACATGGGCTTCCGCATCGGTGTGCTCGACCCCACCCCGGATTGCCCCACCGCGCAGGTGGCCGATTTCCAGATCGTCGGCGAATACGACGACAAGACCGCCATCCACGATCTGGCGGAGAAGTCCGACGTGCTCACCTACGAGTTCGAGAACGTCGACGCCGAATCCATCGACGAGGTGCGCCACCTGGTCGCCGCCCCGCAGGGCACCGACCTGCTGCGCGTCACCCAGGACCGCATCAACGAGAAGACGTTCATCAACAGGCACGGCATCGAGACCGCGCCCTGGCGCGAGGTCAACGACTTCGACGAGCTCGAGGCCGCCATCGACGACCTGCACTACCCCTGCGTCCTGAAGACCCGCTCCGGCGGCTACGACGGCCACGGCCAGCATGTGCTCAAGAACGACATGGATCTGGAGAAGATCCGCGCCCGCGGCGATCGTGGCGGCGGCTTCCCGCCGTCCATCCTCGAAGGCTTCGTCGACTTCGCGTTCGAGGCGTCCATCCTCGTGTCCGGCAACGGCAAGGACTACGTGACGTTCCCGATCGTGCGCAACGACCACCGCAACAACATCCTGCACATGACGATCGCCCCCGCCGAGGTGAGCCCCGAGATCGCGAACACCGCGCACGAGATGGCCTTGGCGCTCGCCAAGGGCTTCGAGCTCGCCGGCACGCTCGCCATCGAGCTGTTCATCACCAAGGACGGCCGCGTCATCGTCAACGAGCTCGCGCCGCGCCCGCACAACTCCGGCCACTACACCATCGAGGCGTGCTCCATCGACCAGTTCGACGCGCACATCCGCGGCATCGCCGGATGGCCGCTCATCCAGCCCAAGCTCCTGAGCCCGGCCGTCATGGTCAACGTGCTCGGCCAGCACGTGCTGCCCACCCGCGCCGAGATCGCCACCCACCCCGAGTGGAACGTGCATGACTACGGCAAGGCGCAGCTGCGCCACAACCGCAAGATGGGCCACATCACCGTGCTCACCGACGATACGGCGCGCACCGTCGCCGAACTCGAGGCCACCGGCTGCTGGGACGACCTCAAGCCGTACGCGCGTCCGTTCGTGCAGCCTTCGGCCCCTGCGAAGAAGGCGTGACGTCGTCGCATGGTTGAGCACATCGAACGACAGACCAGGCAGAAGGACGCCATCCACACGGCGCTCGCCGCGTGCGACGAGTTCATCTCCGCGCAGGACCTGCACCGCAGGCTCGAGGATTCGGGGCTCAGGATCGGTCTGGCCACCGTCTACCGGCAGCTGAACGCGCTCGCCGATTCCGGCGCCGCGGACACGATCCGGCTCGACGGCCAGCAGCTGTTCCGTCTGTGCGGCGACGACGCGCATCACCATCATCTGGTGTGCAAGCGTTGTGGCCGCACCGTCGAGATCGAGCCGCCGAACGAGGCGTGGCTGCGCGGCGTCGCCGCCAAGCACGGGTTCACCGTGGAAAGCCATACGCTTGAGGTGTTCGGCCTGTGTCCGGATTGTCAGAAGATCGATTCCGGCACGGTCCACGCCTGAGCGGTCCGGCGTCCTTCCGTCTCATCGACGTATGAAGCCCCGTCTTCGGACGGGGCTTTCGCATACCGTGGCGCCTTGCCGTCGATCATGATGCTGGAATGTTGCGGTGCGACACGCCGACATGTCGATATTGATAACGGTTCTCAATACGTGTTATGCTCTCATTCCGAAAGCCGCCCGGAAGGGGCGGCGATGCGTTAGAGAGGAACGAACCAGCATGTCCATCATGTCCAATGCCAAACGTGTGCTTGCCGTCGCCGCGGCCGCCGCGGCGCTGTTCTCCATGGCCGCCTGTGGCTCGTCGTCCAACGACGGCTCCGCTTCCGGAGCTTCGTCCGGCGGCAAGGTCGAGGTCGTCGCGTCCATCAATCAGTGGGGTTCCGTCGCCCGCGACCTCGGCGGCGAACACGTCGACGTCACCGCCATCATGACCAAGACCAACGTGGAGGCCCACGACTACGAGCCCACCGCACAGGACGTCGCGAAGGTCGGCGCGGCCGACGTCGCCGTCGTCAACGGCGCCGACTACGACCCGTGGGCGTCCAAGGCCGTCGCCTCCACCAAGGCCACGCTGGTCGACGCCGCCGAGGCGGGCGGCGTCAAGGAGGGGGACAACCCGCACGTGTGGTTCTCCGCCAAGGTGCGTTCCAACACCGCCGACGCGATCACCGCCGCCTACCAGAAGGCCGATCCCGCCCACAAGGGTGACTACGCCAAGCTCAACAAGGATTGGCACGCCAAGGAGGATCAGCTCGAAACCAAGATCAAGGACGCCTCCGCCAAGACCAAGGGCATGCCGTACGCGGCCACCGAATCCGTGGCTTGGTACCTCGCCGACGACCTCGGGATGGAGGACGCCACGCCGAAGGGCTACGCGCAGGCGTCGGCCAACGAAAGCGAACCGACCGCCGCCGACATCAAGGCGTTCCAGGAAGCCCTGAAGGACGGCAAGTCCATCAGGACGCTCGTGCTCAACACGCAGGAGGAGAACTCCACCACCAAGCAGATCGTCTCCGCCGCGAAGGAGGGGAACGTGCCGACCGTCGAACTCACCGAACAGATGCCCAAGCAGTACGACGACCTGCTCGATTGGATGGACGCGCTCGTCGACGACTTCGCCGACGCGGCCAAGTGACCGCGGGCTGACGCGACGATGCGGCCATGACGGCATGGCCGCATCGTCATCGGGGTCGCACCCGGAGGAGAACCAGGGTGCCTCGGGGATGACCCGAGGCACCCTTTCCACTACAGTGAATGGTTGAGAAAACGTGTGGAACCGGATGTCCCCGTGGCGTTTCCAAGGTTGCTGGAAGACAATATGCCATTGAACATCAGGTGAATCCATGCCGAGCACAGGCCGGCACGGAGGGAAACGGACGCAACGGGAAACCATGCATATGGGTGAGGAAGGCAGCATGAAGCAGGAATCGGACACCGGCATCGACAACGGCAAGGCGACGCGCCGCATCAAGCCGAGGCCCTTCCCCGGATGGCTGTACGGCGTGCTCTTCATCGTCTTCGACATCGCCGCCGTCGCCATCCTCGAGGTCGGCGTGAGCGTGGGCGCCTCGTCGCGCGTCACTCTCTCCAGCCCTGAGGTCGGCTGGGACTTCGTCGGCAAGATGTTCACCGACCTGAACTTCGTGTTCCTGCTCAACATCCTGCTCGTCGGGCTGCTGTACCTCATGCTGCTCATGCTGTTCAACCGGTTCTGGATCGCCACGCCGCTGCTCGTCGCCGCGGCCATCGTCGTCGCCGTGATCGAGCACTTCAAGATTTCCATCCGCTACGAGGCGGTTCTGCCCTCGGACCTCAACTTCCTCAAGGCGGACGCCGGCAACCTCATGGGCTTCATGCCCGCCGGCGCCCATTGGACCATCCTCATCGCCATCGCCGTGTTCGCGGTGTTCATCGCCGTGTTCGTACTCCTCAACCATCTCGACTCCCGGCACGGACGCCTGCTGCGCGGCGAAGGACGGCAATCCGCCTCGGTGAACGCCGTGACCCGCCTGCTGCTGTTCCTCCTGCCGGGCATGTTCTTCGGCCTGTACGCCATGCAGGTGAGCACCGTGGGCTCCTGGGCGAAGAACCTCGCCACCGTGATGGGCGACAAACCGTCCATGTGGGACTCCGTCTACGACGCGCAGCGCAACGGCCCGCTCGTCGCGTTCATGCGCCAGGTCAACCCCAAGGTCATGGACAAACCGTCCGACTATTCCGAGGAGACCATGAAGCAGGTGGCCGCCAGGTACACGAAGGCGGCGAAGAGCATCAATGCCACCCGCAAGTCCAGCCTGACCGACTCCACCGTCATCTATGTGCTGTCCGAATCCTTCTCCGACACCTCACGCGTGCCCGGTCTCAAAGTCAACAAGGACTCCATGCCGAAGATCCGCGCCATCAAGGAGCGCACCACCTCCGGACTCATGCTCTCCTCCGGATACGGCGGCGGCACCGCCAACCTCGAATACATGGGATTGACCGGCCTGTCCATGGCCAACTTCGACTCCTCGCTCACGAGCCCCTACCAGCAGCTCGTGCCCGGCGAGCACTGGACGCCCACCATCAACCAGATGTGGGGCGCGGCGAAGAACTCCATCGGCCTGCATCCGTACGAATCGTCCATGTACTCGCGCGCCACCAACTACAAGAAGTTCGGGTTCTCCCACTTCTACACGCTCACCGGACCGGACGTCATCGCCCATCAGGACAAGATCGACGACAGCCCCTACGTCTCCGACGCCGCCACTTACCAGAGCACGGTGGAGGAGGTCGAGAAGAGCGACGCCAACCAGTTCCTGCAGGTCATCACCATGCAGAACCACATGCCCTACCACGAGTGGTACAAGGACAACGACTTCACCGCCGAATCCACCACCGGCAAGCCGCTCGGCAAGGACGAACTCGAATCGATCGAAACCTACCAGAAGGGCGAATCGATCACCGACGAGGCCACCGCCGACTTCCTCGACCAGCTCGACGCCATCGACAAGCCCATTACCGTCGTCTTCTACGGCGACCACCTGCCCGGTATCTACTCGTCCGCCAGCCAGGACGAGAACAACTCGCTCGCCCTGCACCTGACCGACTACTTCATCTGGTCGAACAAGGCGTCCTCATCCAAGGGCGTGAAGCTCGACGACGCTGACTACTCGTCGCCCAACTTCTTCGTGGCCCAGGCCGCGCAGCATATGGATGCGAAGGTCTCGCCCTATCTGGCGTTCCTCACGCTCATGCACCAGAAGGTCTCGGCCATGGAGCCGCCCGTCGTCAACAAGATCCAAGGCTGGGACCGCATCCCCGAAGGCCAGGCGATCTACCTCGACGCCAGCGGCACGCCGATGGCCGAAAGCGATTTCGACGCCGAGACCAAGCAGCTGCTCGCTGACTACAGACTCATCCAATACGACATCACCGACGGCAAGAACTACCTCAAGGACACCGCTTTCATGACACTGCCGTAAAGCACACAGCCCGGTGGGCTATCTGTAGGCGGTGTCGCGTGCCGACAGGCACGCCGGAAAACGCGGGGCGTAGCCCCGTCCGAAATTGCGGTGCCACTGCCGTAAAGCTTGCGGTTCCGCCGCCGTCAGGGGAAGGAGCGTGTGATGACCGTCGACATCGAGACGACGTTCGCAAGGCTGAAGGCCGGTTACGCTTCCGGCCGCACCCGTCCGCCCGCATGGCGCCGCAGGCAACTCGACGCCCTGCGCCGCATGGTCCGCGAACATCGGGACGATTTCGTCCGGGCCGCCGCCTCCGACCTGGGCAAGCCCGCGGAGGAGACCATGCTCACGGAGCTCATGCTGGTCTCCTCGGAGGCGCGATTCGTCCGCGACCATCTCCACGCGTGGACGCGCCGCCGTCCCAAGGTGATGCCGTGGATGCTTCAGCCCGCCATGGGATGGACCGTCGCCGAGCCGAAGGGCGTCTTGCTCATCATCGCGCCGTGGAACTATCCGACGTTGCTGGCGTTGGAGCCGTTGACGGACGCGCTCGCCGCCGGCGACGCCGCATGCGTCAAACCATCCGAACTGGCGCCGGCCACGTCGCGGCTGCTCGCCGCGCTCATCCCCGAATACCTTGACCCTGACGCCGTGGCCGTCATCGAGGGAGGACCCGACGAGACCGGCGCATTGCTGCGGCTCCCGTTCGACCACATCTTCTACACGGGCGGCGGCAAGGTCGGCAAGGTGGTGATGCGGGCGGCCGCCGAGCATCTCACGCCGGTCACGTTGGAACTCGGCGGCAAGTCGCCCTGCTTCGTCGACGCCACGGCCGATCTCGTCGTGGCGGCGCGGCGCATCGCATGGGGCAAATTCACGAATGCCGGGCAGACCTGCGTCGCGCCGGACTATGTGCTCGCCACGTCGGACGTCGCCGAGGCGTTGGCGAAGCGCATCGGCGTGGCCGTGACGGAATTCTACGGCGACGATCCGCAGCGTTCGCCCGATTACGGCCGTATCATCAACGACCGTCATTTCGGCCGTCTGTGCGCCTTGCTGCCGGAGCATGCGTCGTCATCCCCGTCCGGTCCGGACCCCGCAGGGCGCCTCGTCTGCGGCGGGACGATCGACCGCGGCGACAGGTACATCGCGCCCACCGTGCTGTATGGCACCGATCCGGATGCGCCGGTGATGGGGGAGGAGATATTCGGCCCGATTCTGCCGGTCATCCCCGTGCGTGACGCCGACGAGGCGATCGCGTTCGTCAACGGCCGCCCGCGTCCGCTCGCCGCCTACGTGTTCTCCCGCGACCGCGCCACGCGCCTTGCCTTCGAACGGCGCACGTCGTCCGGGGCGTTGGGGTTCGGACTGCCGCTTGGACATCTCATGTCCTCGAGACTGCCGTTCGGCGGCGTGGGGGCGTCCGGCATCGGCGCCTACCACGGCGAGGTCGGGTTCCTCACGTTCAGTCACGTGAAGACGGTGACCGTGAAGCCCTCCTTCCCGGACACGTTGCGTCTGGTGTATCCGCCGTTCGACGCGATGACGCGCCGTGTCATCGACGTGTTGCGTCGGCTGGGCTGACCGGCCCGTATAGGAAGGCGCCGCTGAGTGATACTCAGCGGCGCCTTGTTACGAAACCTCGTTCGCCCGGACTGAACGTGGGATCACGTGTGTGGCCTCAAGGCGCGGGAGACGAAGGCATACGAAGGCACGTCGAGTCTCCCGCAACGCCGAGGACACTCCGTGATTATGCGTTCAGGGCTTTGAAACCGATGTCGTGACGGTAGAACATGCCGTCGGTGGGCAGCGCGTCGATGACGGCGTACACCTTGTCCTGCGCGTCCTTGATGGTCGGCGCGGAGGTCTCGACGAACAGCACGCGGCCGGAGGAGGCGACGAGCTCGCCGTTGCCGTCCTTGGCGACGCCGGCGTAGTAGACGTGGGAATCCTCGTCGACCGGGATGGCGGGGATCTTCGCGCCCTTGACGACGTTCGTCGGGTAGCCGTCGGAGGCGAGGACCACGCCAAGGGTGACGCGTTCGTCGTCCCAGGTGAACTCGGGGTCGCCGCCGTCGAGGATGGCGCGGATGCCCTCACCCAGATCGGAGGTGAGCTTCGGCAGGACGACTTCGGTCTCCGGGTCGCCGAAACGGGCGTTGAACTCGATGACCTTCGGGCCTTCGGCGGTGGCGATGAGGCCCGCGTACAGGATGCCGGTGAACGGCGTGCCTTCGGCCGCCATTGCTTCGACGATGGGCTTGACGATCGTCTCAATCGCCTCGTCGACCACGGACTGCGGAATCTGGGGGACCGGGCTGTAGGCGCCCATGCCGCCGGTGTTCGGTCCCTTGTCGCCGTCGTAGGCGCGCTTGTGGTCCTGGGAGATCGGCATAGGCCAGAACTCGGTGCCGTTCACGAAGCTCATCAGCGAGAACTCCTGGCCTTCGAGGAAGTCCTCGATGACGACCTTCGCGCCGGCGTTGCCGAAGCGGTGGTCGATGAAGATGTCGTCGAGCGCGGCGACGGCGGTGTCCTCGTCCATCGCGACGGTGACGCCCTTGCCTGCGGCCAGGCCGTCGGCCTTGACGACGATCGGGGCGCCGTGCTCGCGCACGTAGGAGACGGCCGGTTCGAGCGCGTCGAAGGTCGCGTACTTGGCGGTCGGGATGCCGTGACGCTCCATGAGCTGCTTGGCGAAGTCTTTGGAACCCTCGATCTGTGCGGCGGCCTTGCCCGGGCCGAACGCCTTGAGGCCGGCGGCGGCGAAGTCGTCGACGATGCCTTCGATGAGTGGCACCTCGGGGCCGACGAACGCCCAGTCGTAGCCGTTGTCCTTCATGAATTCGATGAGCGCCGCATGATTCGACTGGTCGATATGCGTGGTGCGGATGCCGTCAAGCTCCATGCCCGGGTTGCCGGGGGCGACGGTCACCTCCTCGATGCTGCCGCCGCGCTGCAGGGCGTGGGCGATGGCGTGCTCGCGCGCGCCCGAACCGATGACCAGAACCTTCTGTCCCATGTTTTCGAGTCCTTTCATTGGTGAGGGCTTCCCCGTCGGGGAAGCCCTTGAACGAATGCCGTGCGGTTACTTGAGCACGATCTGCGTGCCGTCGGTGTCCTTGACGATGCGGCCGATCACATAACCGGCCTCGCCGTTGGATTCGAGCAGCTTGACGGTCTCGTCGGCGCGGTCGGCGTCGACGGCCAGCACCATGCCGATGCCCATGTTGAAGATGTTGTACATCTCCATGTGGTCGATCTCGCCGGCCTTCTCGAGCACGTCGAAAATCGGCAGCACCGGCCAGGTGCCGAGGTCGATCTCGGCGGCGAGACCGTCGGGGATCATACGCGGCACGTTCTCGATGAAGCCGCCGCCGGTGATGTGCGCGACGCCCTTGACGACGCCCGCCTCGAACAGGGGCTTGAGGGCCTTGACGTAGATCTTGGTGGGGGTGAGCAGCACATCGCCGAGCTTGGCGCCGCCCAACTCGTCCAGCTCGGTGTCCACGGTGTAGCCGGCCTGCTCGAACAGGGCCTTGCGCACCAGGGAGAAGCCGTTGGAGTGGATGCCGGTGGACGGCAGACCGATGAGCACGTCGCCTTCGGCGATGCCGGAGCCGTCGACGATCTTGGACTTCTCGGCGACGCCCACGGCGAAGCCGGCCAGATCGTACTCGTCCTCGTCGTACATGCCGGGCATCTCGGCGGTCTCGCCGCCGATCAGGCCGGAACCGGCCTGCACGCAGCCATCGGCCACGCCGGCGACGACCTGCTCGAGCAGGGCCGGGTCGTTCTTGCCGCATGCGATGTAGTCGAGGAAGAACAGCGGTTCGGCGCCCTGGGCGGCGATGTCGTTGACGCACATGGCCACGCAGTCGATGCCGATGGTGTCGTGCTTGTCCGCCATCTTGGCCACGACGAGCTTGGTGCCCACGCCGTCGGTGCCGGAGATGAGGACCGGCTCCTGATAGCCGAGGGAGGCGAGGTCGAACAGGCCGCCGAAGCCGCCGATGCCGCCGACCACGCCCGGGCGGTTGGTGCGCGCCACATGCGACTTGATGCGCTTGACGACTTCGTATCCGGCTTCGACGCTCACGCCGGCGTTCTCATATGCTTTGGGCATTGGGGGTTGGCCTTTCTTGGGTTCGGGTATTCAGTTATCCGCTATGTGTTGTCTGTCCGTCGGGCGGCCGGCCTCATCGGGTCTCGGCCGCCTGACACACGATCTTCAGGCGATGCCGTCGCCGTCGTGCTCGGCCGGTTCGTCTTCCGCTGAGGGCTGCACGGTGTACTCGTTGCCGATGTACTTGCTCTTGTACAATGCGAACTCGGGCAGGCGCACACGGTCCTCCGGGGTGAGGGACTTGAGGAAGTCGGCCTCGTAGTCGTCGAGCGCGGTGGGGTAGTCGCCGTTGAAGTAGGCGACGCACAGACCGCCGTACGGCGCGTCCGCGTTGAGGCCGATCGATTCGATCAGGCCGTCGAGCGACAGGAACGCGAGCGAGTCGGCGCCGATGTACTCGCGAATCTCCTCGACCGACTTGTGGCCGGCGATGAGCTCGCGGGTGGTGGAGATGTCGATGCCGTAGAAGCACGGGTACTTGAGCGGCGGGGAGCTGATGCGCATGTGCACTTCGGCCGCGCCGGCCTCCTTGAGTAGCTGCACGATGCGCTTGGAGGTGGTGCCGCGCACGATCGAATCGTCGATGACGACGACGCGCTTGCCCTTGACGACGCCGCGCACGGCGGAGAGCTTCATCCTCACGCCCTGCTCGCGCAGCTCCTGCGTCGGCTGGATGAACGTGCGGGCCACGTACTGGTTCTTGATGAGGCCCATCTCGTTGGGCAGGCCGGACGCCTCCGCGTAGCCGGACGCGGCCGACAGGGAGGAGTTCGGCACGCCGATGACCATGTCCGCGTCGACGCCGGCCTCGGCGGCGAGCCTTGCGCCCATGCGCTTGCGGGCGGAGTGGACGTTGACGCCGTAGATGTCGGAGTCGGGGCGGGCGAAGTAGATGAACTCCATCGAGCAGATGGCCAGCTGCGTGTTGTTCGTGTACTGCACGATGCGGTAGCCGTGGTCGTTGACGACGACGATCTCGCCCGGGCGGATGTTGCGCACGAGCTCGGCGCCGACCACGTCGAGCGCGCAGGTCTCGGAGGCCAGCACGTAGGCGCCGTTCTTCATCTTGCCGAGGGAGAGCGGGCGGAAGCCGTTCGGGTCGAGCGCGCCGATCATCGCGTCCTCGGTCATGAGCAGGTAGGCGAAGCCGCCGTGGACCGTGTTGAGCGCCTCCTTGAGCTTGTCCATGAAGGTGCGCTGCAGGGAGCGGCGGATGAGGTGCATGAGCACCTCGGTGTCGGAGTTGGAGTGGAAGATGGCACCTTCGTCCTCGAGCTTGCGGCGCAGTGACGGGCAGTTGGTGAGGTTGCCGTTGTGGCACAGGGCCACGTCGCCGTCATGGAAGCGGAAGATGAACGGCTGGATGTTGTCCGTGGTGCCGGATCCGGCGGTGGCGTAGCGCACGTGGCCGATTGCATGGCTACCCTTGAGACGTTCGATCTCGCGTTCGTCGCCGAACACCTGGGTCAGCAGTCCCAGGCCGCGGTGTCCGGTGAGATGGCCGTGGTCGTTCGCGACGATGCCGGCGCCCTCCTGGCCGCGGTGCTGCAGCGCGTGCAGTCCGAAATAGGTGAGTCGTGCGGCGTCGGGGTGTCCCCATACGCCGAAGATGCCACATTCCTCATGAATGTCTTCGAGTTCAGCCGACAAGCCAAAGCTCCTTTTCAAACGTGGTCAGACATGGAGTTCACTACCTGTTCACCCTACCAATCGCCGGCTACATCAGACCCGCGCCCCGCCGGCGTGTTCGTCCCGCTATGTGGTCATTCCGGGGAAAAACGGGGCGACACACGCAAGTCGAACAAATGTTCGATTTGCGTGGTATGGTGAGGGTCCGTTCCGATGGATGGGAGGTGAGGGCGATGGGCGATGATGCGGTGTCGTCGGCGCGTGGTCGCGTCTATCTCGCCATCGACCTGAAATCCTTCTACGCGTCCGTCGAATGCCATGCGCGCGGACTCGACCCGTTGACCACCCATCTGGTCGTGGCGGACGAAAGTCGCACCGACAAGACCATCTGTCTGGCCGTCTCGCCGTCGCTCAAGGCGTACGGCATCCCGGGCAGGGACCGGCTGTTCGCCGTGAAGGAGCGCCTCTCCCGGGTGAACGCCGAACGTCTGCTGCACGCCCCCGGGAGACGGTTCGCCGGCTCGTCGTGGGATGCGGGCGAGCTTGCCCGCTCGCCCGGCCTCGAGGCCACGATGATCGTCGCCATGCCCCGCATGGCCGAATACCTCAAGGTCAGCGCCGACATCTATTCGATTTATCTTGAATACGCCTCGGCGCAGGACATCCACGTCTACTCGATCGACGAGGTGTTCATCGACGCCACCCCGTACCTGAGGTCGTCCGGCCTCACGCCGCACGGCATGGCGCGGGCCATCGTGGCCGAGATCCTCGCCAGGACCGGCATCACCGCCACCGCCGGCATCGGCACCAACCTGTATCTCGCGAAGGTCGCGATGGACATCGTCGCCAAGCACATGCCCGCGGACGCCGACGGCGTGCGCGTCGCCGAACTCGACGAGACGTCGTACCGGCGGCTGCTGTGGGATCATCGTCCACTCACCGACTTCTGGCGGGTCGGCCGCGGTTATGCGAGAAGACTCGAGAAGGCCGGTCTGCCCACCATGGGAAGCGTCGCCCGCTGCTCCGTGGGGCGCGCCTCCGACTACTACAACGAAGAACTGCTCTACCGCATGTTCGGCGTCAACGCCGAGCTGCTCATCGACCACGCCTGGGGTTGGGAGCCGTGCACCATCGCCGACATCAAGGCCTATGAGCCGGAATCCCACAGCTCCAGCGTGGGCCAGGTGCTCACCGGGCCCACCGACCACGCCACCGCACGTCTCATCGTCAAGGAGATGGCCGATTCCCTCGCCCTCGACCTGACCGGCAAAGGCGTGCGCACGAACCGCATCGCGCTCGCCGTCGGCTATGATTCCGGTGCCGTCGACCCCGCGCGTCTCGACTCATGCGTCGACGAATCGGTTCGGTCCATCGCACGTCGCGCGGCGAAGGACTACCGCGGTCCCGTGTCCGTGGACCATTACGGACGTCGTGTGCCGAAGCCTGCCGCCGGCGCGGCCGGACTGGGGGAGTACACCGCCTCGGCCGAATTGATCCGCAAGGCCATGGCCGCGTTGTTCGACCGCATCGCCGACCCGGCGCTGTTGGTGCGTCGTCTCTCCGTCGTCGCCGAGAATCTGACCTCGCCGGCCGACCTCGCCGCGGGCAAACGCTACGATCAGCCCGATCTGTTCGACGTCGGCGAGACGGAACGTGACGGAACGGACGTGCCGGACGGGAAAGGACCGGGCGGGCGCGGGGGAACGGTCGCCGATGGAACCTCCCTCTCTTCGGGCGCGGACAGGGGCGACAGCGTGCAGCGGGCGATGCTCGCCATCAAACGCCGCTACGGACGCAACGCTGTCGTCAAGGCGATGGACATGGAGCCGGGCGCCACCGGCATCGCCCGCAACAACCAGATCGGAGGACATCGCGCATGACACTGCACGAGACCCACCGTTATGACGACATCATCGACCTGCCGCACCATGTCTCCCGGCGACATCCGCCGATGTCCAGACGCAACCGCGCCGCCCAGTTCATGCCGTTCGCGGCGCTGGCCGGCTATGAGGCGCTCATCGCCGAGACGGCGCGGAACGTCGAGGCGGGCATCGCCAAGGACGAGGCCCAAGGGGACAGTGATTTCGGGGCGTGATCGTGCCGGCGTCCGCCGACCTCCTATGCCTCGGCCCTATGCTTCGGCCTTGGGGATGGGGTACGCTTCGCGCACGAGCTGCGAGAACGATTCGCTGGCGAGCCCGAGGAACGCTCCGGTGATCAGCTCCAGCGTGAAGCCGGCAGGCAACTCGCTGTCGTCGGCCAGGCTGGTCATCAGCGTGCCGAATTTATCGGGCTCGTTGTTCCGGATCGTCGACATCTCATGCAGCGTCATGAGCTTGGCGAGCAGTTCCGCGAAGCGCGGCGAGGAGAGGAACCGGTTCAACGTGTCCACGCGATAGCGCTGCATGACGGGGTCGTCCGCCTCCTGGAAGACCCATCGGCGGACGGCATCCAGGGAGGTGCTGCGCAGGCCGGTGTAGGCGCACGCCCGGCTCATGTCGAAGGTGCGTTCGTCGGTCTCGCCGGTGAGATAGCCGACGTCCACGCCGAAGAAGTCGGCGATCATCGTCATGGTCTCGTACTTGGGGAATCCTATTTCGCCGGACGCCGTGCGGTTGCCGGTGTTCAGCCACCGGCTCACGTCCTTCTGGTGGTATCGGGTCAGATACTGGTTGTTGAGTTGGCTGACGAACGACAGCTGCGTCAGCCCATGTTCCTCCATGCACTGCTTCAATCGTTCGCGCCATATGGCGGCGCTGTGGCGTGGAATATCATCCATGATATAAAAACCTCTGATTCTCTGACTGATTTTATAACATATTACGTCATTGACAGAATATTTAGCCTCCTTCACGATGGAAACAATAACGAAGTGAAGGGGCGCCATTCTCAGCAGACAACTGAGGCATCGCCGCCCGCTCTCCCATAGCGTCAGGAGGATGGGCGTGGATACACGAAAGGGACGACGGTTCACGCGACTGGCGGCCACCATCCTCCATGGACTCAAGGCGGTCGACGACGCCGCCCGCGACATGGGTGAACCCCACGGACATGACGCGCGGTGGGACGCCCGGGACGCCGGTCACGCCCATGACAATACCGGTCCGATGGGGGACGACGCCGCTGCGGCGTCCGCCGACCGGACAAGACAGGAAGAGACATCATGCCGACATTGAAGGCGAACCCCGGCGAACGGGAGATCATGGCCGCAGACGCGTTCATCGACGGCAAATCGGCGCAGGTGCTGCTCACGGACCGGAACCTGACCTGCGGCATCCTGTCCTTCTTCGAAACCAATTTCAAAGAGATCCGCACCTATCCGGTCAATCGGATCGCAGTGGTGGACGACAACGCCCAAGTCCGCATCAACGCCGACGGAGCGGTGGAGGTCACCACCGACCAAGGGCGTGTCGTCATCGGATTGAAATCGAGACGTGACGCCAAACGGCTCTCCGAATACCTGCGCTTGCTGGCCACCGGAAAGGACGTCGACACCTCCACGGATGACGGGGGGCTCCTCGCCGGCATGGCAGAAGCTCTCGGCGGCACGCTGAAGGACACCGTCGGTTCGTTCACCAAGGAGCTCGGCCTGGAACGACGGCAACGCACCACGGCGCAATGCGACGGTTGCGGTGCGACGCTCACAGGCGCAGCAGGGGACACCGTGCAGTGCCCGTACTGCGACACACCACGCCAACTGTGACCGGCGGCGAATAGAAAGGCAGCATCATGGCGTTGATTCAGGCATTCGCTGGAGCGCTCGGCGGCACGTTCGCCGACATGTGGAAGGACATCATCACCGTCGGCCCGTTCGACGAGCATACGGTGGTGATGCCGGGCGTGCTTCGGCAGACCAATCGCGGTCGCGGTTCCAACACGCGCGGATCCGAAGGCGTGATCTCCAACGGCTCCAAGATCTACGTGCCGGTGGGAACGGCCGCGTTCATCTACGACCAAAGCGGCATCGAATCGGTCATCACCCAAGCCGGCGGCTACGAGTACCAGAACGGCGAAAGCACCATCTTCAACGGCGACGGCATCGGCAAATCGGTGTTCGACGCCATCGGTGACCGTTTCGCGTTCGGCGGCCAGCCATCCGTCAACAAGCGTGTCGCCTTCATCAACCTGCGCGAGATCCGCGGCGTCAAATTCGGCACCCCGGCGCCGCTCGTCTATCATGACCGCTTCTACGGCACCGATTTGGAGATCCGCGCACGCGGCGTCATGTCCCTGCAGGTGACCGATCCGGTCAGGTTCGTGTGCAACTTCGTACCCGCCAACGTCGATTGCTATACGTTCGACAATCCGCGGGCGCGCTCGCAGGTGCTCTCCGAATTCCTGCAGTCGTTCATGGTCGCGGTCAATGCGCTGTCCGAACGGTACCGCATCTCCCAGCTGCCGGCACAATCCAACGAGATCGCGAAGAGCGTCGCCGCCGACAGAGGCAACGCCGGCACGTGGCCCGGGCGGTTCGGCTTCGCCCTCGCGGGCATCGGCATCGAAAGCATCGAATTCACTCCCGAATCGCGCGAGCTGGTCAAGCGTTACTCGCAGCAGCACATGGATATGAAGGCGTATGAGGACATCTCCATGCAGGCCGGCAACATGGCGGCCCAGCAGAAGATCGCGCAGGGCATCCAGAACCATGGGCTCGGCGACATGGGCGGCATGGTCTTCGGCATGAACATGGCCCAGGGTCTCGGTCCGGCGGCCCAGATGCCGGGGGCTCCGGGCGCAGGCACCTGGCCCGGCCAGCAGGCCGCAGCGCCTGCGGAATCCGCGGCGCCGGCCTCCGCCGCAACGCCTGCACGGCCGGCCGCGCCGACCATGTCACTTGAGGAGCAATTAGACGCAGTGAAGAAACTCAAGGAACTGCTGGACGCCGGCATCCTCTCCCAAGAGGAATTCGACGTGAAGAAGAAGCAGATCCTCGGTCTGTGAATTCTCCGGGCGCGTGCGCATCACGGTAGGCTGACGGGCAGCCCAGCGGCCCGGAACGCCCTCCGGTAGACCGCGGTCAGCCGTGCAAGGTTCATCGAGGCGTTCGCCGGGCTCGTCGACGGCAGCGGCGTCATCGGCACGTCGAACCCGTCCGTCGCCAGTCCCGGCGCGATGAGACGGCGGTACAGCTGCGCCGCCTTCATGCCCGTCGTGAGCACGTGCGTGATGGACGCGTTTGCCAACAACGGCTTGATGTCGTTCGGCACCGCGTTGCGGATGCTCGCGTCGGACGCCCTGATGATGTCGCACGAGGCGATGACGTCCCACAATGCCACATGATGCCGCAACGCGAACGTACGCCGTGATTCCGCCGTGTCCCCGACGCGGTCTCCCGGATCGGACGGATCGGCGAACACCGCCTCCATCACCGGCCAGAACCGGTTGCGCGGGTGCATGTAGTAGAACGACGCCTCGCGCGACTTCGGGCTCGGCATCGATCCCAGCACCAGCACACGCGACTTCGCGTCCCACACCGGTCCGAACCCATGCTCGACATGCGTCAGACGCCCGTCGTTCTCCATCCGTCTCCACGCCCCCGTTCCCGTCCGTCGACGCTCGGTATCCCCGTCATGCCCCTCATCCTAGCCGCGCTCCGAATCCGGCCCCGGAACCCCGCCGCCGTCGAGCCGGGTCGGCGCCGGATACGCCTCGCGCACGAGCCGGGAGAAGGATTCGCTGGCCATGCCGTAGAACGCGCCGACGATGAGCTCCAGCGTGAAGCCGACCGGCAGCTCGCTGTCGGCGGCCAGCGAGTCCATGAGCATGCCGAACTTGCCGGGGTCCTCGTTCCATATCGTCGACATCTCGTGCAGGGTCGTTAGCTTCGAGGCGAGTTCGGTGAATTCCCGGGATGAGAGGAACCGGTCCAAGGTGTCCGCGCGGTATCGACGCACCGTGCCGCCGTCGCTGTCGCTCGTCCCGCCGATCCAATGCCGGACCGCCTCGACCGACGCGGCGTCGAGTCCGACGTAGTCGCACACCCGATCCAGGGTGAAGGTCCTCCGGTCGGTCTCGCCGGTGAGGTATCCCACGTCCACGTCGAAGAAATCGGCGATCATCGCCATCGTCTCGTATTTGGGGAACCCGATCTCGCCCGACGACGTGCGGTTGCCGGTGTTGAGCCACCGGCTCACGTCCTTCTGATGGTAACGGGTGAGGTACTGGCGGTTGAGCTCGCCGACGAAGGCGAGCTGGGTGAGCCCCCGTTCCTCCATGCACGACTTCAGTCGTCGGCGCCATGTGGCCGCGCGATGTCGGGTTATATCATCCAAGGTATTTTACTTCCTGATAAATGAACATTTTTATAACATCGTACGTCATTGACAGCATATTTCCGCTGTTTCATGCTGAAAGTGACGAATAACGGCCGGTCCGGAATCCGAGGGGACACCCGATGGGACGACGGAACGGCCGCGCCCGTGGACGGCCAAGGGACGAAGCTCGCGAAAAAAACACGCCCTGCAACGACGGGTCTGCCGGCCGCACGGTTCCAATCCCGGAATCGCGCGCGGAAGCCGGAGGATACACGTCGGAAAGGGAATGAATGACGCATCATGTTCGCGCAATTGGCAACGACCATACTACGGGGACTCAGGGCGGTCGACGACGCCGCCCGCGACCTCGCACGGCAACGGGAGGGCGACGGGAACACCGACGCAGACGGTCCGGCCAATCCCACCGGCCCGCCCGAGAGGGCCTCCCATACGGAACATGGGGGGAGTGGAGAGGACCGCGGCCCCGGAGCCGCGAGCATCGGCGGACGCGGAGCCACTCGCATCGACACAACGGAAAGGAACATCACGATGAACACATTGGCATCACGCATCCGCGCCTGCGGACGGACGGTCGCCGTCGCGACGGTGTGCCTCGCGATGACCATCGGGCTAGCCGCCTGCTCGTCCTCCGCCCAGACGAAGGACGAGGGCCCGGACTACGCCGACGACGAGGCGATGAGCATCATCGCCGAGGGCTTCCAGAAGCGGTCCGACGTCATCGAGCAGTACGAGCAGAAGAACGAGGACGACTCCAGCGAGTACGTCAAGGCCGCCGTCCAGGCGGAGATCGACACCGACAAGGGGTTGAAGTCACGGCAGTTCAAGGACTCCAAACTGCAGGAGAACGTGATCGCCTACCTCAACCTTCTGGACGACTCGATGGACGTCGTGAAGAACAACTCGTACATGAGCGCCGACTATACGGAACAGTGGACGAAGGTCTACGACAAGCGTTCCGCGCTGCTCAAGACCTTCGTCGACGACTACGGCCTGAAGGTGGACGAGAAATATCAGGAATCGCTGAACGACATCGTCGCCAACGGCTCGTCCGTGCAGAAGAAGACCGAGACGGAGGACGCGCTCAACAACCTGATCTCCTCGACCACCTTCGAGAAGACCGATGACGGATACGGCATGTACACCTATTCGGCGGTCATCGAGAACACGACCGGCATCGACTTCGGCAGCGTGACCCTGCTGGTCGCCCTCTACGGCGCCGATGGCGTGAAGGTCGAGGAGACGTACGCCTCGACGTCCAGCTGGCCCAAGGGCGAGAAGGTCAAATTCGAGGCGATGAGCACCAACGACGCCGCACAGGTCAAGGTATCCGTCAGCGACTACGAGGTCGAGGACTGACGTCCCCAAGTCCATCGACCGACCCACGGTCCGTGGCCGTCCCGCCCCGCGATGGGGGACGGCCACGGACGGCATAAAAACAATGGAAACGAAAACCCATACCCGCGATTACGAGACGTATCTACGTAATCGCGGGTATCTGTAATCATGGAGGATTATGACCGAACAGCAGAAAATCGATGAGAAGAACCCACTGGACTACGTACGCAGAACCAAAAAGCGCGGATGGTGGAACTGGAAGATTAAGGCCGTCATCTACGCGATGCTGGCGGTAGTGCTGGTCGCCGTCGGTGGTGTGACCACCTACAAGATCTTCGTGCCGAAGGAGGCATCGATCACCAACGACGTCGTCCATCGGCAGCTGGAGGAGGTCCAGGATCTCACCACGATGGTGGAGCGCGACTACGGGTTCGTCACCTACAAGGACGGCAATACGGTCTTCACCACGAAGCAGTTCACGATGTTCTACATCTATGAGGCACGCGCCGGCTTCGACCTGTCCAAGGCGAAGATCGAGGTCAAGGACAAGACGGTCGACGTGACGCTTCCCGCTCCCACGGTCCAATCGATCTCCATCGACTCCGATAAGCTGCGTTTCTTCGACAAGTCGTCGACGCCGTTGAATCAGATGGATGCCGAGGACACCAAGAAGGCGTTGGACGTGGCGAAGAAGCAGTGCGAGAAGGATCTGGACCGGTCGGAGCTGCTGAAATCGGCCAACGAGCACGGCAAGGAGGTCGTCAGGAAGCTGCTGTTCGGAGCGTTGTCCGAAACGGACGGCTACACGGTGAACGTGACCACCATCGAGCCGAAGTCGTGACGATCCCAGTCGCATGAGGGAGAGGCCTAGAGCCTCTCCCTTTTTTCGTATCCGCCGGTTCCCGATTCCCGGCGTCCCGGAATCGGGAACCGGAACCGCGCATCACCGAACGTCGATGATTCCTCGCAGCGGCGGAATACCGGGGAACCCGGTGTCCATGTGAACAGGGCGCCGGTTCCCGATTCCGATCGGACGAAAACGGGGAACCGGACCGGCCTGAACATACGACAAAAGGGAGACCCGAAGGTCTCCCTTTTGTCCATACGGACGCTAGATCATCACGCGGCGAAGTACTCGACGCCGGCCTCGAACAGCGGCTGGTACTTGTCGCCCGGGACGTTCACGTACAGACCGTTGCCGGAACGCTCCGAATGACCCATCTTGCCGAACACGCGGCCGTCCGGGCTGGTGATGCCCTCGACGGCGAGCATCGAACCGTTCGGGTTCACCGCGAGATCCATGCCCGGCACGCCGGACTCGTCCACGTACTGCGTGGCGATCTGGCCGTTGGCCTTGAGCTGCGCCAACACCTCGTCGGAGGCCACGAAGCGGCCCTCGCCGTGGGAGATGGCGACCGTGTGCACGTCGCCCACGGAGGTCTTCGCGAGCCACGGGGACAGGTCCGACGCCACGCGCGTGCGCACGAGGCGGCTCTGGTGGCGGCCGATCGTGTTGAACGTCAGCGTCGGGCATTCGGCGGTCATGTCGACGATGTCGCCGAACGGCACCAGACCCAGCTTGATGAGCGCCTGGAAGCCGTTGCAGATGCCGAGCATCAGGCCATCGCGGTTCTTGAGCAGGTCGCGCACCGCCTCGGTGACGGCCGGGGCGCGGAAGAACGCGGTGATGAACTTGGCGGAGCCGTCCGGCTCGTCGCCGCCGGAGAAGCCGCCCGGAATCATCACGATCTGGCTCTTGTTGATCTCCTCGACCAGCTTGGCGGCGGACTCGGCCACGGCCTGGGGCGTCAGGTTGTTGACGACCAGCGTGTGCGCCTCGGCGCCGGCGCGTTCGAACGCGGCCGCGGAATCGTACTCGCAGTTGTTGCCCGGGAACACGGGGATGATGACGCGCGGCTTAGCCACGCCCGCACCCGCGTACACGGTCTTCTTCACACCGGCGGATTCGGCGTGGAAGTCGACGGTCTCGACGGTCTCGGTCTTCTCGGCGCCGTGGGAACGGTACGGGAACACGGACTCGATGCCGCCCTCCCACGCGTTCTGCAGCTCGGCGAGGTCGATGGTCTCGCCGCCCGCGACGAACTCGTACTCCGAGGAGGTCACACCGATCTCGCCCACCTCGACGAGGTTGGAGACGGCCGGGATCTTCTCGTTGTCCTTGAGCTCGACGATGAACGAGCCGTAGGCCGGCGCGAACAGGTCGTCGAGGGCGATGTCGTCGTTCAGGGTCAGTCCGATGCCGTTGCCGACGGTCATCTTGAACAGCGCCTCGGCGGTGCCGCCGTAGCCCGGAGTGGACACGGCCAGCGCGGTGCCGAAGTCGGTGAGTTCCTCGACCAGGCCGAACGCGTCGAGTAGCGCGTCCTTGTCCGGCGTGAGGCCATCGGCGAGGGTGCGCGGCGCGATGCGCACGACGCGGTGGCCGGCGCCCTTGAACTCGGGGGAGGTGGCGCGCTTCATGCTGCCCACGGCGACGGCGAAGGAGATTAGCGTCGGCGGCACGTCAAGCGCCTCGAACGAGCCGGACATCGAATCCTTGCCGCCGATGGCGCCGGCGCCGAGGTCGATCTGCGCCATCAGCGCGCCCAGCACGGCGGCCGTCGGCTTGCCCCAGCGTTCCGGCTCGTCGCGCAGCTTCTCGAAGTACTCCTGGAAGCTCAGATACGCCTTCTCGTGCTCGAAGCCCGCCGCGACCAGCTTGGCCAGCGATTCGACGACGGACAGGTAGGCACCGGTGAACTGGTTCTTCTCCATGATGTACGGGTTGAAGCCCCAAGCCATCGCGGAGGCGGTGGTGGTCTCGCCGAACACCGGGAACTTGGCGACCATCGCCTCGTTCGGGGTGAGCTGCTTGACGCCGCCGAACGGCATGAGGACGGTGCCCGCGCCGATCGTGGAGTCGAAGCGCTCGGACAGGCCCTTGTTGGAGGCCACGTTGAGGTCGGTGACGAGGGCGTGCATGCGGTCGGAGAGGGAGCCGGAACGCCATGCGGCCGGCGTCTCGTACGCCTGCTGCGCCTCGACGTGCACGGCCTGGTGCTTCGGGGCGCCGTTGGAGGCGAGGAACTCGCGCGAGAGGTTCACGATCTCGTCGCCGTTCCAGGTCATCACCATGCGCGGGTCCTCGGTCACGGTGGCGATCACCGTCGCCTCGAGGTTCTCCTCGCGTGCGTAGCTCAGGAACTCGTCGACGTCCTCGGCCGCGACATCCACGGCCATGCGCTCCTGCGATTCGGAGATCGCCAGTTCGGTGCCGTCGAGGCCCTCGTACTTCTTCGGCACGGTGTCGAGGTTCACGTACAGGCCGTCGGCCAGCTCGCCGACCGCCACGGACACGCCGCCGGCGCCGAAGTCGTTGCAGCGCTTGATGAGACGGCAGGCGTCACCGCGGCGGAACAGGCGCTGCAGTTTGCGTTCGACCGGCGCGTTGCCCTTCTGCACCTCGGCGCCGTCGAGTTCGAGCGATTCGACGTTGTGCGCCTTTGAGGCGCCGGTCGCGCCGCCGATGCCGTCGCGGCCGGTGCGACCGCCCAGGAGGATGACCTTGTCGCCGGGAGCGGGGGTCTCGCGGCGTACGTGGTCCGCCGGAGTGGCGGCCACGACCGCGCCCACCTCCATGCGCTTGGCCACGTATCCGGGGTGGTAGATCTCGTTGACCTGACCGGTGGCGAGACCGATCTGGTTGCCGTAGGAGGAGTATCCGGCGGCGGCGGTCGTCACGAGCTTGCGCTGGGGGAGCTTGCCCTCAAGCGTTTCGGAGACCGGCACGGTCGGGTCGGCGGCACCGGTCACGCGCATCGCCTGGTACACGTAGGAACGGCCGGACAGAGGGTCGCGGATGCAGCCGCCGATGCAGGTGGCCGCGCCGCCGAACGGCTCGATCTCGGTGGGGTGGTTGTGCGTCTCGTTCTTGAACAGGAACAGCCAGTCCTCGTCATGGCCGTTGACGTCCACCTTCACCTTGACGGTGCAGGCGTTGATCTCCTCGCTCTCGTCGAGGCCGGTGAGGATGCCGTTCTTCTTGAGCCACTTCGCGCCGATCGTGCCCATGTCCATCAGGCACAGGGGCTTCTCTTCGCGACCGAGCTCGCGGCGCAGCTCCAGATAGCGTTCGAACGCGGCCTTGACCACGTCGTCGTCGATGGCGACGTCGGTCAGGATCGTGCCGAACGTCGTGTGACGGCAGTGGTCGGACCAGTAGGTGTCGATCACCTTGATCTCGGTGATCGTGGGTTCGCGTCCGGCTTCGGAGAAGTACTTCTGGCAGAACTCGAGGTCGGCGAGGTCCATGGCGAGGCCGCGCTCGTCGATGAACCGCTGGCCGGTCTCGGCGTCCATCTCGTTGAATCCGGCGATGACTTCGACCTTGCCGGGGGTCGGCACGGCGGTCTTCAGCGTCTTCTTCGTCTCGAGCGACGCCTCACGCGCCTCGACCGGGTTGATGACGTAATGCTTGATCGCCTTGACGTCCGCGTCCGTCAGATCGCCTTCGAGGGCGTACAGCTTGGCGGAGCGGACGACCGGACGCTCGCCCTGCGAGATGAGCTGGATGCATTCGGCGGCGGAGTCGGCGCGCTGGTCGAACTGGCCGGGCAGGAATTCGGTGGCGAACACGGACGCCTCGCCGAACTCCGGCAGGTCGGCGTACACGTCGTCCACCTGCGGCTCGCTGAAGACGGTCGGCGTGGCCTTGTCGAACAGGGCCTTGTCGATGCCTTCGACGTCATAACGGTTGACGATGCGGATGTGCTTCAGCCCCGTGATGCCGAGGATGGTTTTGAGCTCGGTGCCGAGCTGCTGGGCCTCGACGTCGAAGCCGGGCTTCTTCTCCACGTACACGCGGAAAACCATAGGGGATCCTTTCCTTGGTGGAAGTCGTCTTGGAAGTCTTATGCGGGAAAACGAGCTGGCTCCCCTCATGAAGTCATGAAAGGGGAGCCAGCGGAAGAATCATTCGGCGCGTTCGATGCCTTCGGCCTCGGCCAGCTTGACCAGACGGCCGTAGATCTCCTCGTACGCGGGGATGATGTTGCCCAGATCGCGGCGGAACAGGTCCTTGTCGAGGTGCTCGATCTTGCCGGACTTGTCCTTGAGGTCCCACAGACGGCAGGTGTCCGGGGTGATCTCGTCGGCGAGCAGGATGGTGCCGTCGGAGGTCTTGCCCTCCTCGATCTTGAAGTCCACGAGCTGCACGTCGATCTTGGAGAAGATGTCCTTGAGCCCCTCGTTGACGGCGCGGGCGATGCGGGAGATCTCCGCGAGCTCCTCTTCGGTCGCGAGACCGAGGGCCACGATGCCGTCGTCGTTGATGAACGGGTCGCCCAGATCATCGGACTTGAGGCAGAACTCGAGAATCGGCTTCTTGAGGGGCGTGCCCTCCTCGACGCCATAGCGCTTGGCGAAGGAGCCGGCCGCGGTGTTGCGCATGATGATCTCGAGCGGGTACATGTCCATCTTCTTCACCAGCTGCTCGGTGTCGGACAGACGCTTGATGAAGTGGCTGTCCACGCCGCGGGCCTTGAGCAGGTCGAAGATGACGGAGGTGATGTGGTTGTTCAGGTTGGCCTTGCCTTCGATCTGGGCCTTCTTCGCGCCGTTGCCGGCGGTCGCCTGATTCATGTATTCGACCCACAGCACGTCGGGGTCGTCGGTTGCGTACATCTTCTTGGCCTTGCCCTTGTAGAGCATTTCCAGTTTCTCCATTACTCGCCTTTCAGGAGTGGAATATCTGGGTGAACTAACGGTAAAAGGGTACCAATCGCCGGGGATAACGACGCCGCCGTGCAGCGCATCGTTTCCGTGGGACTCACCGCACCTCGATGTCGAGCGCATCGGCCACGCGGGCCGCCTTGACGCGGGCCTCGTCCGCGGAGCCTCCGATAGCCAGCGCGACCGCCATGCGGCGATGGCCGTGCACCTCCGGCTTGGCGAAGACACGCAGGTCGGTGCCCGCCTCGGCCAGCGCTCCGGAAAGATTCGAGAACTCCGCCTCGCCGTCGCCGGCGACCACGATCGCATGGCTCGCCGCCACGGAGCCGGCGGGCATCGACAGCGCCACATGCCCCTCCGTGATCGGCAGACCGAGAATCGCGCGCGCGTGCAGCGCGAACTCGCTGAGCCGTTGCGAGGCCATCGTCACCATGCCCGTGTCATGCGGACGCGGGGACACCTCGTTGAACAGCACCGATCCGTCGGTCAGTACGAACAGCTCCACGCCGAACACGCCCCAGCCGGTCTCGCCGCTTGTCCTCGCCTTCGCGACCAGCCCCTCGACGGCCGCGCGCGCGATGCGGCCGGCCTCCGCCAGCACGGCGTCGGAAGCCGTCGCCGGCTGCCAGGATTCGCGGTAGTCTCCCGACTCCTGACGCTGCCCGATCGGCGCGCACGTCACGATGCCGGCCGACGACGAGACCGTCAGCACGGTCAGCTCGTAGTCGAGCGGCGCCAGCGCCTCGACGATCACACGAGACACGCCCCCCTCGCCGGCGGCGCGACGACCCTCCTGCGCCTCGGTCCACGCGGCGTCGATCGCATCGGCCGAACGCACCACCGACTGGCCGTGGCCGGACGAACTCATCACCGGCTTGACGACGCACGGATACCCCACCGTCGCGGCCCCCTCGCGCAGCTCCTCGAGCGAACCGGCGAAACGGTACGGCGTGGTCGGCAATCCCAACTCCTCATGCGCGATGACGCGCAGACGTTCGCGGTCCATGCAGATCGCCGCAATCTCGGCGCTCGGCACCACCTGAATGCCGCGGGCGGCCGCGTCGGCCAGCTCGGACGTGGCGATCGCCTCCACCTCCGGCACGACGATGTCGGGCCGCACCTCGTCGAACAGGGCACGCAGCTCGCCGGAGTCCGCCATGTCCAGCACGCGGGCCTCATGCGCGACCTGCTGGGCCGGCGCGCCCGCGTACGAATCGGCCGCGCACACCCACGCGCCGAGCCGCATGAGCTCGATCGTCACCTCCTTGCCGAGCTCGCCCGAACCGAGGAACAGCACGCGCGTCGGATGCGCGCCGAGCGGCGTGCCCAGCACGCGCCCGCGGCCATCGGCGGGGGAGAAGGAAGTGGACGGGGAATCAGAGGAAACGTTCACGCTATCGGTCATGCGACACATTGTCGCATCGCGCCGCGCCGCGCCACGCCGGCCCCTTCCCGCCATGGGACCCGCGGCACCGGTCGGAAGACGATTTCATCCGTCGGACGCGTCCTGATAACCCTCCATAAATACCGCGTATAGACACGCCGTGGCCGCGCGTGCCGCCGGGGCGTACGGTGGGTGTCACCGATCGATCGAAACAGACGATCGGGCCAACGTTCAAGGAACCCGCGGGGAGAGACAATGGGGAACGACAATCCGCCGCTCATCGGAAACCTGATTTCACGAAGGGCGGCGGGACTGCCACCGAACCCGTTCGCCGAAGCCGACGCCCGCGTCGCGGCGGCGGTCCGCGCCGGCCGGCGCATCATCGACCTGTCCAAAGGCAATCCGGACGGTGTTCCTCCCTCGTTCATGCAGGACGCGCTCGCCCACGCCGCGCACGACCCCTCCTTCTTCCGTTACCCGCCGTTCGACGGCGTCCCCGAATACCTCGCCGCGATACGCGACTGGTACGCGGAACGCTACGACGTGACGCTCGCTGCGCGTACGCAGCTGCTTGCCGTCGCCGGCGCGTCCGTCGGCATCTCCACCGTCATCGACGCGCTGATCGACGAAGACGACGTGGTCGTGGCCGTCGACCCGTACTACCCGCAGTACGAGGGTTCCACCGCCATCGCCAAAGGCCGTTTCGTGCCGATTCCCGCCGATCCGGCGCACGGGTTCCTGCCCGACCTCGACGCCGTCGATCCGGCCTTGTGGGACCGTGCGAAACTCCTGATCCTCAACTACCCGAACAACCCCACCGGCGCGGTCGCCACGCCGGAGTTCTACGGCAAGGCCGTCGCACTCGCCCATGCGCACCGCTTCGCAATCATGAACGATTTCGCGTACGCGGGCATCGAATTCGGCGGAGACCCCTCTCCCAGCATTCTCGAGACGCCCGGAGCCATGGATGTCGCCGTCGAGCTCGGCTCCCTGTCGAAGATGTTCATGGTGGCCGGCTGGCGTGGTGGATGGATCGCCGGCAACGCCGATATCCTCGCCGCCGCGAAGGCCGTGCACCGTCAGACCACCGTGCTCGCACCGAGCGTCGTCCAGCAGGCGGGCGCCGTCGCGCTGCAGAGCGACCTGCGCTCGGTCTCCCGGCTGGCCGTGACCTATGGCCATCGCGCGGAGGTGCTCGGCGAGGGACTGCGCGAGGCCGGACTGGACGTGACCGAGGTCCGGGGCGGCCTGTTCCTCTGGGCGCGGGTGCCCGAAGGACACGGCACGTCCGACGGATTCACGTCGTGGCTGCTGGAACATGCCGGTGTGGCCGTCATCCCCGGCTCCTGCTTCGGGCCGCATTCGGACGGCTACGTGCGGTTCAGCCTGCTGCGCCCCGAAGGCGATCTGTACGCCGCCGTGTCCCGCATCGCCGGGGCCCTGTCGTAGGCGACGTAGACTGGAGCAATGCGTGAACACGGAGATGAAGCAGAGCATGAGGAGAGCATCGACCGGCCGTTGACCATCGCGCTGGTGGTCGATACGGTCGGCAACCAGGGCAACGGCACCTCCAATTCGGCGTTGCAATGGGCCGCGGAACTGGAGCGTCAGGGACACCACGTACGGCTGGTCGGCATCGGCGCGCCGGAATTCCCGGCGCGCGTGAACAGGGTGCCGCTGGTCTCGTGGGTCGCCGCCAAGCAGCAGATGCAGTTCGCCGAACCGAGCGATACCCTGTTTCGCGCCGCATTCGACGGCGTCGACGTCGTGCACATCTACATGCCGTTCAAGTTCGGTCGCCGCGCCGCGAAGGTCGCCCGCCAGATGGGCATTCCGGTGACGGCGGGATTCCACCTCCAGCCGGAGAACGTGTTGTACTCCGCTGGGCCGCTGCGCTACATCCCCGGTATGGAGCGTTTCCTGTACTGGTTGTTCCGCCAGTGGCTCTACAAGCGTGTCGGCCACGTCCACACGCCCACCGAGATGACCGCGAGCCTGCTGCGCGAACACGGGTACAAGGGCGTAATGCATGTGATCTCCAACGGGTATTCGCCGCGGTTCACCGCGCGCAGACCGTTGGACCCGTCGGCGCCCGCGCATGTGCCGTTCCGTGTCGTCGCCTCCGGGCGACTCGCCCATGAGAAGGACCAGATCACGCTCATCAAGGCGATTTCGATGAGCCGGCACGCCAGCGACATCCAGCTCGTCATCGCCGGCACCGGGCCGTTGAAGCGGTACCTCACCTTCCGTGCGAACCGGCGTCTCAAGCGCAGAGCCGACATCGGGTTCCACCGCAACGCCGACATGCCCGCCCTGCTCAGGTCCTGCGACCTGTTCGTGCACTGCTCGATCGCGGACATCGAATCGGTGAGCGTCATCGAAGCGATGGCCTGCGGACTCGTCCCGGTGATCGCGGCATCGGAGCTGTCCGCGGCGAGCCAGTTCGCGCTGCTGGACGAATCACTGTTCCCCGTGCGGGATGCTGCGATCCTCGCCCGGCGCATCGACTGGTGGATCGATCATCCGGACGAGCTCGCGCGTTGGGGAGCCCGGTATGCGGAGCACACGTGCGAACACTATTCGGTGGAGGCGTCCGTCCACCGGTTCGTCGATATGGAGCGCGAGGCCATCGCCGACAGCTGATGCGGACCGACGCGGCCTTGCGCCGACCGACGCGTCACAGCAGCGCGATGAGCGCGTCCGTCTCCTCGTCCGTGGTGGACCAGCTGGTGCAGATGCGCATCACCGTGTGCGTGTCGTCGGCTTTCTCCATGAAGCCGAGACGTACGTGCGCCGACAGCCGGTCGATGGTTGGCTGGTCGAGCGTGACGAAGATCTGGTTGGTCGGCGCGTCGAACGTGAGCGTGTATCCCTTGTCGCGCAGCGCCTTGCGGATGCGGTCCGCCTGTTGGTTGGCGTTGCGTGCGATGTGGAAGTACAGGTCGTTGGTGAACAGCGTGTCGAACTGCACGCCGAGCAGGAACCCCTTGGCCAGGAGCGCCCCGTGCTGCTTGACGAGCGTGAGGAAGTGGCGTGGCGCCTTGCCGAATGCGCCGTGGTTCGTGAAGACCACCGCCTCGCCGAACATCGCACCGACCTTGGTGCCGCCGATGGTGAAGACGTCGGCGATGCGGGCGAGGTCGGGCAGCGTCATGTCGCATCCGGTGGAGGTCAGGCCGTATCCGAGGCGCGCGCCGTCGATGAAGAGCGGCATGTCGTATCGGTGTGCGACCTCGGCGAGACGCTCCAGCTCCGCCTTGGTGTACATCGTGCCGTATTCGGTGGAGATGGAGACGTATACGCAGCCGGGGAAGACCATGTGCTCATGGTTGGCGTCCGCGTAGAACGTGGCGCAATACTCATCGAGCTCGTCCGCGTCCATCCTGCCGTCGTGGTGGGGGAGCGTGAGGACCTTGTGCCCGGAGTATTCGATGGCACCGGCCTCATGCACGTTCGGGTGTCCTGATTCGACGGTGACCACGCCCGCGTATGGAGGGGTGACGGCATCGATGACGACCTGGTTGGCCTGCGTGCCGCCGACGAGGAACCAGACGTCGGCTTCCGGGACGCCGCACGCGGCACGGATCTTCGCCCTGGCGGACTCGCAGATTCCATCGGAGCCGTATCCGGGGTAGAGGCCGTCGTTGATGCGGGTGAGCGCGTCCAGAATCGCGGGGTGCGCGGCGCGCGAATAATCGTTTTCGAAGGAAAGCATGAGAACGAGTGTATGCCCCGGCCGGGGCCGCATGCGTACGACGCGCGGCGTGGCGTCATGCGCATGCGCGAGAGGGAAAGAAGGAAGAAGATGGCCCCGGAACTGAAGGGAAAAGTTCCGGGGCCATCGTATGGGGAAGGGATGGTACGTCGTTTCCATCTACCCGTGCGGCACGGTGCGGACCGCATTGCCCGGCGCCTGCCGCCATCCATTCACACAGTACACAGCCATCTCGTTCATCGCGGCCCGGCGATCGCCGTATGTCCTTGCCGCGCCTCGTTGCGAACCAATGTTCGCTCTGTTCTGTTGTTCTTCACTTATATCGAAGGCGTTGCGCTTGTGGTCTTACGACGTTCTGCGCTTCGTTGCGACCTGCCGAATCCTCGGCCGATCTTAAACTCCGGCCTTCGATTTGCAGTATACATCATAAGTGAACATAAAAACAAGCTTGACACGCTGAAAACATAATGGGCAGTAATGCTGAGCGCGTATCATACAAACAAACAAAAACGAACACGATTCCGTTTTTACGGAAATGAAACGAACAAACCGTGGTTGTTTGCACAGTGCGACACGCCGAGTTTGGACAGGCTTCGAAACTCGTGTACAGTAACCACCTGTTGTCAACAACCGGTGCAAGCCGGTCGGAGACACCGCATGGTGGCTATAGCTCAGTTGGTAGAGCATCTGATTGTGGTTCAGAAGGTCGCGTGTTCGAGCCACGTTAGCCACCCCAGGGAAACCCCCGAGGCATCGCCTCGGGGGTTTCGCATATCCCGCGTCGCCCGGCGCCGTGGCATCGGGTAGCGGATGGGGATTTCAGATTGTGGCGTGTCGTCGTCCAGGGTCTCCGTATCATGGATATTCGTGTGTGCCGACGGCATGCCTTATGTGACAGGCGTGCGGGTCGGGATATCCCGCGAATCGTTTGGATCGCGCGCAGCAATGCGGCGGCGAGAGAGGGGCGGGCCATCGGGCCGGTGGACCGTGGCTTACTTTCCGATTCGGATTGGTTTCCGGAATCCAGGGGAAGTGTGGCTCACGATGCTGCGGGCCTCACGGAAACAAGAGATAACACTGAATCGGAGAATTCAAGTTGCCTACTATCGAACAGCTCGTCCGTAAGGGACGTTCGCCGAAGCCGAAGAAGTCGAAGACTTTGGCGCTCAAGGGCAGCCCGCTGCGCCGCGGCGTGTGCACCCGTGTCTACACCACCACCCCGAAGAAGCCGAACTCGGCTCTGCGTAAGGTCGCCCGTGTGCGCCTGTCCTCCGGCGTGGAAGTCACCGCCTACATCCCGGGCGAGGGCCACAACCTGCAGGAGCACTCCATCGTGCTCGTGCGCGGCGGCCGTGTGAAGGATCTGCCGGGCGTGCGCTACCACATCGTGCGTGGCGCGCTCGATACCCAGGGTGTCAAGGACCGCAAGCAGGGTCGTTCCCTGTACGGAGCAAAGAAGGCGAAGTAAGAGATATGTCACGTAAAGGACCCTCCAAGAAGCATCAGGTGCTGCCCGATCCGATCTACGGTTCGACCGTCGTGGCGCAGCTCATCAACAAGATCCTGCTTGACGGCAAGAAGTCGATCGCCGAGGACATCGTGTACTCCGCGCTCGACATGGTCAAGGAGAAGACCGATCAGGAGCCCGTGGCCGTGCTGAAGCGCGCCCTGGACAACATCCGTCCGTCCCTCGAGGTGCGTTCCCGCCGAGTCGGCGGCGCCACCTACCAGGTGCCGGTCGAGGTCAAGCCGAACCGCGCGAACACCCTGTCCCTGCGCTGGCTGACCGACTTCTCCCGCGCCCGTCGCGAGAAGACCATGGCCGAGCGTCTCGCCAACGAGATCCTGGACGCCTCCAACGGCCTCGGCGCTTCTGTCAAGCGTCGCGAGGATACTCATAAGATGGCAGAGGCCAACAAGGCCTTCGCCCACTACCGCTGGTAATTCAAGTAGAACGAGAGTTAAGGAAAACTCATGGCGCTAGACGTCCTTTCGGATCTTCACATGATCCGCAATATCGGCATCATGGCTCACATCGATGCCGGTAAGACCACCACCACCGAGCGTATTCTGTACTACACCGGCAAGAGCTACAAAATCGGCGAGGTGCATGATGGCGCCGCGACGATGGACTTCATGGCGCAGGAGCAGGAGCGCGGCATCACCATCCAGTCCGCCGCCACCACCTGCTTCTGGAACCGTCAGTCCCACGACACCAAGGACAAGTTCCAGATCAACATCATCGACACCCCGGGCCACGTGGACTTCACGGCCGAGGTGGAGCGCTCCCTGCGCGTGCTCGATGGCGCCGTCGCCGTCTTCGACGGCAAGGAAGGCGTGGAGCCGCAGTCCGAGACCGTGTGGCGTCAGGCCGACAAGTACGGCGTGCCGCGCATCTGCTTCATCAACAAGATGGACAAGCTCGGCGCGAACTTCTACTACTCCGTCGACACCATCAAGGAGAAGCTGGGCGCCAACCCGATCGTCATGCAGCTGCCGATCGGCGCCGAGAACGACTTCGCCGGCGTGGTGGACCTCGTCGAGATGAAGGCCTACGTCTGGAACGGCACCGAGGGCCTCGGCGCCAAGTACGACGTCACCGACATCCCGGCCGATCTCGCCGACAAGGCCGAGGAATACCACGAGGCGCTCGTCGAGGCCGCCGCCGAGGCGAACGACGAACTCATGGACAAGTTCTTCGAGTCCGGCGAGCTGACCAAGGAGGAGATCCGCGCGGGTGTGCGTGAGCTCACCATCGCCAAGAAGGCCTTCCCGGTCTTCTGCGGCTCCGCCTTCAAGGATAAGGGCGTCCAGCCGATGCTGGACGGCGTCGTCGACTACCTGCCGTCCCCGGAGGACGTGCCGGCCATCAAGGGCTACAAGCCCGGCGACGAGTCCGTCGAGATCGACCGCAAGCCGGTCACGACCGATCCGTTCTCCGCGCTGGTCTTCAAGATCTCCACCCACCCGTTCTACGGCAAGCTCGTGTTCGTGCGCGTCTACTCCGGCGCCGTCAAGCCGGGCGATTCCGTGCTCGACTCCACCCGTGAGAAGAAGGAACGCGTCGGCAAGATCTTCCAGATGCACGCCGATAAGGAGAACCCGGTGGATGCCGCCGAAGCCGGCAACATCTACACCTTCGTGGGCCTCAAGAACGTCACCACCGGCGACACCCTGTGCGCCATCGACGCTCCGATCACCCTCGACTCCATGACCTTCCCGGAGCCGGTCATCCAGGTGGCCGTCGAGCCGAAGACCAAGGCCGACCAGGAGAAGATGGGCATCGCCCTCGCCAAGCTGGCCGAAGAGGATCCGACGTTCCAGGTCACCACGGACGAGGAGTCCGGCCAGACCCTGATCGCCGGCATGGGCGAGCTTCAGCTCGACATCATCGTCGACCGTATGCGTCGCGAGTTCAAGGTCGAGTGCACCCAGGGCAAGCCGCAGGTCGCCTACCGCGAGACCATCCGTAAGGCCGTCATGGACCAGGGCTACACGCACAAGAAGCAGACCGGTGGTTCCGGCCAGTTCGCGAAGGTCCTAATGAACTTCGAGCCGCTCGAGACCACCGAGGGCAAGACCTTCGAGTTCGAGAACGCCGTCACCGGCGGCCACATCTCCCAGGAGTTCATCCCCTCCATCGAGGCGGGCGTCAAGGAAGCCATGGAATCCGGCATCCTCGCAGGCTTCCCGGTGGTGGGCGTCAAGGCCACCGTCACCGATGGCCAGATGCACCCGGTCGATTCCTCCGAAATGGCCTTCAAGCTCGCGGGCTCCATGTGCTTCAAGGAAGCCGCCCCGAAGGCCAAGCCGGTCATCCTCGAGCCGATCATGGCTGTCGAGGTCCGTACTCCGGAGGAGTACATGGGCGAAGTCATCGGCGATCTCAACCAGCGCCGTGGCAACATCCAGTCCATGACCGACGCCACCGGCGTCAAGGTCATCGACGCCAAGGTCCCGCTGTCCGAGATGTTCGGCTACATCGGCGACCTGCGTTCGAAGACCCAGGGCCGCGCCATGTTCACCATGCAGATGGACTCCTACGCCGAGGTGCCGAAGAGCGTCTCCGACGAGATAATCAAGGCCCAGCGCGGCGAGTGACACGCGTAGCTACGTTGATTTGCGTCACGTCTCCAGTCAGCGGTAATATCGTGTACCGCTGACTGGGTTCTGGCTCATCAATGTGGCACGAAACCCAGAAACCCAGTAACCCTACGAAACGTCCAGGAGGACAAAGTAATGGCAAAGGAAAAGTACGAGCGTACTAAGCCGCACGTTAACATCGGTACCATCGGCCACGTCGATCACGGCAAGACCACTCTGACCGCGGCCATCTCCAAGGTGCTGCACGAGGAGTTCCCGGATGTCAACCCGGAGTACGACTTCAACCAGATCGATTCCGCTCCGGAAGAGGCCGCCCGCGGTATCACCATCAACATCGCCCACATCGAGTACCAGACCGCGAAGCGTCACTACGCTCACGTGGACTGCCCGGGCCACGCCGACTTCGTGAAGAACATGATCACCGGTGCCGCCCAGATGGATGGCGCCATCCTCGTGGTCGCCGCCACCGACGGCCCGATGGCCCAGACCCGCGAGCACGTCCTGCTCGCCCGTCAGGTCGGTGTCCCGAAGATCCTGGTCGCCCTGAACAAGTGCGACATGGTCGACGATGAGGAGCTCATCGAGCTCGTCGAGGAAGAGGTCCGTGACCTGCTCGACGAGAACGGCTTCGATCGCGACTGTCCGGTCATCCACGTCTCCGCCTACGGCGCCCTGCACGATGACGCCCCGGATCACGAGCACTGGGTCGAGCAGATCAAGAAGCTCATGGACGCCGTCGACGAGTACATCCCGACCCCGGTCCACGACCTCGACAAGCCGTTCCTGATGCCGATCGAGGACGTCTTCACCATCTCCGGCCGTGGTACCGTCGTCACCGGCCGTGTGGAGCGTGGCCAGCTGGCCGTCAACTCCCCGGTCGAGATCGTCGGCATCCGTCCGACCCAGAACACCACCGTGACCTCCATCGAGACCTTCCACAAGACGATGGACGCCTGCGAGGCCGGCGACAACACCGGTCTGCTCCTCCGTGGCCTCGGCCGTACGGACGTCGAGCGTGGCCAGGTCGTGGCTGCCCCCGGCACCGTGACCCCGCACACCAAGTTCGAGGGTGAGGTCTACGTCCTCACCAAGGACGAGGGTGGCCGTCACTCGCCGTTCTTCTCCAACTACCGTCCGCAGTTCTACTTCCGCACCACCGACGTCACCGGCGTCATCGAGCTGCCGGAAGGCGTCGAGATGGTCCAGCCGGGCGATCACGCGACCTTCACCGTCGAGCTGATCCAGCCCATCGCCATGGAGGAGGGCCTCACCTTCGCCGTGCGTGAGGGTGGCCACACCGTCGGCTCGGGCCGTGTCACCAAGATCCTCGCCTGATTCACATCGGAGCGATCTTCGCGACGCGCTTGAACTAGCGTGCTGAATGGGTCCCGGAACCACTTTGGTTCCGGGACCCATTCGTATATTCGACCGTTTGTGGAGATGTCCTACGCCTCCGGGCAAGGAAACCGACCGTGTTCTTATCATCCTCGCCGCCGTGTCGCGGTAGAGGGGTGATGGCATAATAGCCAAGGCAAATTTTGGGTAAGCCCTCGACACTAGAAACATAGGTGAGAATCGTGGCACAGACTACCAATGACATCAAGAACGGATCCGTCCTGAACCTCGACGGCCAGCTGTGGACCGTCCTCAAGTTCCAGCACGTCAAGCCGGGCAAGGGCCCCGCCTTCGTGCGCACCACCATCAAGAACGTCCTGTCCGGCAAGATCGTCGACAAGACCTTCAACGCAGGCATGAAGATGGAGTTCGAGACCGTCGACAACCGCAACCTCCAGTACTCCTACGAGGATGGAGACAACCTGGTCTTCATGGACATGACCACCTACGACCAGGTCTACGTGCCGAAGTCCCTCGTCGACACCAAGTTCCTGCTCGAAGGCACCGACTGCATCGTCTCCTTCCACGACGAGACCCCGCTGAGCGTCGAGCTGCCGGCGTCTGTGGTCCTGACCATCACCCACACCGAGCCCGGCCTGCAGGGCAACCGTTCCAACGCCGGCACCAAGCCCGCCACCGTCGAGACCGGCGCCGAGATTCAGGTCCCGCTGTTCATCAACGAAGGCGAGAAGGTCAAGGTCAACACCACCGACGGCTCCTACCTGGGCCGCGAGAACTGATCCGACCGCATCAGGCCAACAGCAGACCGGCAGACCAGCACCAAGAAGAAGGACCAGCAGAGGCATGGCACGTTCCACCGCACGAAAAAGGGCTCTGAACACGCTGTACGAAGCGGACGAGAAGGGACAGGACATCCTGTCCCTTTTGGAGGAGCGCATCGAGACGCCTGGCGCGCAGACGCCGCTGCCGGAGTACGCCATCGACATCGTCAAAGGCGTTGCCGAGCACATCGCCGATATCGACTCCACCCTGGACGAGCACTCCACCGGGTGGAAGGTCAAGCGCATGGGCGTCGTTGACCGCAACATCCTGCGTATCGCCGCATGGGAGATTCTCTTCAACGACGAGGTGCCGGACAAGGTCGCCATCGACGAGGCGCTGTCCCTCGCGAAGACGCTGTGCGACGACGACTCGCCCGCGTTCATCCACGGATTGCTGTCCGCCATCTGCACGGCCAAGGAAAAGCCGATCGATTAGTCATTGCTTCAAACGCCTCCCCGCAACACGGGAGGCGTTTTCATGAGCGGACGCGTCGCACGACGACGCGATGGCCGCACCAACGCGGCCGCAGCCGGCGCATCGGACGCATACCGCACACGCGGCGTGTGAGTCTGCGCTGGCCGATAACCTAAGTTACGGATAACCCGAGTGATCACAAAGGGGGTTTTGGTGAGCGAGAACGCAAACTATTCCAAGGACGACGCGGTCCTTGTGCTGGAGGACGGCCAGGTGTACGTGGGAGAGCCATACGGTGCCCGCGGTGCGACCACGGGTGAGATCGTGTTCGCCACCGGCATGACCGGCTATCAGGAGACGCTCACCGATCCAAGCTACGACCGCCAGATCGTCGTGCAGACCTTCCCGCACATCGGCGACACCGGCGTCAACCATGAGGACCCGGAGTCCTCCCGCATCTGGGTGGCCGGCTATGTGGTGCGCGAACCCTCCCCGAACGTGAGCAACTGGCGTGCCGAAGGCAGCCTCGACGACGATCTCGTGGCTAACGGCATCGTGGGCCTCGCCGACATCGACACCCGCAAGCTCGTACGTCACCTGCGTTCCGCGGGCGTCATGCGCGCCGGCATCTTCTCCGGCGACGCCCTCGTGGACGACTCCGGCCACGTGAGGGAGCTCGATGAGCTCCTCGCCCGTGTCAAGGACACCCCGCAGATGCAGGGTCTGAGCCTGTACGACGAGGTGTCCACCAAGGAGACCTACACCATCGAACCGTGCGGCGAATACGAGGGCAAGGAGCCGCTGTATACCGTGGCCGCCGTCGACCTCGGCATCAAGGGCATGACCCCGCACCGCATGGCCGAACGTGGATGCCGCGTGCACGTCGTGCCCTCCACCATCACGTTCGAGGAGATCGAGGAGCTCAACCCGGACGGCGTCTTCTTCTCCAACGGCCCGGGCGATCCGGAACAGGCCGGTCCGGAGGTCGAGCTGCTGCGCAAGGTCCTCGATGCCGGCTACCCGTTCTTCGGCATCTGCTTCGGCAACCAGCTGCTCGGCCGTGCGCTCGGCTTCGGCACCTACAAGCTGAAGTTCGGTCATCGCGGCATCAACCAGCCGGTCAAGGACATGACCACCGGCAAGATCGAGATCACCGCGCACAACCACGGCTTCGCCGTCGACGCGCCGATTGGCGAGACCGTCGACGCTCCGTTCGAGGACGGCAGGTATGGCAAGGTGTTCGTCAGCCACATCGACCTCAACGACGACGTGGTCGAAGGACTTCAGTGCGTGGACATCCCCGCGTTCTCCGTCCAATACCACCCGGAGGCCGCCGCCGGCCCGCACGACGCAGCCTACCTGTTCGACCGTTTCTGCGAGCTCATGAAGAACAACCCGCGCGCAGAGCGCACCAACTCCAAGGAAGGTAAGTGATATGCCGAAGCGCACCGACATCAAATCCGTGATGGTCATCGGATCCGGCCCGATCGTCATCGGTCAGGCGGCGGAGTTCGATTACTCGGGCACCCAGGCATGCCGCGTCCTCAAGGAGGAAGGTATCCGCGTCATCCTCGTCAACTCCAACCCGGCCACCATCATGACCGATCCGGAGATGGCCGACGCCACCTACATCGAGCCGATCGCCACGCCGATCCTCGAGCAGATCATCGCCAAGGAACGCCCCGACGCGCTCCTGCCCACCCTCGGCGGCCAGACCGCGCTGAACGCGGCCATGGCCCTCGGCGAGGCCGGCGTGCTCAAGAAGTACGGTGTCGAGCTCATCGGAGCGTCCCTTGAGGCCATCGACCGCGGCGAGGACCGCGAGCTGTTCAAGAAGGTCGTCGACGAGGCCGGCGCCGAATCCGCACGTTCCCGCATCGCGCACACGCTCGCCGAAGTGGACCGCATCGCCGAGGAGTTCGGCTACCCGCTGGTCGTCCGCCCGAGCTTCACCATGGGCGGTCTCGGCTCCGGCATCGCGCACGACGAGGAGGAGCTCCACCGCATCGCCGGCGCGGGCATCCACTACTCGCCGACCGACGAGGTCCTCATCGAGGAAGGCATCGAGGGCTGGAAGGAATTCGAGCTCGAGCTCATGCGCGACCGCAAGGACAACGTCGTGGTCGTCTGCCCGATCGAGAACGTCGACCCCGTCGGCGTGCACACCGGCGATTCCATCACCGTGGCCCCCTGCTTCACGCTCACCGACCGTGAATACCAGAAGCTGCGCGACATCGGCATCGCCATCATCCGCGGCGTCGGCGTCGACACCGGCGGCTGCAACATCCAGTTCGCCATCCACCCCGAGACCGGACGCATCATCGTCATCGAGATGAACCCGCGCGTTTCCCGCTCGTCCGCCCTCGCCTCGAAGGCCACCGGCTTCCCGATCGCCAAGATCGCGACCAAGCTGGCCCTCGGCTACACGCTCGACGAAATCCGCAACGACATCACCCAGTCCACGCCCGCCTCCTTCGAGCCGACCATCGACTACGTCGTCACCAAGGTGCCGCGCTTCGCGTTCGAGAAGTTCCCGGGTGCCGACCCGACCCTGACCACGTCGATGAAGTCCGTCGGCGAGGCCATGGCCTTGGCCGGCAACTTCCAGGAGTCCCTCGGCAAGGCCATGCGTTCCATCGACAAGCGTCACATGGGCTTCAGCTGGGATGGTGACAAGCCCTCCGCCGAGGAGGTCGCCGATCTGCTCAAGGCCGTGCACGTGCCCACCGAGCACCGCTACCTGCAGATCATGCGCGCCATCTGGGGCGGCGCCACCATCGAGCAGCTGTACGCCGCCACCAAGATCGACCCGTGGTTCCTGAAGCAGCTCACGCTCATCAACGAGACCGCTCAGGCGGTGCGTGAGGCCGAGACGCTCACGCGCAAGCTGCTGCGCCGCGCCAAGCTCGCCGGCCTGTCAGACCTGCAGATCGCGCACCTGCGCAATCTGGGCGACGAGGGCGAGAACACCATCCGCGAACTGCGCTGGACCTACGGTCTCAAGCCCGTGTACAAGACGGTCGACACCTGCGCCGCCGAATTCGACGCGGCCACGCCGTACTACTACTCCTGCTACGCGGACGAGAGCGAGGTCAAGCCGCGCGAACGCGAGGCCGTGATCATCCTCGGCTCCGGCCCGAACCGCATCGGCCAGGGCATCGAGTTCGACTACACCTGCGTACACGCGGTGCAGGAGCTCGGCAAGGACTATGACACGATCATGGTCAACTGCAACCCGGAGACCGTGTCCACCGACTACGACATCTCCGACCGTCTCTACTTCGAACCGCTCACCTTCGAGGACGTGCTCGAGATCTACGAGGCCGAGAAGAGGATGGGCCCCGTCAAGGGCGTCATCGTGCAGCTCGGCGGCCAGACGCCGCTTTCGCTCGCCGCGCGCCTCAAGGCCGCGGGCGTGCCGATCCTCGGCACCACCCCGGAGGCCATCGACCTGGCGGAGAACCGCGAGCTGTTCGGCGAGGTGCTCAAGAAGGCGAAGATGAACGCGCCGCGCTACGGCACCGCGCTCAGCCTCGAGGAAGCCCAGGAGGCCGCGCGCAACATCGGCTACCCCGTGCTCGTGCGTCCGAGCTACGTGCTCGGCGGCCGCGGCATGGAGATCGTCTACGATGACGCGCAGCTCGAGAAGTACGTGAACCGAGCCCTGGCCGAAGCCCAGGCCGATACGGTCGTCTCCGGACGTCTGCCCTCGCCGCTGCTCATCGACAAGTTCCTCCAGGACGCCATCGAGATCGACGTCGACGCCCTGTTCGACGGCGAGGAGCTGTACATCGGCGGCATCATGGAGCACATCGAGGAGGCCGGCGTGCACTCCGGCGACGCCGCCTGCACCCTGCCCCCGTCCACGCTGTCCGACGACCAGATTCGTCGTCTGCGCGAGGGCACCTACGCCATCGCCAAGGGCTGCAACGTGCAGGGCCTGATCAACGTGCAGTACGCCTTCATGGCCAACACCCTGTACGTCATCGAGGCCAACCCGCGAGCCTCCCGCACCGTGCCGTTCGCCTCCAAGGCCACCGGCGTGGCGCTGGCCAAGGCCGCCGCCCGCATCATGGCGGGGGAGACCATCGCCGACCAGCGCGCCAACGGCCTGCTGCTGCCCAAGGGCGACGGCGGCGTCATGCACCGCGGCCAGCAGGTGGCGGTCAAGGAGTCCGTCCTGCCGTTCAAGCGTTTCCGTACGCCCGTCGGCAAGACCGTCGACATCCTGCTCGGACCGGAGATGCGCTCCACCGGCGAGGTCATGGGCTTCGACCGCGACTTCCCGCACGCGTTCGCCAAGAGCCAGCTCGCCGCCTATGAGGGAGGCCTGCCCACCCACGGCAACGTGTTCATCTCCGTCAACGACACCGACAAGCGCCAGCTGCCGCTCATGGCCGTGCGTCTCGTCGAGCTCGGATTCACCATCTGGGCGACCGAGGGCACCGCGTCCGTGCTGCGCCGCTACGGCATCGAATCGAAGATCGTGGACAAGATCTCCACCCGCGTGGACTCCGACCCCGAGGCTCCGGTGCAGGTCGTGCATGCCGAGGGATCCGTCGGCAAGAACGTCGTCGAACTCATCGAGGAAGGTGCGATCGACATGATCCTCAACACGCCGAACTCGAGAGGCTCGCGTTCCGACGGATACTCCATCCGCGCCGCCGCCATCGCCGCCGACCTGCCGCAGTTCACCACCATCACCGAGTTCTCCGCGGTGCTGCTGGCCATCGAGGCGGTCAAGCGCAACGACTACCAGATCATGAGCATCCAGGAGCATTCGAAGCAGTTGTTCGCCTTGGAAAGCAAGGATTTCTGACCAACGGAATTCCTCTCACACGAAGGAAGGGATCGCGATGAGTGACAGCCCCATTGAGGAACAGGACAAGGAACGGCTCGCGAGGCGTTCGGACTTCGGTCTGCGCCTGCGCAATTCGATGGACAAGTACGGTCCGTTATGCGTGGGCATCGACCCGCACCGAAAGCTCCTGACCGATTGGGGCTACAACGTCGACGCCGACGGCGCGGAGATGTTCGCCATGCGCATGCTGCAGGCCGCGAACGGACGCGCCGCCGCCGTCAAATTCCAGTCGCCGATGTTCGAACGGTACGGTTCGAAGGGATTCGCCGCGCTGGAACGCGTGCTGTACGCGGCCCGGCAGATGGGCATCATCACCATCGTGGACTGCCTGCACGGCGGCCTGTCCACGACGATCTCCGCCATCGCCGACGCCTACTTCAAGCCGGGCGCCCCGCTCAGGGCCGACGCGATCACGCTACTGCCGTACTACGGCGCGAGGTCCCTGCAGGGGCTCATCGACGACGCGCTCGACAACGGGCGCGGCGTGTTCATCGCCTCCCTCACCTCCAATGACGAGGGACGCAGCCTGCAGAGCGCCATCCGACAGCGCGGCGACTACGAGGGCAAAACGGTGGCGTACGGCATCGCCGCCACCGCGCAGAAGAACAACCGCAACGTGGACGGCATGGGTTCCGTCGGCCTCGTCATCGGCGCGACCATCGGCCAGTGGATCACCGAAACCGGTGTGGACCCCGCCAAGTTCACCGGTCCGATTCTGTCTCCCGGCTACGGCTGGCAGGGCGCCGACGCCAAGGACCTGCGTACCGTGTTCAAGGGGACCAGAGGCAACGTGCTCGTCACCGTCTCCCGCTTCATCGCCTCCCACGGGCCGGACATCTCCGCGTTGAGCGAAGCGACCGAAGCCATCTCCCTGGACGTGCGGCAGGCGCTGCTCGAGGCCACCAGAATCGGGGACGAGCAGTCGGACACCGCCACCATCGTGGACATGAAGCCGGCCGGCGGCAACGCCGACAACGATCATCAAGGAACGGAAAACGTGACCGAAGACAAGACCGAAGCAACGGACGCCGCCGTCGAAACCGCCACGCCGGAACCGTCCGTGGACGGCGCTCCCGCCGCCGACGTCGCGCCGGGAACCGACGCCAAGGAGGACGACGCCTCGGCGCTGCGCGGAGGACGTCTCCTCGTGCTTACCGGACCCGCCGGTGTAGGCAAGGGCACCGTCGAAGTGGCGCTGCGCAAGAAGCACCCCGAAGTATGGGTGTCCGTGTCCGCCACCACCCGCGACCCCCGTCCCGGCGAAGTCAACGGCGTGAATTACTGGTTCATGAGCGAAGAGGAATTCGCCGAGAAGGAGAAGGCGGGGGAGTTCCTCGAAACCGCACTCGTGCATGGCATGGCCCATTACGGCACTCCGTTGAAGCCCCTCGAGGAGCATCTCGCGGTGGGCACCCCCACGATTCTCGAAATCGACCTGCAGGGGGCGCGCCGCGTCAAGGAGAAAGCCGCCGAACTCGGGCTCGACGTGATGACCGTGTTCATCGCGCCGCCCAGCTTCGACGAACTCGTACGCCGTCTGACCGGCCGCGGCACCGAGACCGAGGAGCAGCGCAAGCGTCGTCTCGAGACCGCCAAGGTCGAGCTCGCCGCCGAAGGCGAATTCGACGTGACCATCATCAACGATGACGTCGAACGCGCCGCGGGCGAACTGTGGAGCCTCATCGCCAAGGAGTACGGCATCAAGGAATGACGGACGCGGCTTCCGCGAACGCCGTGCGACGGTTCGCGGGTGGCCACATCCCATCATGACGACGGAGGGCCGATCCCGTACCACGGGACCGGCCCTCCGTCATATCTGGGCGGAATCGCGGACGAATCGCGAATCAGCCGACCGAACGCTGCGACGTCTCCGCGCCGAAGAAGCCCACCACCAGCATCGACGCGATGGCGATGGCGCTGATCGCCACGAAGATCGACGTGGCGCCGAGCGCGGTGAGCATCCAACCGACCACCATCGGCATGAGCACGTTGAGCAGCTTCGCGATGGCGTTGGCCAGACCGACGCAACGGAAACGCACCTTCGTGGCGAACAATTCCGGTGCATACACCGCCACCACGGACGCCATCAGCGTGTACAGGCACATCATGAGCAGGAACCCGACCACGATGGCGCCGACGGTGGAGGTCTGGAACGCGTACAGCATGCCGAACACGCCGGTGAACAGGAACGCGGGCACGATGGTGCGCTTGCGGCCGATACGGTCGATGAGCAGCGAACCGATGAGGCAGCCGACCGGCGCGCCCAACATCATCAGCGTGGACGTGATCAGGGAGCTGGACAGGTTGATGTCGCGCTTGACGAGAATCGTCGGCACCCAGGAGGTGAACGCGTACGAGCACACGTTGGTGGCGCCCACGGCGACGATGGCGACCAGCAGGCATACACCCAGCGAGCGGCCGCCCGCATTGCGGGTCTGGGCGGCCGCATCGGCGGACGTCGCCGCCGCATCCACCGGACGGGAGCCGTTGGCCTCCATGCGGCGGACAATGGCGTCCGCCTCCTCATAACGGTCATGCACGGCGAGCCAACGCGGCGATTCGGGGATGTCGCGACGCAGCCACCAGATCACGGCGGCGATCAGGCCGATGCCCACGAACAATGGGCGCCACGACCACCGGGGGATGATCCACGCGCACAGCAACATGGCGATCGGCACGCCGCAATTCGCCACCAGGGACACGATCGCGCACCAATGACCGCGGCGGTTCATCGGCGCGAACTCGTTGACCATGGCGAACCCGGTGACGATCTCCGCGCCCAGACCGAGCCCCGCGCCCAGACGGCACAGGGCGAGGACCGGCATGGATGGCGCGAACGCACCCAGGAACGTGAAGCCGCCGAACAGCAGCAGGTTGATCTGATAAGCCACTCGGCGCCCCTTGAGGTCGCCGACGAAACCAGCCAGCAACGAGCCGATGAGCAGCCCGAGGAAACCGGCCGACATGAACGTGGAATTCTGCTGCACGGTGGACCAGTGGGTGGCCAGCGCGCTGCTGGCGACCGCGCTTCCGATGTACACGTCGATGCTGTCCATGAGCATGCCCGCGGCGACCAGCGCCACGATGCGGTGGAACATGGGGGTCTCGTTGGCCCTGTCCACGCGTGAGATGATGTCCTGTACCTGCTCCGAATGTCGTGTTTTCGAATCTGCCTTCGAATGATCCGTGGCGCCCCGTGCGCCGCTGTGCCCCGCCGTGGCGGTGATGCTCTGCCCTTCGGCAGCGGTCATGATGAATTACCTCTTATACTGCGAACCCTTGGCCCGCACGTCCTGCCTGCCGTCGCTCCTGTTGTGCGGGACACGGACAGGCCATAGCGTGCGGAGCCTGAATCCAGGATCGCGACGGTCATTGTGTGACCCGCCTGCGAATTTCCTGCACCATAGATTAGGAGGATGACGACGAGGGGCCTGTCGCCGGTCACTATGTGACCGGCGACAGGCCCCTCGATGCGGACCGGGCGGATCAGATGGATCAGATGAACGGAATGGCGGAGATCAGTGCTCCGGCTGCTCCTTGACGGCCGCGGACCGACGTTCGGCGATGATCGCGTCGGCGAGCTTCGGCTTCTCCGTAAGTTGGCCGGTGAAGCCGGGGCGGATGTCCATGTGGAGCACGAGGCTCGTGCGGTAGCCCTGTTCGGCGAGTTTCTTTGCGGCCTCGCCGGCCACGTGCAGCACGTCGTCGAGGTTGCCCTCCACGTCCGTGAACAGGGCGTTGGTCTCCTGCGGGAGGCCGGAGTCTCGGATCACCTCGATGGCCTGCGTGACGTAGGGGGAGACCTCGGCGCCCGCGCCCGTCACCGACACCTGGATTGCGGCCACCGTGTTGAGATACGATTTGCCGGTCTTCGGGTCGATGGGGACCTCCTGCCTCACGGCGAAACGATCGGTCGCCGTGGCGAGCGCCGCGTCACGCGCGTCCGAAGCGGTGCGCCCGGTGGCGTCATCGTTCTGCGTCATCGTCATTCCTCCTTCTCTCACCGCCACTGCCACGCATGGTCCATCGGGCCGGAACCGTGGCCCAGGTCGAGCATCGCGTTCAACGCGCCGGTCAGATACTCCTTCGCATGCCGGATCGCCTCGGGCAGCGTCTCGCCCTTCGCGAGATTCGACGCGATCGCGGAGCTCAGCGTGCAGCCGGTGCCGTGCGTGTTCGGGTTGTCCACGCGGTCGCCCTCGAACCACGTGACCGTGCCGTCGGCCTCGGCGAGCACGTCGTTCGCGTCGTTCGTGTGATGACCGCCCTTGACGAGCGCCGCGCAGCCGTAGCGCGTGACGAGGGCGCGCGCCGCCGCCTCCATCGAATCGGCGTCGACGATCGCCATGCCGGTGAGCTCCTGCGCCTCGGGGATGTTCGGAGTGATGACCGTAGCCAGCGGGAACAGCTTCGACGTGAGCGCGGCGATCGCGTCGTCGCTGATGAGCTTCGCTCCGGAGGTCGCGACCATGACAGGGTCGAGCACCACGTTCGTCGCGTGATGGAACGTAAGCCGGTCGGCGATCACATCGATGATGTCGGTGGCGGAGACCATGCCGATTTTGACGGCGACCGGCGGGATGTCCTCGAACACGGCGTCGATCTGATCGGCGAGGATGTTCGGCTCGGTGTCCTGGATGGAGCGCACGCCGGTGGTGTTCTGCGCGGTGAGCGCAGTGATGGCGCTCATGCCGAACACGCCGTTGGCGAGCATGGTCTTGAGGTCGGCCTGCATGCCGGCGCCGCCGGAGGAGTCCGAACCGGAGATGGCGAGTACGGGGGGAAGGGTCGTGGTTGCTTGAGTTGACATATGACACAGCTTAGTCGCGAAGCGCCGGTTTTTCACCAGTTTTCCTTGAATATCCGACGTCCTTGTGGTGTGATGGTGTGAGCCTACGAGAGAGGGGTATCATGACCGACGACGTGTTGCGCCGCGACGGCGTGCTGGCGCGCATCACCGGATTCGACGAGGGGCGCGTCGCCTATTACGCGACGATGCCGAACGGGCGGAGCACGCAACTCACGTTCCCGCGTCAGGAGGTGTTCGACGTGGGCGACGTGCTGCTCGTCGGCGACGGTTTCTACACGAAGGTGCCCGCCTCCGTCTGGCCGGTGAAACCCCGCGTCGGCGTCGTGCGCCGCGCTCTGGAGGACGCGGTCGTGCTGGAGACCTCGGATGGGTTGGAGCTCCTCGAAGGCGACTATCCAGTGGACATCACCCCCGGCAACACGGTCGAGTTCACCGACCTGTTCGGCATCGAACGCGTACTGTGGCCGACGGCCATCCGACCCGGCGAATCCGACCACGACGACGACATCAAACAGTATCGGATCACGCCGAGCGCCGACCCTGACCTCACGTTCTCGTCGTTCGGCGGCTACGAGCAGGTAGTCACGCGTGCCAAGGAGCTCATCGAGACGCAGCTCGGCAACAGCGTGCAGATGCGTGCCATCGGCGCGAAACCGATCAAGGGCGTGATCTTCACCGGAGCACCCGGCACCGGCAAGACGCATCTGGCGCGCATCATCGCCAACGTGGCCGACGCGCAGTTCTACCTCGTCTCCGGTCCGACCATCGTGAGCAAATACGTGGGCGACAGCGAGGAGACGCTGCGCATGATCTTCGCCGCCGCGCAGGCCGACCAGCGCGCCATCATCTTCTTCGACGAGATCGATTCGATCGCCTCCTCGCGCGACACCGACACGAACGGCGTCGGCAAGCGTCTCGTCGCGCAGTTGTTGACGCTCATGGACGGTTTCGCGTCCAAAGGCAACGTGGTGGTCGTCGCCGCCACGAACCGCATCGAGGATGTGGACCCGGCGCTGCTGCGCCCGGGCCGATTCGACTGGCAGATTCCGTTCCCGATGCCGAGCGAGCACGATCGACTTGCAATCCTCGAAGTGCAGGAACGTGCGCTTTCGACCGAGGGGGAGTTGCCCCTCGCGGACATCGCACGGCGCACCGAAGGGTGGAGCGGCGCCGAGGTATGCGCCATCTGGACGGAGGCTGCGCTCGTCGCCGCCAAGGACTGTCGCGCCGCGATCCGCGCCGCCGATCTCACGACCGCGTTCGAACGCGTCGAACGCCGCCCGGAGCTGCGCGCGCATCGGGGATAGCCGCAGGGAATCGCACCCGATGATGAAGCCCTCTCCCCGGGAACGAGGAGAGGGCTTCATCATCGGACCGGTCGAGGAGGCCGGATTACTCGGTGGCGGTGGAGTAGAGCTTGCCGCCCTGGGCGGTGTACTTCTCGCTCATCGCGTCGAGGCCGGCGCGAATCTCCTCGGGGCTCAGCACGTTGGCGGAGACGACGCCGTCGGCCGCGGCCGAAGCGGTGTCGGCGGAGGCCGGGATGCGGCCGGCGAGCGAATCCTTCACGATCTGCTCCTGGGCGGCCGCACCGCCGAACGCCTTGCGGATGTTCTGCGAGATGGCCATCGAGCAGAACTTCGGACCGCACATCGAGCAGAAGTGCGCCATCTTGGCCGGCTCGGCGGGCAGCGTCTCGTCATGGAACGCGATCGCGGTGTCCGGGTCGAACGCCAGGTTGAACTGGTCGAGCCAACGGAACTCGAAGCGGGCCTTCGAGATCGCGTCGTCACGATCCTGCGCGTGTGGGTGGTGCTTGGCGATGTCCGCGGCGTGGCAGGCGATCTTGTAGGCGATCACACCCTGCTTGACGTCGTCCTTGTTCGGCAGACCGAGGTGCTCCTTCGGGGTCACGTAACACAGCATGGCGGTGCCGTAACGGGCGATCTCCACGCCGCCGATCGCGGACGTGATGTGGTCGTAGCCGGGGGCGGTGTCGGTGGTGAGAGGCCCCAGCGTGTAGAACGGGGCGCCGGAGCACACGGCCTTCTCCAGTTCGATGTTCATGCGCACCGTGTCGAACGGGATGTGGCCCGGGCCTTCGATCATGACCTGCACGTCCTTCGCCCACGCGCGCTGGGTGAGCTCGCCGAGCGTCATCAGCTCCGAGAGCTGCGCCGCGTCGTTGGCGTCCGCGAGGGAGCCGGGGCGCAGACCGTCGCCGAGCGAGAACGCCACGTCGTACTTGGCGAAGATGTCGCACAGCTCGTCGAAGTGCGTGTACAGGAAGCTCTCCTGATGGTGGCGCAGGCACCAGTCGGCCATGATCGAACCGCCGCGGGAGACGATGCCGGTCATGCGGTTCGCGGTGAGCGGCACGTAGCGCAGCAGCACGCCGGCGTGGATCGTCATGTAGTCGACGCCCTGCTCGCACTGTTCGATCACGGTGTCGCGGAACAGCTCCCAGCTGAGCTTCGAGGCGTCGTCCTCGACCTTCTCCAGCGCCTGGTACATCGGCACGGTGCCGATCGGCACGGGGGAGTTGCGCAGAATCCACTCGCGGGTGGTGTGGATGTCGTTGCCGGTGGACAGGTCCATCACGGTGTCGGCGCCCCACTTGGTGGCCCACGTGAGCTTCTCCACCTCCTCGTCGATGGACGAGGTGACGGCGGAGTTGCCCATGTTCGCGTTGAGCTTCGTGAGGAAGCGGGAGCCGATGATCATCGGCTCGGCCTCCGGGTGGTTGATGTTGCACGGCATGACGGCGCGGCCGGCGGCCAGTTCGGAGCGTACGAGCTCCACCGGGCAGTTCTCGCGCTCGGCCACGTACTTCATCTCCGGGGTGACGATGCCGTGGCGGGCGTACCACATCTGGGTGATCGGGTGGTCCTTGGCGCGCAGCGGCTGGTGCTTGCGTCCGCGCCATTCCTTCGTGGCACGGCCGCGCTTGATGGCGCGCTTGCCGTCGTCCTCGAGGTTGCGGGCGCGGCCTTCGTACTCCTCGACGTCGCCGCGGTCGCGGATCCAGTCGAGGCGCAGGGGCTTCAAGCCCTCCTTCGGATCGCACTTCGGACCTTCGGTGTTGTAGTCGATGAACGGCGGGTTCGGGCCGACGCCGGGCGTGTCGGAGAGCTTGATCTCGGTGTACGGCACCTCGAGGGCGTAGGAGCCGTATTCGTAGGAGAACGGTACGGACTTCGTCTTGCGGATGTGGGCCTTGTCGCGCTGCTTGGAGCCGCGGGCGGCGATGTCGACGCGCTGCTGCTTGGCGAGCTTCTGCGCCTCCTTCGCTTCCTTGGCGTTCGTGAACTTCTTCTCGGTGGCCTCGGCGCCCGGCTTGGCGGCGCCCTCCTGCGTGGCCTGCGTGTCGGCGGCCGGCGTGTGGGTGACGATGCGAGGCGCGTAGCCGTGACGCTTGTCGCCGCGCACGGCCTTCCAGCCCTCGACCATCGCACGGGTGGCTTCCTCCGGGTTCCCGGCGCCCGCGATCGCGGAGACGGCGAACCAGCCGGCGGCCTTGGTGCCGGCGAGCATGGCCATGTCGGCCGCGGTCACGCCGCCGCCGACCACGACCGGGAAGTCGGAGGCGGAGCAGATGGTGTCGATCTGACGTGCGTCCAGGGTCTTGCCGGATCCGTCGTTGCCGCCCACGGAGGCCTCGGGCTTGGTGGAGGAGACGTGCAGCGGGCCGGCGCCGATGTAGTCGATGCAGCCGTCTGGCAGTTCGTTGATGAGACGGACCAGCGACTCGGTCTCGGCGGACAGGCCCACGATCGCCTCGTCGCCGAGCAGGGCGCGGGCCTCGCGCGGTTCCATATCGGTCTGTCCGATGTGCACGCCGTCGACCTTGATGCCCTTGCGGCGGGCCTGCCACACCACGTCGGCGCGGTCGTCGATGACGAATGCCACGGAGTCGGACTTCCCGTTGTCCTCGATGATCTGCGCGATGTCGCGGGCCATGTCCGTCAGCTCGGAGGCGTCGGCGCCCTTGGCGCGCAGCTGGATGAACGTGGCGCCGCCGCGCAGGGCCTGGTCGACCACGTCGGTCAGCGGACGGCCCTTGCAGTCCTCGGGGCCCGCCACGAAGTACGCGGACAGGTCGAACGAATCGCGCATCGAGGCGTAGGGATATTCGTTGCTCATTTCTTGTTCCTTTTGGTTGGTTGTTGGATCAAGTCTGGTAGCGGATGGCGGGTCCTGATGGTCGCCGTGGGTCCGCCGGTGGAACTCAGGCGAGGTGAATCTCGCTTGCGGCCACCTGATCGGGGGTCGTATTCCACAGGGCGTCGAGGAATGCGACCTGGAACGAGCCCGGACCATGCGATGCCGCCTCGGCGGTCTCGCCGGCACGGTTGTAGAGGGCGGTCGCGGCGAGCGCGGCGACGAGGGGGTCGGTCACGGCGAGATAGACGGCGGTCACGCCGCCGAGCGAGCAGCCGGCGCCGGTGATCTTCGTCATCATCGGGCTGCCGCCGGGCAGCCGGTAGACGGTCGCTCCATCGGTCACGAGGTCGACGGCACCCGAGACGGCCACCGCTGCCTTGCCGTCAGGCGCGAGGGAGGCCAGATGACGGGCAAGTCGCCTCGCCGGTTCGATCGCGGCGTCGACTTCGTCGACCGATTCCACTCCCGCAGGGCGGCTGACCGGCGTATTGCCGGGTTCGGCCTCTTCGGCGAGTCCCCACATATCCGTCAGGGCGATGATTTCGGAGGCGTTGCCGCGCACGATGGTCGGGGGAGCGGCGCGGAAGGACCTGAGAATCTCGGTGCGCGTCTCGCCGATGCCGGCGGCCACCGGATCGAGCACCCACCGGTGCCCGGCCTTGTGGAACGCGCGGGCGATCTTCGGCAGCGCGTCCTTGTAGAACGGCAGCAACGTGCCCACGTTGATGTAGTCGGCACCGGAGATGGCCGCCGTGTCGATGACGTCGTCCGGCAGGAAGCTCATGGCCGCAGCGCCGCCGGCGGCGAGCTGGGCGTTGGCGACGAGGTTGATGGTCACGAAGTTGGTGAACGACTGGGCCATCGGCGTCGTGGCCCGCACCTGTTCGACGGCGTGCCTCATGTGTTCGCGAAGCTCGGCGAGGCGGTCGTCGGACGGGACGTGGGAATCGGCATCGCAGCCGTTGCGATGGGTATGCGAGAAATCGCTCATCTGTCACTGCTCCCTACGCTGGTCTTAACCAACAGGTTCAAAGGGTCGGGCCGTGCGCCCATCTCAACCCGCCGGAGTGCCGCGGGTTCCCCTGCATTTCGTTATCGTTTCAGACGCTAGGGGGCGATATGGACAAGATGTGACGGAATCGCACATCCGTGGGCGTCGCCTCTGGCGGGTCCCGGCGAGGCGTGGTAGCGGGGCCGGTCGGCGGCCGGTCGGCGTATGCAGGTAGGCTGAAGCGGTTGTAAGACCCCAAACCGTTCAAACCAGAAGGTGCATTGTGGCTCAGTCCAAACTTGATGAAGTCGTATCCCTCGCGAAGCGTCGCGGTTTCGTGTTCCCCGCCGGCGAGATCTACGGCGGAACCCGTTCCGCCTGGGATTACGGCCCGCTCGGCGTCGCGCTGAAGGACAATATCAAGCGCGAATGGTGGCGTTCGATGGTCGTCACCCGTCCCGACGTCGTCGGCGTCGACACGTCCATCATCCTGCCGACCCCCGTGTGGGTCGCCTCCGGCCACGTCGCCGTGTTCAACGACCCGCTGGTCGAATGCCTCAACTGCCACAAGCGCAACCGCGCCGACAAGCTCCAGGAGAGCTACGCCGAGAAGCACGGCGACAAGCTGCCGGAGAACGGCATGGCCGACATCGTGTGCCCCGACTGCGGCACCCGCGGCAAGTGGACCGAGCCGCGCGACTTCAACATGATGCTGCGCACGCACCTCGGCCCGGTCGAGGACGAGAACAGCCTGCACTACCTGCGTCCGGAGACCGCGCAGGGCATCTTCGTGGACTTCAAGAACGTGATGGCCTCCTCGCGCTCCAAGCCGCCGTTCGGCATCGCCAACATGGGCAAGTCCTTCCGCAACGAGATCACCCCCGGCAACTTCATCTTCCGCACCCGCGAGTTCGAGCAGATGGAGATGGAGTTCTTCGTCGAGCCCGGCACCGACGAGGAATGGCACCAGTACTGGATCGACGCCCGCACCCAGTGGTATCTGGACCTCGGCGTCAAGCCGGAGAACCTGCGCCACTACGAGCATCCGAAGGAGAAGCTCGCCCACTACTCGAAGCGCACCGTCGACATCGAATACAAGTTCGGCTTCCAGGGCTCCGACTGGGGCGAGCTCGAGGGCGTCGCCAACCGCACCGACTTCGACCTGTCCGCGCATGCCAAGCACTCCGGCGAGGATCTGAGCTACTTCAACCAGGCCACCGGCGAACGCTACGTGCCGTACGTCATCGAACCGGCCGCCGGCCTGACCCGCTCCCTCATGTGCTTCCTCGTCGACGCCTACGACGTTGACGAGGCCCCGAACACCAAGGGCGGCGTCGACAAGCGCACCGTGCTGCGCCTCGACCCGCGTCTCGCCCCGGTCAAGGCCGCCGTGCTGCCGCTCTCCAAGAAGCCGGAGCTGCAGTCCGTGGCCCAGGACCTCGCCGCCGACCTGCGTCAGCACGAGTGGATGATCGACTACGACGAATCCGGCGCCATCGGCCGCCGCTACCGCCGTGAGGACGAGATCGGCACCCCGCTGTGCATCACCGTCGACTTCGACACCCTCGACGACCACGCCGTCACCATCCGCGACCGCGACACGATGAACCAGGAGCGCGTCTCCCTGAACAAGGTCGCCGAATACGTGGACTCCCGCATCGGCGAGCACCGCACGCGCGTGCCCATGAAGCCCGTCGCCATGGGCGGCGAGGCGTGGCCGGAATCCGTGAGGATCAACGAGGCCGGCGGTCTGTACTGATCCCCGACCCCCATCGAAGGACCCATAAAGGACCCGTATCCCAGTGACTTCCGACAACGAAATCACCATCGACGAGCGCGGTGACTGCCTCACGGGGCAGGACCCGCGCTCGCCGCGTCGTGCCGTCGACGCCCCCACCGTGGCCGCGGCCGTCAAACCCGTCGGACTCGGCCCGATCGAGGTGCCGACCCCGGTGGTGCTCTCGCCGATGGCGGGCGTCACCAACTGGCCGTTCCGCGTGCTCTGCGAGGAATATGGCCCGGACGGGCTCTACGTCGCCGAGATGATCACCGCTCGCGCGCTCGTGGCCCGCAACCCCAAGGCGCTGCGCCTATGCCGCTTCGCGCCTTCCGAACGGGTGCGTTCGCTGCAGCTGTACGGTGTGAACCCTTCGATTGTCGAGCAGGCCGCCCGCATCGTCGTCGACGAGGACATGGCCGACCACGTGGACCTGAACTTCGGGTGCCCCGTGCCGAAGGTCACGCGCCGCGGCGGCGGTTCCGCGCTGCCCTGGAAGACCGACATCTACACGGATGTGATCCGACGCGTCGTCAAGGTGTGCGGCGAGGCCGGCATCCCCGTCACCGCGAAGATCCGTGTCGGCATCGACCACGAGCATGAGACATTCCTCGAGGCCGGACACATCGCCCAGGAGGAGGGGTGCGCGGCCGTGACGCTGCACGCCCGCACCACCGCCGAATACTATGGTGGCCATTCCGATTGGAGCCGTATCGCCGAGCTCAAGAGCCATGTGGACATCCCGGTGTTCGGCAACGGCGACATCTGGGGCGCGGACGATGCGCTCGCCATGATCCGCGAGACCGGATGCGACGGCGTGGCCATCGGCCGCGGCTGCCAGGGGCGTCCGTGGCTGTTCGCCGACATCAAGCACGCGTTCGAGGGTTCCGGCGAGCGGTTCAACCCCACGTTGGGCGAGGTCTGCCGCGTAATCTCGCGCCATGCGCGCCTGCTCGTCGAGTTCTACGACGGCGACGAGCGCATGGCCGTCCATGACCTGAGGAAGCACATCGCCTGGTATCTGAAGGGGTTCCCCGTCGGCGGCTCCACGCGCAAGGCGTTCATGGAGTGCGAGAGCCTCGAGGACGTGGACCGCGAGATCGGCAGGCTCGATCCGGACATACGTTTCCCGGAACGGGTGATCGACAAGCCCCGTGGGCGCGTGAGGTTCGCCAAGAAGGTGCATCTGCCGTATGGCTGGCTGGACTCCCGCGTCACCAGTCATGAGGAACGGGAGACCTTGTTCGGGGACGACCCCATGGACGCCTCGTACTGATTCCTGCGCGCCGGTCCGGATGCGGCCGGCGCGCGCGTCCCAAAAATGCGCTACACGCGCGAAAATATCACACCAAACGGTAAGGCCCTGCGCTACTCTAGGGTGTAACCGTGTAGTGACAGGAGCACAACGTGAGCGAGACCGCCCAGACTGAGTTCAACGACAAGACCAACATCAAGGTCGTCGGCGTAGGTGGCGCCGGCGGCAACGCCGTCAACCGCATGATCGCCGAGGGTCTGGCGAACGTTGAATTCGTAGCAGTGAACACCGATGCGAAGGACCTGCTGCGGTCCGACGCCGACGTGAAGATCTCCCTGTCCGACCAGTCCAGCCGCGGTCTCGGCGCAGGAGCCGACCCCGAGAAGGGCGCGAAGGCCGCGCAGGACCACCAGTCCGACATCGAGGAGGCCGTCAAGGGCGCCGATATGGTGTTCGTCACCTGCGGCGAGGGCGGCGGCACGGGAACGGGCGCCAGCCCCATCGTGGCGAGGGCAGCGCATCAGCAGGGCGCGCTCACCATCGCCGTGGTCACCCGTCCGTTCAGCTTCGAAGGGCCCCAGCGTTCCGCCTCCGCGGAGCTTGGCATCGACAATCTCCGTCAGGAGGTCGACGCCCTCATCGTCATTCCGAACGATAGGCTCCTGGAACTGTCCGACCGCTCCATCACCATCATGGACGCGTTCAAGACGGCCGATTCGGCGCTGCTGTCCGGCGTGCAGGGCATCACCGACCTCATCACCTCCAACTCGTACATCCACGTGGACTTCTCCGATGTCACCGCTATCCTGCGCAATGCCGGAACCGCGTTGTTCGGCATCGGTTCGGCGCGCGGCGAGGACCGCGCCACCCAGGCGGCCGAGCTAGCCATCAGCTCGCCGCTTCTCGAGGAGAGCATCGAAGGCGCCCACGGCGCGCTCATCAACGTGGCCGGTCCCACCGACATCGGCCTGCAGGAGGCGTCCGCCGCCGTCGAGCTCGTGCGCAAGGCCATCCACCCCGAAGCCCAGATCATCTGGGGTCTCGCTCTGGACGACGCGTACGGCGACGAAGTGCGCGTCACCGTCATCGCCGCGGGCTTCGACACCGCCAAGCAGGCTGCGATGAACGCCGCCGCCTCGGCGATTCCGCAGCATCAGTCCTCTACGCAGCCGCGCACGACCGCGCAGAGCGCGCCGGCTCCCGCCACGCCCGCGGCACCGGCCGCACCGGCGACGCCGTCGCCGGCCGCACCCGCCGCACCCGAGCAGACGGCTCCCGCAGCCCAGCCGGCCCAGCAGCCTTCGCCGTTCACGTTCGCCCCGTCCACCGGTGCCCCCGCGCAGCCGTACGAGCCGTATCAGCCTGCTCCGGGCGCGGATGACGCCGGCGATCTCGACATCCCCGACTTTCTGCGCTGACGGCGGACACCACACGAGAAAGGATTGAGACATGGCTGGATTCATGAAGAACGCGATGTCCTATCTGGGCATGTCCGACGTCGCCGAGGAGGACGATGACTTCGACGTCGAGGAGGAGCCCGAGACGCCGGCCGAGACGCCCACGTCCTTCGACTCCGACCGCACGGTGACTCCAATGCCCACCAAGCCGTCCGTCTCCTCCTCACCGGCCTCGTCCTCCACCGCCTCGTCGCGAGGAGGCAACCCCTTCCAGGGAAGGCTGAGCCGCATCACCACCATCCACCCGAAGTCCTATGACGATGCGCAGATGGTCGGACGGGCCATCCGCGACGGCGTCCCCGTGGTGCTCAATCTCACCGGCGTGTCCGAGGCGGTGGCCTACCGCATCATCGACTTCTCCGCGGGAGTGGTGTTCGGCGTGCACGGATCCATGGAACGCGTCACCCCGCGTGTGTTCCTGCTCAGCCCCGCGCAGGTGAACATCAAGGTGGAGGAGTCCGCTTCCGCGAACAGCGCGCGAGATCTGTTCGCGGACTGAGCGCATCGGCCGAGCGGATGCGTGGCGTGGCGTCGTCACCAACGACTGTCCACATGCCGGACATGTGTCCGGCATGTCCTTGTGGGAATGACGGTACGTCGTCGGCGAACATGGACGTCCTCATGCGGGGCCGTTGGTAAGTTGGCATCATGCTGTTCCTTATTCTCCAACACGTCGTCGATGGGGTGATCGACGCCTACATCACGGTGCTGTTCATCCGCATGATTCTCGATTGGGTCGCGATACTCGCACCACGCTGGTATCCGCGGGGCATCGTCGCACGTCTCATCGGCGTGGTGTATGACATCACGAATCCTCCGCTCAGGTGGCTCAGACGCTTCATCCCCCCGCTGCGGATGGGGGCTGTCGCGTTGGACATGAGCTTCCTGGTGCTGTATTTCCTGCTCGTTCTCCTCCGCGTTTTCATCTGACACTCATGTAAACGCCGCGAAACCTGCACGAATGACGGGGTACGTGGTAAGGTCATGTCTTGATACATACGTAAGCGAGGCATAGCCCCAAAGCGAGGTGTAGATTTATGGCTCTGTTGACGCCTAAGGACATCAGGGAACGTACTTTCCAGACGGTGCGTTTCAAGGAAGGATACGACGTTGACGAGGTCGACGATTTCCTCGATCAGGTGACGGAGACCGTCGAAGCGCTCGGCAAGCAGGCCGTCGCCGGCGGACAGTCCACCCAGGCATTGGGGCCGGAGGTGACCGCTCTCAACCAGAAGATCTCCGATCTGACGGCTCAGGTGCAGCAGCTGCAGGGTGAGAACGAAAAGCTCAAGGGTGCCGCCCAGCAGGCAGCCGCCAACGGCGACGAGAACGCGCAGGCCGTGGCTTCCAAGCTTCAGGAGGCCGAGGAATCCAACCGCGCGCTGTCCTCCCAGAACGAGCAGCTCAAGGCCCAGGTGGACCAGCTGAACGCGCAGATCGACCAGCTCACCGCGCAGGTCTCCCAGGCGTCCGGCAATCAGGATGCCGTCGCGCAGCAGATCGCGTCCATCCAGCATGAGCGTGACCAGTACCGTGCGCAGAACGAGAAGCTCGGACGTCAGCTCGCCGCGTTCCAGCAGCAGGCCGCCGGCGCGCAGCAGCAGGCCCAGCAGGTGGCCGAGCTGACCCGTCAGCTCGAGGAGTCCAAGCAGCGTGAGAACCAGCTGCGCGAGCAGGTCTCCAAGGTCGAGCCGAACACCGAGACCGGCTCCCTGCAGAAGATCGCCGGCGCCGCCGCCGGAGCGGGCACCGAACCCGAGCGCGCCACCGCCATGCTCACCCTGGCCATGCAGCTGCACGACCAGTACGTGGACAAGGGCAAGGCCAAGGCCAAGGAGATCACTGAGAAGAGCCAGCGCGACTACAACGAGCTCATCGGCAAGGCCAATGACTACAACGACCGCACCCGCGGCGAGGCCGACGAGTACAACAAGCGCATCCACTCGGATGCGGACGCCTACTCCGACCGCACCCGTTCCGACGCCGACGCCTACTCGGTGAAGACCCGTCAGGACGCGGACACTTACCTGACCGACAAGCACAACGACGCCGACCAGTACGAGGCCGAAGTGCAGCGTCGTGCCGCAGAATACGACAAGAAGATCCGCGGCGCCGCCGACGACTACAGCACCAAGACGCGTGCGACGGCCGACGACTACGCCAACCAGGTCCGCGAGAACCTCACCAACGAGTCCAAGCTCATCGAGGGCAACATCCAGGGACTCAAGCAGTTCGAGACCGAATACCGCAGCCGTCTGACCGACTTCCTCGGCCAGCTCATCAACCAGGTTTCGGACACGAACACCTACAACCAGACCGAGCAGTCCGGTCAGTGAGAGCGGACTGAACCCCCGGTATGAACAAGGTTCATGAAGGACGGCTGCGCGTACGCGTGGCCGTCTTTGTTTGCGTTTCACTGATTGCCGTCGTCATCGACCAGGTGACCAAACTCTGGGCGTTGCGTGCGCTCGGGGACGGGCGCACCGTCCCCGTGGTCAAAGGACTGCTGTCGTTGACGCTCGTTCGAAACCCCGGCGCTTCGCTCGGCTTCGGTTCCGGAGCCACATGGGTGATCACGCTGCTGGCCGTCGCCGCATGCGTGGCGTTGGCCGTCCTTGCCGTGCGCACCACATCGATGATGTGGGATGCGGCGTTCGCGCTTGCGTTCGCCGGCGCGTTCGGCAATCTCATCGACCGCGTCGTCTATGCGGAGGGATTCCTCGATGGCAAGGTCGTCGATTTCCTGAATTACGGCTGGTCCGTAGGCAATGTCGCCGACGTGTATCTGGTGGTGGCCGGGGTGGCCATCGTCCTGATGATTCTGCTCAACGTGCCGTTCGACGAGCGTGCGCGTGGCGGGAAGTCCGCAGGCTCAGAACGGGAGCAGGGGGAGGAGACGGCATGAGTCGTCTCGCCCCCGCCCCCGACGCGCTCGTCGGCAAGCGGTTCGACGTCGCGGTGGCCAAGATGCTCGGGGTGTCGCGTTCGAAGGCCGCCGACCTCATCGACACCGGGCAGGCGCGCGTGCTCGGCCGGACGTTGACGAAGTCCGGCATCCTCCAATCGGGGGAGACCGTCGAGTTCGATCTCGCCGAGGAACGCCACGACCCCGAACCCATCGCCGGCGACATGGCCGTCGTCTACGAGGACGACGACGTCGTCGTCGTGGACAAGCCGGTCGGCGTCGCGGCGCACGCCTCCGTAGGATGGACCGGCCCCACGGTGCTGGGCTCCCTGCGCGACCGGGGCGTGCACATCACCTCATATGGGGCCGCGGGACGCGAGGGCATCGTCTCACGCTTGGACGTCGGCACCTCCGGGCTCATGCTCGTCTGCAAGTCCGATCTGGCGTACGTGGAGATGCGGCGGCAGTTCGCCGAGCATGAGGTCGTGAAGACGTACCATGCGCTCGTGCAGGGATGCCTTCGGCAGGACAAGGCCACCATCGAAGCGCCGATCGGACGTGCGAAGGTCTCCGATTTCCGGTTCTGCGTGACGCCCGCCGGCAAACCGGCCGTGACCCACTGGGACGTGATGGAGCGGTTCGGTTCCGAGGCCACCTTGGTCTCCGTGAACCTGGAGACCGGACGTACGCACCAGATCCGCGTGCATTTCTCATCCATCGGACATCCCTTGGTCGGTGACCACATGTATGGTGCCAACCCGGTGCTCGCCGCCGATCTCGGGCTGGAACGCCAGTGGCTGCATGCCATGCAGCTCGAATTCCGGCATCCGCGCACCCACGTGTGGACCACGGTGAAATCGGAGTATCCGGCCGATCTCGCTCATGCGTTGACGGTGATGCGTGAACGGCATGAGGAGCCAGGCCGTTCCTCCAATTGATGTCGACGTCCGGCCGGGTATGCGCATACGGTCACGTCATGCCGGGCAGCAGCGGCACGATATGGACGACGAAGCCGAACACCGCCAGCGGCGTCGCCGCGAGCACGGTCCCCGCGATGGCCAGGGCCATTCCCGAGCCGGCGGCGGATGGTGACGGAACGGCGCCGCGACGTGTCCGAACGATCTGCACCATGCATGCCACTGACAGGCCGAGTGCCACGATGGACACGAGTGGGCACAGCCATACGGCCATCATGCCCGTCAGGAACAGTATGAACGCTCCTCGGCCGGTTCCGGGAACCCCCACGGTTCCCAGCACCGCCAGTATGAGCAGCAGCATCGCCATGCATGCGGCGACGAATGCGGGAATGGCCAGTTGGTTGCGCCTCATCGCGTCTCCTTGGTCTCGATCGATTCCGAGAACCGCACGGCCGATGCCGTGCGGTTCGTTCCATCGTGAACGCGATGTGTGGGGGAGCGCAAGGGCTCCGGAGGATTGTGGATAGAACCCTGACGAATCTTCACATTTCGCCGGTGTCGTCCGTTGCGTCCGAACCGTCTGTCGCGTCTGTTGCGCGTGACGTGTCCGATGTGTCCGGTGCGTTCGATGCGGCGTCGTCACCGGATCCTCCGTGATGGTCGGCGTACAGTTCGGTGAGCTCCTTTCCTGTGTTACGCAGCATGGCGCGCAGATGTTCCGGAGCGAGCACCTCGATCTGTCCCGATTTCGCGTATTGCAGCACCCACCAGAGCGTGGCCTGTTCCCCGGCCCGGATGTGCACGTCCCATACGTCGTCGCTGATGCGCTCGACCCGTGCGTCCTCGAACCAGTCGTACAGGGGCTCGAGGTTTTTCTTGATCCGCAGATGGATGGGCACGGCCTTGCCTTTGACCGGGTAGGGGCGTTCATCCATGTGGCGTGCGATGCCGAACGGTTCGCCCGGAACGTCGCTGAAACTGTCAAGCGTGCGTTCGAGCGAATGGTCCTCGCCGCTGATGGAGAGGTCCCGGAACCGTTCCACATGCAGGTAGGAGAGGTCCTTGTACGGGCGCATGTGGCACACGAGATAATATTTGTTGTTCTTGTAGCGCAGGTCGTACGGGTCGGCGTGGTAGAGACGCATGCCGCCGTCACGACTGCGCCGGGGCACGAGGTTGCCGTCCATATCGTACGTGCAGTAGTGGAAGGTGATGGCGCGCTCGTGCGCGATGGCGTCGTTGAGCAGTTCGATGTTGTTGAGGAACTCCGTGTTGTAGTTCTTCGGGGTGTCCAACTGCGCCAGGCCGCGCAGCTGGCCGGACCGGCCTGCGAACGAGTAGATCTTCGCGACGAGGTCGCGCAGATAGTCCCCGTCCGAACGGGACATGAGCGCTCCATCCGTGAGCAGACGCATCTGGGCCGTGTCGAACACCGGTTCGATGTACCAGCCCGGACGGGGGTCAGCGCTTTCCGCGTGGGCGAGTTCATGGCGTTCGATGCGTCCGACCCTGCGGCCGAATGGGGTCATCGCCTCGAGGGTCTTCAGATGCGTGCGTACGGTCTTCTCGTTGACGCCGAGTTCGCCCGCGATCCATGCGGCACTGACGCCATGCTCACGATCGGTGTGGCGGTCGAGCAGCTCGAGAATCTCCACCACGGTCTGCGCGGTGGATTGCGTCCCCTGTCTGCCCGCCACACGTCGGTGGTCTCCGCTCAAGGCATCGGTCATCGTCGGTCCCCTCTCGGCACGCAGTCCCGTCCGCCGCGGCATGGGGCGGACATACCTCTCCATGGTACGCGTGGGACGCCGTGGAAGGCAATGCGGTCGATGCCGTGCGGTCGCACAGGCGTGGTGCGATATATGGTCGTCACGGATTCCGACGCGTCGGAATGCGGTAGGGTGACGGAAACGACGCTGCCATGAAAGGACGGTCGATGATGCCTGTTGCCGTTGCGCACTGCGGCCCCATATCCGCGCCGACATTGGGTCTGCCCGTCTCGATGGCGGTGCCGGAGACGAAGGGGACGCTGCCCAAGACGATGTTTCTGAGACTTCCCGTCTCCGCAAAACTCAGACAGCGGCTGCAGACCGAAATCGAATCGGTCACGATGCTCGCGATCATGAGACCGGACAACGCCGACGTCGCCGCGGGGAGCGGCAGGATTCCGGAGATTCTCGTCATCGGGCTGAAACTCACCGGACGGACCGAAACGGTGCCGGTCGAACTCGTCGAACTCATCTCGTCGATCCGCAGTCGGTCCGGCATCGTGTTCGCGTGCGTGCGCGACGTGCCGCACGAAGGAACGAATCGTGAGGAGTGTGCGCTCGCCGTCCGCCGTGCCGTGCCTGTCAAGCCGGGACGCCCCGCCGTCGCGAAGGTGTATGCGGGACGGTGGAAGCCGGCCGATGGGATGCGGCTGGAACGGAACGGCGACACGATGGACGCGTTGTGGGATTCGCTGTGCGCGCAGACGATTGTGGACGATGCGGACGGCACGGGCCTTGACGAGTGCATCGCAAGGCGTGATCTGCTGGAACGGCTCGTCGCCGAGGAGGCGAAGCTCGTGAGGGACCATCAGCGCGCGAAGAACCCGGCCCAACGCAACGAGATCTACGCGCGTCTGCATAAGGTCCGGGCCCGTATCGCGCAGCTCGAGAGCTGTTGAGCTGCGCGATACGGGGCCTCAGGACCGGTGTTACGGTGTCAGTGGCCGACAGAACTGAGAAATGCGCGGATGTCGGCGATCTCCATGTCGCCGACGGCATGCCCCATCCCCGCGTATTCGCGCGATTCGAGACGACCGGTCGCATCGAGCACGCGGTGCGCCGCGCGCTGGTCGTCGAAGGGGATCGTATGGTCCTCGGAGCCGTAGAGCAGCAGGAAGCGCGTGTCGCCGGCGATCCCCGTACCGTCGGTCTTTTCCTCGCCCTTGAACGACGGGCTCATCAGAATCGCCGCGTCGAACACATGCGGATGCTCGCGCACGAGACGGTACGACAGGTATCCGCCCTGCGAGAAGCCGACGAGGATCTTCCGGCGCGTGGCGAACATCGGTGAATCGAGCAGCGAGACCACGGCGTCGCCAACGGCGGAGCACGCGGTGCGGCGCTCGTCGACGCCGCAACCATCCGGATACCAGTAGGCGCCGCCCATGTAGGCTCGGTCGGTCGTGCCATGGAACGAGAGGTAGCTGGGACCCCGGCCGGTTCCTGCGTACACGGCGTCGATGATGCGGATCATCTCGTGCTCGTCGTTGCCATACCCATGGAACATGACGAACAACCGGTCGTCGGACCGGTCTCCGTCATGCGGGTCGTTCACCTGACAGACCATCTTCAGCCGCATGGACATCATCCTTTCCTTCCGGGGCCCGGGACTCCCGGTCAGTCCTCCTCGTGCCAGTGCGGATCCTGCGCGAAGGAACGGCCTTCGGGATTGTCCATGGCGGCGAAGTCCTTCATGTCCTGCTCATCGAGCGTGAAACCGGTCAGATCGAGGTTGGCGCGCTGGCGCTCGCGGTTCATCGACTTCGGGATGGCCACGTCGCCGAGCTGGACATGCCAGCGCAGGATGGCGGCCACGGGGGAGACGCCGTGCTTGGCGGCGATGCGTGTGACGGTCGGGTCCTTGAGCATCTGGTTGGCGCGGCCGAGTGGGCTCCATGCCTCGGTGATGATGCCGTGGGCGTCGTCGTAGGCGCGCTGTTCGGTCTGTTGGAAGTACGGGTGCAGCTCGATCTGGTTGACCGACGGGGTAACGCCGGTGGCGCGGATGAGCAGGTCGATGTGGCCGGGCAGGAAGTTGCTCACGCCGATATGCTTCACGATGCCCTGCTTCTGGGCGTCGACGAGCGCCTGCCATGCCTCCACGAACCGGCCCTGCGAAGGGTTCGGCCAGTGGATGAGGTACAGGTCGATGTAGTCGAGGCCCATGCGTGCCACTGACTCCTCGATGGCGATGCGCGCCTGATCGTACTGATGGTGGCGGCCGGGCAGCTTCGAAGCGACGATGATGTCCTCGCGTGGTACGGCGGATTCGCGGATCGCCTTGCCGACCACGCCCTCGTTCTCGTAGTTGAACGCCGAATCGAGCAGCCGGTATCCGACCTCGAGCGCCGAGCTGATGGCCTCGACGCCGGCGAAGCCGTTCACTTTGTATGTGCCGAAGCCGATGGCCGGCAGTTCCAGCCCGTCATGCGCGCGACGCGTGGGAATGGCCGGTGGTTCGAGCAATGCAGCCATGGTGGGTCCTCCGTTGGTGTGAATGGAGCTGTATCGTCGATTCTGATTCTAGGACCCGTATGATGCGCGTCGGGTGCGCATCCTCGTTGGGCGAACGCCGCGACACGCCGAAGCGGTGCGGATACCGGTAGATATGTACCGGCATGCGGATTGCGCCTGATGATGTCTTCCAAGGAGGTGCGGTCATGGAACAACTGAATGATGGATACCACAGCCTATTCAATGGGAAGGTGTTCGATCGCGGGCAGGCGTATTACGACGCCGGCAAGGTCGATGCGCCAATGGAGATCGCCGAAGGGCTGTGGCATGCCGTGGTGCGAGGCGAGGAGGAGTATCAGGTCGACGTGCGGCTGCGCCACGGCAAGGTGGTCTCCGCCGCATGTACATGCCCGTATGCCCAAGGGTCACCTACTGCAAGCATGTGGCCGGCGTGCTGATCGCCATGGACGAGCGTTCAAGGCCCGGTACGCTTCCGACGTCCGCTGCCTCGCCCCTCGTGGGCATGTATGCCATTGAGACGTTCCCCGCGTGGCGCGGCTTCGGGGAGACTGAATGGCGTATGGTCCGGAGTCTTCTGGAACGGCTGTTTTGCCTTTCGGATCTGGGCAAACTGCTGCTTCATGACGAACTGACGATACTGGGCGACCTCGCCCATGCGGAGAAGGACGATATCCCCACGGGGGAGAGCGCGCATGACCGGGAGGTGCGTCGCCGCAAGGCCAGACGTGCCCATGATAATGATTTCGAGCCACGCTCACACACCATGGCCGAGGAGCATGCGTCGACAAGACGCAGGCGAGACAAGGATTGGGAAGCCGATGTGGCATTGGCGAACATGCGTCTCATGGTGCCGTTCGTCAGACCGGCCAGATTGGACGAACTGCCGCATACCTGGATGACGTTCCTGGAGGCCGCCTACGAGCATTTGAAAGACGTCGAAGGACTGCGACGGCTGTATGCGTACTACATCCTCATCGCCCAGACCTATCCGGAGGCGGTCTACGTGGAACGGCTCCGGTACATCAGCGGTGAGCATTGGGAGGAAGACCGGGATCTGATCGTCTCCCTGTGCGAGAAGCAGCGCCGCGGTCTGATGTGGCCGGCGGTGAACCCGGCCTACGAACGTCTGCTGCGTGAGGATCGATTGGCCGATGCCGCGATGAAATACACAAGGTTGAAATCCCCGGACGTGATGGTGCGTATGCTCGACGTCATCGCATTGGACCCGCAGCACGCGCAGGAGGCGTTGCGGCGTCTGTGCGAGGTGCTTCAGGACCCGGATTCGGTGCTGTATGAATCCGACGATGCGCGGTCCGCGAAGCGTGTGGGACGGTGGATCCGCAAGATCGAGGCGGTCTACGGCTTCGAACAAGCCGCCGCATGCAGCGAGGACATCATCAGCATGTTCCCGCATCGTTCGGAGCTGCGGGCCGAACTATCCGAATACCTTAGGACCGTTGATGAGCGTACGCGAGATTCCACATCGGACGAGGGGACATCGGACGCGAATCATCCGGATGAAACCGAAGCGGACGGAACAATGATGAACGAAACGACGGCGGATGAGGCCGCACCGGTCGACGGTGCGTCGGATGACGGAGCACCGGATGAGACGGCGGGTGCGGGCGAAGGCCAATCGGATGAGATGCCGCGACAGGAGGAACCGGAACGATGAACGACATCGAACAGCGGAACGGGACGGACGGTCCGGCCATCATAGGCGACGGTTCGGCGGGCCGCGAGCTTTACGCATACATCTATGACCATTTCGGAGGGCATGCGTTCACCCGCGACGAGACGACCGACTACAGCATGATCACCGACGTGCAGGGCTGGGAGTGGATACGAGCCTTCATGGAGCGTCTGCTCGCCATGGACGACCTCGAAAGGGCCGTGACCGTGGACAACGCGCGCCACGCCGACCGGCTGTTCCAATACTGCGGATGCGGCGGCGACGATGAACGGGCCGTCCCACGGGTGCTGAACCCGCCAAGCATCTGCTGGACCTGGCTGGAAGCCGCGTACGAACGATTGGGCGATGCGGACGGGCTGCGACGCCTGTACTCGTATCGCATCATCACCAGCAGGGACGACGGGCGCATCGGGACGGAGGAGTCCAATCGCGCCGTGAGGAGACTGATTCGCTCGCTGCGCGAACTCGCAGGAGACGAGTGGTCCGACTGCGTGCGGCGCATCGTCGACCTGCAGCAGCGTTACCACGGCAACCCCATGGTCCACGGGAGGAACCCCGCATACGAGATGCTCCTGAAACAGGAGAGGCTCGGCGAGGCCGCATGGGAGTACTGCCGGTCGAGAAACCGCGATCTGCGAGCCGACGCGGTCATCGACGAACTGTTCGCCGTCATGGCGGAATCTGATGCCGAACAGGCGTGCGCACTGCTGCTGGAACCGTTGCATGACGCCGATTCCCCGCTCATGCGCGCGGACATGCAGGAACACATTGAACGTATCTGCACCGTATTGCGTCGCCTGGCCGATTCACTCGGTCCGGACAGGATGCGGACCGAGACGGATCTGCTACTGCGGCGCTACAGGCGCCGCAAGGCGCTGCGTGAGGCGTTGGAACGGTTGCTCCGTGAATACGACGGGCGGCAGATGGTGAATATGAACGAACGGTGACGCGCGGGCGACGGATGGGTGCGTCGCGCGTCGGCGAAATGGTCTATAGTCGGATAGGTCACGTTAGTGGCCACCTTATCCGCTTCAACGCACGAAAGGTGAGCCGTGTCAACTCCACAAGAGCCGGCGGAGACGCCGATGATTGGTAAGAGCGTCATCTCCCTCGACGACCTCTCCATCCCCCAGATCCAGGACCTGCTGCACAAGGCGCAATACATCGATTCCCATCGCAGGGAAGTGGCGCACGCGTGCGACGGCAGGGTGCTCGCCACGTTGTTCTACGAGCCGTCCACCCGCACCCGTCTGAGCTTCGAGACCGCGATGCTGCGTCTCGGCGGCAAGGTCATCGGCTTCGCCGGCGCGCAGCTCGCCTCCGTCACCAAGGGCGAGTCCATCGCCGACACCCTGAAGACCGTCTCCAACTACGTCGACGTCGTCGCCATCCGCCATCCGAAGGAAGGCGCGGCCCTCGTCGCCTCCCGTGCCGCGAGCGTACCCGTCATCAACGCGGGCGACGGCGGCCACATGCACCCGACGCAGACGCTCGCCGATCTCGCGACCCTCCAGTCCCGCTTCGGCCGCGTCACCAACCTGACCGTCGGCCTGTGCGGCGACCTCATGTTCGGCCGCACCGTGCATTCGCTCATCGAGACGCTGTGTCGCTTCGGCAACGTGAACTTCGTGCTCATCAGCCCCGACGAGCTCAAGACCCCGCAGTATGTGCTCGACCGCATCGATGCCACCCCGTCCTGCTCCTACGTGGAGGTCAAGGACCTTGTCTCCGTGATCGGCGACCTCGACGTGCTGTACATGACCCGCGTGCAGAAGGAACGATTCTTCAACGAGGACGACTACCTGCGTCTTCGTGACACCTACATCCTCGACGAGGACAAGCTCTCCCACGCCAAGAAGGACATGGCCGTGCTGCACCCGCTGCCGCGCGTCAACGAGATCGCCGTGGAAGTCGATGACGATCCGCGCGCCGCCTACTTCGAACAGGTGAAGAACGGCATGCTCATGCGCATGGCGCTCGAAAGCACCGTGATGGGCGACGAACTGCCCGGATACGAACCGCTCGAGACCAAGGAGGTCCAGGCCTGATGGAAGTCACCAGCATCGTCAACGGCATCATCATCGACCACGTGCCGGCGGGCACCGCGCTCAAGGTGCTCGACTACCTCAAGATCGATCCGGCGAAGACCAAGCTCGCCCTCATCATGAACACCGACAGCCACCTCTACGGCTCGAAGGACATCATCAAGATCGAGGACCGTGACGGCGAGGAGAACCCGCGCATCGACCTCGACGTGCTCGGCCTCGTGGCCCGCACCGCGACCGTCGGCATCGTGCGCGGCGGCCACATCGTCGAGAAGAAGACCCCGACGCTGCCCGAGCACGTCGTCAACATCCTCACCTGCCGCAACCCGCGCTGCGTGACCACCACCGAACGCGGCATCGACCAGATGTTCCACCTGACGCACTCCGAGCGTCAGGAGTACCGCTGCGACTACTGCGACGAGGAAGCCAAGCTGTGAATCCGTCGTCCCGGATCCGGCGGAGCCGCCCCGGGACGATTCGTAGCCCCAAGGAGAGCCAATGCTTACGCTGCGCAACATCAAGGTGTGGGACACCGACGAGATCATCGACCTGAAGGTGCCCACGGACGGGACGTTGTTCGAGGACGGCGCGCGAGGCGCCGACGGCTCGGCGACGGCCGACGACATCGAGATCGACGCCACCGGACTGACCCTCGCACCGGGATTCGCCGACCCGCACGTCCACTTCCGCGACCCCGGCCAGACCTACAAGGAGTCGATGATCTCCGGTTGCGCGGCGGCGGCCTCCGGCGGCTACACCGACGTGCTCATCATGCCGAACACCGTGCCCGCCATGGACGGCGAACGAATCTCCGACCCGGCCGCTCCGGGCGCGAAGGAGGTGCTCGACGCCGGCTATGACACCGTCATCGACTACCTCCAGCACTACGGGACCGTCCACGGCGTGAACCTGCCGGTACGCTACGACCTGTGCGTGTGCGCGTCCAAGGGTCGTGCTGGCCACGAAGCCACGGATTTCGCGAAGTGGCGCCGGTACATGCCCGGCGTCGACGACGAGACGAAGGATGCCGGCCAGCTCGACCACCCCGTCACCGCAATCAGCGACGACGGTTCGGCCGTCACTCCCGAGACCCTCGACGATGTGCTCGCGCTGGCCAAGGCGAGCGGATTGACACTGATCGAGCACTGCGAACACCACGACACCGGCGCCGTCAACGAGGGCCCCGTCTCCCGCGAACTCGGCGTGCCGGGCATCCCCGAGGACACCGAGCTCAAGGTCGTCGCGCGCGACATCGCCAAGGCCCGCGAGACCGGAGTCCACATCCACTTCCAGCACGTGAGCACCGCGATCTCCTTCGAAGCGATCCGCGCAGCCAAGGCCGAAGGCCTGCCGATCACCTGCGAGACCGCGCCCCACTACCTCGCGCTGAGCGATGAGGCGCTGCTCGAATACGGCACCCTCGCCAAGATGAACCCGCCGCTTCGTTCAGAGGCCGACCGCAAGGCCACCATCGCGGCCATCGCCGACGGCACCGTCGACCTCCTCGCCACCGACCATGCGCCGCACACGATGGAGGAGAAGGAACGCGGCTTCCTCGAAGCCCCCAACGGCATCATCGGCCTCGAATGCGCATACGGCGTATGCCACTCGCGTCTCGTCGACGGCGGCTTCATCTCCGACAAGCGCCTCATCGAGCTGATGAGCGTCGAGCCGATGCGGCTGATGGGCCACGAGCCCACCGACGTCAACGCCCTGCTCGACCGCGAGACCGACGCCTCCCGTGAACCGGACGCCAAGCGTGTGCTCGACCTCTCGGCCGTACGCGACGAGACCGCCGACGGCATCGGCCTGGTCGTGCTCGACACGGCCGCCGAATGGACCATCGACCCGGAGGCGTTCCATTCGAAGGCGCGCAACACCCCATTCGGCGGATGGAAGGTCACCGGCCGTCCGCTCGCCACCATCATCGGCCGCAACCTCGCGTTCAGCCGAATCTGACCGCAACCGCGACCGAACCCGTCCGAGGACGGAACCGATCCGGAAACGACTCCCAGGAGGAAACAACCATGGACCGTCTCATCGACGCGATCGAGGCGACGCAGAACCCCAGCGTCGTCGGGCTTGACCCCACCGAGGCGCTCGTGCCGCCGCAGGTCGTCGCGAGCTTCGCCGAGGAGGTGCGTGACTCCGTCGACACCCCCGAAGAGGTGCCCGCCGCACAGCTCGCCGTCGCCTTCTACGAGTTCAACCGCACCATCATCGATGCGGTCGCCGGCATCGTGCCCGCCGTCAAGCCGCAGATCGCCATGTACGAGGCGCTCGGCCCCGCCGGCGTCGACGTGTACACGATGACCTGCGAATACGCGGTCCAGCAGGGACTGTACGTGCTCGCCGACGCCAAGCGTGGCGACATCGGCTCAACCGCCGCCGCCTACGCGCGCATGCTCACCGGAGTCGAAGGCCACGACTCGTGGCATGTGGACGCCGTGACCGTCAATCCGTACCTCGGCACCGACGGCATCACCCCGTTCGTCGACGCCGCCAAGCAGACCGACAAGGACCTGTTCGTGCTGGTGCGCACCTCCAACCCGTCCTCGAGCGAGCTGCAGATGCTCGACCTGGCCGACGGATCCAAGGTGTACGAGCACGTCGCTGACCTCGTCGAAGGCTGGGGCACCGACACGATCGGAAGCCACGGCTACTCGCGCGTGGGCGCGGTCGTCGGCGCCACCCATCCCGAGGAGGGCAAGGCGCTGCGTGCACGTATGCCGCACACCTTCTTCCTCGTGCCCGGCTACGGTGCACAGGGCGGCACCGCCGCCGACGTGCGAGGCATGTTCGACAAGGACGGATTCGGCGCCATCGTCAACTCCTCACGCGGCATCATCGGCGCGTGGAGGAAGCATGGCGGCTACGCCGAATCCATGTCCGCCGACGATGCAATCGCCCTCGTCTTCGACAGCGCCCGCGACGCCGCCATCGCCATGCGCGACGACCTGCGCGCCGTGCTGTAGGCCGTCCGGAGCCTCCGATCCGTCTCCCGACACCTCCGATTCATCCCTCACCCGAACCATCCTTCGACAAGGAGCATGATGACCGCCACCTTCACCCCGACCTATGACGTGGTGGACGAGGCCGTCGCGGCCGGGTACTTCCCGCCGCGCCACCCCGTCGAGATCACCCGCGTCGAGACGCTTGCCGACCGCGTGACGCGCCTCACCTTCCGTGATCCCTACATCGCGAAGCACGCCCGTCCCGCCCAGTTCGTGAACCTGTTCACCAACGATCCGCTGATGCCGATGCCGCGCCCGTTCGGCGTCAGCGAGGTCCACGACGACGAGGTGAGCGTGATCTTCGCCGTCGTCGGCAAAGGCACTGCCGAATTCGCCGGCCTCGAACCCGGCGACCCGCTGCAGGTGCTCGGCCCGCTCGGACGTCCGTTCAACACCAAGCAGGCCGCCCATTACGTGCTCGTGGCCGGCGGCCTCGGCGTGCCGCCGCTCATCTATACCGCCCAGTGCCTCGCCGAGGACCCGGCGATGAGGACCACCGCCGTGTTCGGCTATCGAGACGAGCATTTCGCCGACCGGTTCGTCGCACCGTTCGCGGACTCCACCGTAAGCATCGACGAGTCCGAAGGCAACGTCATCACGCTGCTCGACCGTCTTGAAGCCTCCGGAGACCTTCATGCCGAAGGGTTGGAGACCATGATCCTCTCCTGTGGTCCGCTGCCGATGATGAAGGCCGTCGCCGCATGGGCCGCCAAGCGGGGCCTCGCCTGCCAGCTGAGCATGGAGCAGCGCATGGGCTGCGGCTACGGCACCTGCGTGCTGTGCACCGTCGACACCGTCGACGGCCGACTCAAGGTGTGCGCCGACGGACCGGTGTTCACCCGCGAACAGCTCGGATGGGGGGAGTGAGCATGACCGGGACCACTTCGAACGGCAAGCACATCAACCTGTATGAGAAGCATGAGTGGAAGCACCCCACCCAGGTGGCGGGCGTCACCTGGAAGAACCCGGTCGGCACCGCCTCCGGCACGTTCCAGTATGCGGCCGTGCGCTGGTTCTACGACGTGAGCCAGCTCGGCGCCGTCTCCACCAAGGGCTGCTCGCCCGTACCGTGGGAGGGCAATCCGTCCCCGCGCACCGCGGAGGGGCCTGCCTCCAACATCAATGCCGTCGGCCTGCAGAACCCCGGCGTCGACCATTACCTCGAGGACGACCTGCCCAAGCTCAAGCAGGCGGGCGCCACGGTCGTCGCCAATGTGGCAGGCCACAGCGACGACGATTACGCGGCCGTCGTCGCTAAACTTGCCGACTCCGATGCCGACATGCTCGAGATCAACGTGAGCTGCCCGAACGTGACCCACGGCGGCATGAGCGTCGGCACCGACCCGGTGGCCCTCGCCAAGCTCATGGACCGGCTTCGCCCGATGACCGACAAGCCGATGATCATCAAGCTCACGCCGAACGTCACCGACATCACCGTGCCGGCGCGCGCGGCCGTCGAACACGGCGCCGACGCGCTGAGCATGATCAACACGCTGCTCGGCATGCGCATCAACATCCACACCGGCGAACCGATCATCGCCAACGTCACCGGCGGCGTGTCCGGGCCTGCCGTCCTGCCGGTCGGCCTCGTGGCCGTCTACCGCACGCGCACCGTGTTGCCGGAGATTCCGATCATCGGCATCGGCGGCATCGACTCCGGCGAGAAGGCGCTCGAATACCTGTATGCCGGCGCGAACGCCGTCGAAGTGGGAGCCGCCGCGCTGTTCGATCCGGTCGCGCCCCTGCGCGTCGCTCGCGAGCTCGACGACCTGCTCGACGAACGTCCGGAACTCGCCGCCAAGCTCGCCGCGGGCGAGACCTGGCGCTGACCATCGCACACCACGCAACCCGTTCCAAGGAAGGGAAACCCTATGATTGACACCGCATCGCTCGACATCCGCTTCACGCAGTTCCTGCTCGAGGCGCAGGCCCTCAAATTCGGCGAGTTCACGCTGAAGTCCGGCCGCAAGTCCCCGTACTTCATCAACGCCGGCGCGTTCAACGACGGCACGAAGATCGCCACGCTCGGCGCGTTCTACGCCGAGAAGGTCGCCACTGAGATCGAGACCGGACGTCTCCCGAAGGACATCGATACCGTGTTCGGCCCGGCCTACAAGGGCATCCCGCTGGCCGTGTCCACCGCCATCGCGCTCACCTCCGCGCACGGTATGGAGATCGGCTACACGTTCGACCGCAAGGAGAAGAAGGACCACGGCGACGGTGGCATGATGGTCGGCACCCAGCTCAAGGACGGCATGAAGGTGCTGCTCGTCGACGACGTGATGACCGCCGGCACCGCCGTACGCGAGGTTATCCCCAAGCTCAAGACCGAGGCGGACGTCGAGGTCGTGGGTCTCGTGCTCTCCGTCGACCGCATGGAGAAGACCAAGGACTCCGACACCTCCGCCGTCAAGGCCGTCGAAGCCGAGTTCGGCTTCCCCGTGTTCGCCATCGCCAACGTGCGCGAGATCTTCGAGGCCGGCCAGCACATCGAGACGACGTCCGGCGAACCGTATGTGACCCCGGAGATCAAGGCCGCGGCGGACGCGTACCTCGCACGGTACGGCGCCTGATTCCCGTCATCCCCTGTCAGCGGACACGACGGTGGGAACGCCGACGCGTCACGTACGCATCGCCACGAAACCCCGGCCCTCCCGGCTGGGGTTTCGTGCGTTCCGGAGTCTGCGGAACGTGCCGCCCACGCATCGTCCGACGGGTGTTTCCGTTCCTCGGCCACCTATAATGGCATCGGTGAACGTCGCAAGATGAGGGAAGGGAAGTCATCATGCTGTGGATTGCGGTGGTTGTGGGGTTCATCGCGGTGGTGGCGTTGTGCGCCGTGTTCGGGGTGCAGCATCATCTTGACGACAAGGCGGACAGGCTGTCGCATGGCGACGAGACCGACCGCGAATATGCGCGCGAGATGCGCGAGGTGTCGCACAAGATGGATCAGGGCAGGTATTTCCCGTTCTGATCGCACGTCACGGGTCACGCACGACGGTCGGTCTCGTCCGTGGAAGCGTACGATGGAGGTGATTCACGTCCTCGACGAGGGAGTCCGTCATGGGGAACATCACCGATGACATCCGCACGCGGTTCGATACGTTCGCCGCGTCGTCGTTCAACGAGACGGACAGTCTCGCGTTGTCCCAATTGGCGTATGCGCGTATGCCCGACAACGTGCCGCGGTACCGGCCCGACGAAGCCGGCCTGCCTACCGTGCCGCTGCGCGACCTGCTGCGCGCCGAATGCTACGAGGCGATGTTCGGCCGCGTGTGGTCGCCGCCTCTCAACGTCGACCTGCTGCGCGCGATGGCCGAAAGTCCGAGATGGCGTGGGTTGCGTGTCGGCGCATATGTGGACGAGTTCGATCCCGAGACCACGAAGCAGTTCGCCGCGTGCGCGTTCGACGTGGGGGATGGCTCCCTGTACGTCGCCTTCCGCGGCACCGACAGTTCGATCGTCGGGTGGAAGGAGGACTTCACGATGGCGTTCCGGCGTCCGGTCGCCTCGCAGGAGTCCGCCGTCCGGTACCTGACCGACATCGCCGCACGATGGGACGGGCCGATTGCGGTCGGTGGCCACTCCAAAGGCGGCAACCTCGCGGTCTACGCCGCCGCCTGCGCGCCCGCCGACGTGAGACGCCGCATCACGGGCGTCTACTCGCACGACGGCCCGGGCTTCGACGAGGCGTTCTTCGCGACGCCCGGTTACGCGGACATCGCTCCCAAGGTCCATAAGTCGGTGCCGGAGTCGTCGATCATCGGCATGCTGTTCGAATCGCGCGAGGACGCCGCCGATGGCTACACGGTGGTGAACAGCGACGGCCTCGGCATCATGCAGCACTTCGCCCTGCACTGGCAGGTGGCGGACGGCACGTTCGTGCGCGCCGACGGGCTTGACGCGGGCGCACGATACGCGGCGCGTACGCTGAACGACTGGATGGCGCGTTACGACGACGAGCGTCGACGCCTCTTCATCGAAGGATTGTTCGCCGTACTGGAGGCCGGTGGACGGGCCGTCGCCCCGGACGGCGGGCACGCCACCTTCGGTGAACTCTCCTCGCACTGGACGCAGGCGTTGCCGGTCATGCTCGCCACCGCCCGCGGCATCGACTCCGAGGACCGGAGCGTGATGCTCGACGTGCTCAAGGGCTTCGCCGCGACGGCCGCCACGTCGGTGACCGCCGTGATTCCCACGGGCAGATAGCGGCTATGCGAAAGGCTCCCCGAAGGGAGCCTTGGGATGTCGCGGGACCGGGAGAACGGCGCCGGAGCGACGTCGCCGACGCGCCTGCGGACGATTAGTCGATGAGCTTGTAGCCGTGGCTCGACACGACCGACTTCAGCTTGTCGAGGTAGTTTTCGGCGGCGGCGGAGAGCTTGGCGCGCTCGTTGGTGATCCAGCCGACGAGCATCGTCTCGTCGGAGTCGAGCGGGACCGTGCAGATCTTCTCGTTGTTGAGGTCGCCGTTGTCGATGCCGGTGCACACCGTGTAGCCGTTGAGGCCGATGATGAAGTTCAGGATCGTGGCGCGGTCGGTCACGTTGATCTGCTTGGGGGAGTAGTCCGGCCAGACCGCCTCCTCGGCGAAGTAGAACGAGCCGTCCTCGCCCTGCTCGTACTGGATGAACGGGAAGGGCTTGAGGTCCTTCATCGTGACGACCTTCTTCGTGGCGAGCGGGTTCGTGCGCGCCAGGAACACGTGCAGCGGGGCGCGGAACAGTGCATGGAACTCCAGATGCTTTTCGCGCAGGAGCTTGCCGATGACGTCCTTGTTGAAGTCGGACAGGTAGATGATGCCGACGTCGGAGCGCATGTTGGCGACCGAGTCGATGATGTCGCGCGTGCGCGTCTCGCGGATCGTGAACTCGTACTCGTCGGACTTGATGGAATTGATCATCTCGACGAACGCCTCGACCGCGAACATGTAGTGCTGCGTGGAGACGGTGCACAGCTGCTTGCGCGGCTTCGCGTTCTTGTAGCGCTCCTCGAGCAGCGACGCCTGATCGAGGACCTGACGCGCGTAGGTGAGGAACTCCGCGCCGTCGACCGTCAGGGCGATGCCCTGCGAGGAGCGGGTGAAGATCTCGATGCCGAGCTCCTTCTCGAGCTCCTTGACGGAGGAGCTCAGCGCGGGCTGGGAGACGTAGAGTTCGTGGGAGGCCTCGTTCATCGAACCGCATTCGACGATCTTGACGATGTATTTGAGTTGCAGAAGCGTCATAAACACCGGTTATACCAGCAGGTCTGGCCGGCGGTCGTGGTTATAACGGGGAATGTTCGTGATGACGAACGGCATGTGAGACGGGCCGGTCGTCTGGGTGCTCGGAACGGGGCTCTCCGGCATCCGTTTCGGCGGAAGGGCGGATATACGGCGAAGGCGCCGTCTGCGATCGCAGACGGCGCCTTGATGAATCGGCCTTCGGTCACGGATCGGACGGCGATGAACCATGCCGGTCCGTAATGGGCTCAGGCTTCCTTCGTCTTCGCCATGAACAGGATCACGGCGTGCGCGAGCAGCGCGCCGTAGGCGAGGAACGTCAGGAGCAGAATGCCGATGCCGTACACCTCGACGGCGTTGAGGATTTCGGTGAGCAGCTCCACGCCGGCGCCGGCGCACAGGATGATGAAGCCGGCCATGCGGTACCACGGCAGGGTCCTGACCGTGTTGATGCCGAACGCGAACAGGGCGACGGCGAGCGTCAGGTACGACCACGGGGTGAAGTAGACGATCAGCGTGGCCGCGGCGTGGCTGTTGAAGACGGCGCTGCCGACCAGCAGGTGGATGAACGACTGCAGCGTATCGATGCCCATGAACACCACCATGAGGATGAGGCTCAGCTTGGTGGTCTTGGCCACGTCGAGGGTGTCGAGGAAGTTCGGCGCCTGCTGCGCCGGCGCGGTCGGCTGGGTGGGGTAGCCCGGCTGCGGCGCCGCGTAGTTGGTGTAGCCCGGCTGCGCGGGCTGCCCGGCGGGGGCGTTGTACTGCTGTCCGGTCTGCGCGTACTGTCCGGTGGTGTACGCGGGGGCGCCGGTGGGAGCCGGAGCCGCGGGCTGCTGCGGAACCGCCGGCTGGGGCGGGGTCTGCGGATTCTGCGGGTACGGCTGCTGTGGAACGGTCATCATGTCCTTCTTTCACTGCATGGACTTTTCCTACGGTTCCTAGAGTAGCGCTACCATGCGCCGGCCCGTCAGAACCTCCGCGTGGGGGCGTCGGTGCCGTACGTCCCGTATCCGTTGCCGGATGAGTCCGCGGTGCTCACGCTCCATGAGATGGGCACGAGCGTCAGACCCGCATAGTCGAATTGGTCGAGCACCTGGATATGGCAGTCGGCGTTCGGCCCGCATACGCCGCTCCCGATGTCGGACGAGCCGAGCGCGAAGTAGGCGTGGCGCACGTTGCCGGCGTCGTCCTGCACCTGGAAGTTCACCTCGTAGAAGGTGTACGTGTTCGACGTGTTGTTGTGCACCGTCATGGGAATCGTGGTGTAGCCGCCGGCGCTGGCGCCGCGTTCCCCGATGCCGGTGACCGTGATCGCCGGACTCTCGCTGGCCTGCCCGGCCTTGTCGAACTCGTCGACGACCGCCTGGTAGGTGGCGGCGTCCTTGTCCGCCTGCTTGATGGCGTCGTTGGCCTTGCCGATGTCCCGGGTGCGGTTGACGACGTCCTCCTGCGATTCCTTCAGATCGCTTTGCGCCCAACGCAGGTCGCGGGCGCGCTGCGCGTACTGCGGTGTGCGTGTCACGTCCACCGACGCGACGCCCATGGCCATGCCGGTGTGCCCGACCCATCCGAGCAGCGCGACGACGGCCAACGTGGCCGCGATCTTCAGCAGTCCATGGAACCTGCCGGCTGCGCCTTCGAGCAGGCCGGAGACGATCATATGCCCGTCGCCGATCCGTCCATGCCGCTCGTCGTCCGGTGCGGTCGCGTCGGCCTGCTTCGGCGCGTCGTCCGGCGCGTCCTCGTCGTGCTTGTCGTCGTCCGTCATGGAATCACCTTCTTCGCCGCATCTCCGGTGAACGTGGCCTCGCTCTGCTTGCCGCCGTCCTGCGCGGTAGTCGCATAGTATTCGCCCAGCGTGAGCGTGGCCCCGGAATAGCCGGCGTCGTCGTATACGTCGGTGCATACCACGGTCCTGCCCGGATATACGCGCACGTAGGAGGCGGAGACGTAGACGTCGTCCTTGACCGTCGAGCCGTCGGCGCGCGTCACCGTCCCCTTGATGCCGACCGAGGTGAGGATGTGCCCCGACGTGTTGCGCACGGTGACGGTGACGTGGATCTCGTTGCCGCTCAGGTAGCGGCGGGGTTCGTTGGTGACGTCGAACGATTCCAGGGCGAGCGGCGCGTCGCCCACGGAGCCTTCCGGCACGTAGCCTTCCGCCTTGCGTTTGACGTCCGCGAGCGCCTTCTGCTTGTCGGACGCCTTGCGTCGCAGCTCGTCGCGTTCCTTCGTGAGCTTCGCCGTCTTCCGGTGGTTGTCCTTGACGTCGCGTCGCGTGGCCGCGATGCGGGAGTCCAGCCGGTGATAGGCTTCGCTGCCCGTCGGGTCGACGGTGAATCGGCCGTAGGCGTACGAACCGCCGAACACGGCGGCGACCGCCAGCAGGATGAGTGCGATGACCACCCACGGCCGTTTGTCGTCCTTCATACTGTCCACTGTAGTGACGTGAGGCGTGCTGCCGGCGCGATGTCACCCAAAGTTCATCTTCGCGCTCGTCCCGTCTTACAGGGAGACCATGGCGTCACAGCGTCACGCCGAGCTCGGCGAGCGCCTCCCTCGCCTGGAGGGCGTTCTCGAAGAGCACGCCGTGGATACCGACTTCGTCCGCTCCGACGACGTTCTTCGCGGTGTCGTCGAAGAACACGCAGCGTCCGGCTTCGAGGCCGAAACGGGAGAGCGCCAGCTCGTAGATGTCGGCGTTCGGCTTGTGCATCTTCTCCACGCCCGAGACGATGGTGCCTTGTAGCAGCTCCTTGAGGCGCGGGAACTTCTCGAAGGCGAGGTGGAACGTCTCGTGAGACCAGTTCGTCAGTCCCCATACGCCGTAGCCGTGGGCCTTCAGGTCCTCGAGCAGTTCGACCATGCCGGGCAGCGTGCGCGGCAGCGCGTCGCCGTAGTGCTCGATGTAGTAGCGGAAGATGCCGGCGATGTCCTCGCCCTGTTCGCGCACCACGTCAGGGTAGATGTCGTCGAAGTCCTCGCCGGCGTCCATACGGTCCTCGTAGCGGAAGAAGCCGTGCGGGTCGTCATCGGCGCAGATCGCGTCGACCACGTCGTCCGGGAAGCGCCCTTCGAGACATGCGCGGGTGTTCCAGTCGAGCAGCACGCCGCAGAAGTCGAAGATCACGTCGGTGATGGGGGAGTCGGCCATGGAAGCTCCTTCGGGTTGAACGTTGACGATTGTCGGTGATCGGGATTCCAATGACCAGTGTACGGATATGACGGAACCCCGTCCGCGGGAGCGTGGATTCCGTGGACGGGGTTCGTGATCCGGTGACCGGCCTGGCGGATGCCGGCCGCTCAGCCGATGAGGTCCGCGATCGCGTCGGGAATCGCGGCGATCACGTCCGAGGCGACGATCGGACGCCCCAAGGCGTCGAAACGGGACGGCCGGGAGGTCATGCCGAACAGTTCCGGAGGCTGCCATCCGCACTGTCCCGATTCGGAGGCGATGCCGGCCGCCACGCCGTGCAGGTAGGCGGCCGCGGCGGCCGTGTCGGCGACGAGCGCCGCGTCGTAGGCGAGGGCGTCGCCGTCCGCGGCGCCTTCGCCTACGCCAGCGTCGCTTGCGTCCGGTCCGGCGGATACGCCATCCAGGTCGTCGTCCATCTGTGCGAGCAGCGCGCCCGCGATGCCGGCGAGCACGTCGCCCGCCCCCGCAGTGGCCAGCCACGCCGGAGCGGCTCCGGAGACCATCGGATGCTCCCCGTCACCCACGACGATCGTGGCCGCGCCCTTGAGCAGTACGGTCGCGCCGGTGCGTTCGTGCGCCTCCGTCGCGTATCGGAACGGTTCGGTCTCGACTTGCGTGCGCGACACGCCCAGCAGCCGTGCCAGCTCGCCCGCATGCGGGGTGATGACGACCTGCGGCGGCACATGGTCCGGCATGAGGTCGAGCGCGCCCGCGTCGACGACGATTGGCGGCATCACGCGCGAACCGTCCTCGTCCGTCGAATAGTGGGCGAGCAGCGCCGCGATCGTCTGCCGTTGGATGTCCTTCAATTCCGGGTCGCCGTCGTTGTCCGGCACGCCGGATCCGACCGCCCACGACTGCACGTGCCCCTTGCCGATGACCGCCTCGGGCAGTGCGGCGAGCACCATGTCCTGCGCGCGCTCGGGGCCGAGGTAGCGCACCATCCCCGCGTTCGTGCGGGCCGCGGCGCGCGCCGTCAGCACCGCCGCGCCCGGGTAGCGGGCCGAACCCGTCGCCAGTCCCACGACGCCCCGCGAGTATTTCGCGTCCATCACCCGCGGCAGCCTCACCGCGGCGGCCGCAAGGTCGTGCGACATCGCCTCGGCCGCTGGTTCGACGCCGTCCAAGTCGAACCCGAAGTCGACGAGCGTGATGCGTCCACACGCGAACGTCGCCGGCGGCAGCACCGCGCACGGCTTCATCGCGCCGAACATCACCGTCTCGTCGGCCGGGATGTACGCGCCCGTCAACGCGCCGTCGTCCACGCCGACGCCGGAGGGCGTGTCCACCGCGAGCACGAGCGGAAGGTCGGCGTCGTCGGACGCGCGATCCGGCAGCGCGGGACGGTCGGGCAGCGGGGAGACGTCGCCGCGGTCCGGTCCTGCGGCCGGCATGCCCAACGATGCCGCGAGCGCCGCCGGCACGCCCCTCAGGTCGCCCGCCAATCCGATGCCGGTCATCGCGTCGATGACCAGATGCGAACGACGCGCCAGCCTCACCGCCGTCTCGAGCCGTTCGCCCGCCTCGCCCGGCGTGAACCCGGACGCGCAGCCCGGAATCTCCGCCGCCGGATCCAGGACCAGCACCTTGCCCCCGGCATGCACGAACGCGGCGAAGCCCGCGTCGTGCAGGGACCGTCCGGTCGCCACGGCCGTGACTGTCGCGCCCTCGTCGGCCAGGGCGGCCGCCGCGAACAGGCCATCGCCGCCGTTGTCGCCGGCGCCCGCGAGCAGCGTCACGGACGCATCTTCGATGTCGACGCCGGCGTCGTCGAGCATGCGCGCCGCCACATGCGCCGCCGCATTGGCCGCCATGCGCATCAGCGGCACGTCGTCATCGAGCAGCGGCCGCTCCATCTCGCGCACGTCGGCCGCGCGATAGGCGGCGTGCAGCAGCATCCCACGACGTTCCGAATCGTTCCTGACGTCCATGACGGCCTCCTTGAACTGGCGGCGGGCCCTCGAGACCCGCGTTCCGCGTACCAGTCTAGTCCGCGCGCCGTCGCCGTCACGGTTTTTCACGCCTCACGTTATAGTGGTCAATCGGCAAAACGGCGGACCCGGCAGCGCATGTGCACGGGGCCGTATGACGGAAACGACGACGACGGAAAGCGGCAGGTGAGGCATGGCGATCGATGCACAGGGTCTGGAGATTCAGATCGGCGCGCGCACGTTGCTCCATCCCACCGACTTCCACGTCGCCAAAGGCGACAAGATCGGCCTGGTCGGACGCAACGGCGCCGGCAAGACCACCCTTACGCGCGTGATCACCGGCGACATGCTGCCCACCGCCGGCAAGGTGCGCGTCTCCGGCAAACTCGGCTACCTGCCGCAGGACACGCACGCGGCCGACCCGGAGCAGACCGCGCTCGACCGCATGATGAGCGCGCGCGACATCGCCTCCATCATCAGCCGCATCCGCAAGGCCGAGAAGGAGATGACCGACCCGGACCCGGACGTCATGACGAAGGCCATGAACCGCTACGACAAGGCCATGCAGGACTTCGACAAGGCCGGCGGCTACGCCGCCCAGTCCGAGGCGATCACCATGGCCGCCTCGCTCGGGTTGCCGCAGGAGGTCATGGAGCAGACGCTCGGCACGCTCTCCGGCGGCCAGCGCAGGCGCATCGAACTGGCGCGCATTCTCTTCTCCGACGCCGACACGCTCATCCTCGACGAGCCCACCAACCATCTCGACGCCGACTCCATCGAATGGCTGCGCGGATATCTCAAGAAATACGAGGGCGGCTTCCTCGTCATCTCCCATTCCACCGAACTGCTCGACGAGGTCGTCAACAAGGTGTGGCACCTCGACGCCCAGCTCGGCCAGATCGACATGTACTCGCTCGGCTGGAAGGCGTACCTGCATCAGCGCGTCGTCGACGAGGAGCGCCGCCGCCGCGAGCGCGAGGTCGCCGAGAAGAAGGCCGAACGTCTCATGAAGCAGGGCATCCGTCTGCACGCGAAGGCCACGAAGGCCGTCGCCGCGCAGAACATGATGCGCCGCGCGGAGAAGCTCCTCGAGAACACGTCCGAGGCGCAGAAGGCGGAGAAGGTCGCCGACATCCGCTTCCCCGAACCCGCCCCCTGCGGCCGCACGCCGATCATGGCCAAGGACATCTCCAAGGCGTACGGTTCGAACATCGTGTTCGCCGGCGTCAACCTCGCCATCGACAAGGGGTCGCGCGTCGTCATCCTCGGCTACAACGGCGCCGGCAAGACCACCACGCTGCGCATCCTCGCGCACATCGAGCAGCCCGACACCGGTTCGGTCGACTACGGTCACGGCTGCAAGATCGGCTACTTCGCGCAGGAGCACGACACCCTCGACCTCGACGCCACCGTGCTCGAGAACCTCACGCACGTGGCCCCGGACCTCAACGACACGCAGGCCCGCTCCATCCTCGGCTCGTTCCTGTTCTCCGGCGACGACGCGCTGAAGCCCGCGCGCGTGCTCTCCGGCGGCGAGAAGACCAGGCTCGCGCTCGCCACGCTCGTCACCTCGCGCGCTAACGTGCTGCTGCTCGACGAGCCCACCAACAACCTCGACCCGGCCTCCCGCGAGGAGATCCTCAAGGCCATCGCCAAATACGAGGGCGCCATCGTGCTCGTCACCCACGACGAGGGCGCCGTCGAGGCGTTGAACCCTGAGCGCGTGCTGCTCATGCCGGACGGCGACGAGGACCTGTGGAACGACGGCTATCTCGAACTCGTCGCCGAGGAATGACGGGACTTCGGCCGCACCGGCCGCCGACGCGTCGGACGGGACGGCCGGCATCCCCGGCGGGAAGTGCGGCGGTCAATCGAAAAACCTGCTGACCGAGCCGTCCGCGGACGGCGACGAGACGTCACGGGCCCCGGGGCGACGACGCGTCAGCTGATCCTCCTCGAACGCCGAAAGCCGGCTGCCGCGACGCATGTACGCGAACACCTCCGCCTCCGAAGGCTCGGGCAGCCGCATCCACGCCGCGCCCCCGGCAAGCAGCGGATCGCGCGCGTCGATGCGTTCGCGCATCATCCGTATCGTGCCGGCGCCGCGCTGCAGGCCGTCCGGATCATGCAGACGCATGCGCTGCTCCACGCGGTCCAGATACGCGCGCTGCGCGCGCAGGTCCTCATACAGGTGGACCTCCTCGCACAACGCCGTGTACAGCTGCTCGCCCCGGCATTCGCGCTGCGCCCGTTCGAGGCTGGCGCGGCGCATCCGGGCGACGCGTTCCATATCGCGTTGGCGCACCACGCACGCCACCAGCGAGTCGAATACGGAGGGAAGCCTCGATTCGACGAGCGACTTGCTCGAATCCTTGCTGGACTTCCGGTGGGTGTAGTCCATGTCGCTGTCGACGACGAACCCCAGCACGCCGGACGCCACGAACGCGCGGGAACGTTCCGCCATCCACAACGGCACCGGTTCCGGATCCCCGGTGTTCCCGTCATCCGGGACGTCCCTGTTCATGCCGTCGGAGGTCTCGTCCTTCCCGTCGGCTCCCGGAGGAGCAAGGGACATCGAGGCCTCCGCAAGATGGAACGACGCCATCCGCCCGTTCCCCAGATCGACGAGGACATGCGGCCATGGCCAACGCCGTTTCCCCACCAGGTCCAGCAGCGTCTTCGACGGCGCCGGCACATCGAAGCCCCGGGACGTCGCCTCCCTGACGATGCCGCTGATGAGGTTCACCGCGCGCGGCGTCTGCCGCTCCGACACGTACCTCCGGTCCGTGTCCGCGACGAACCTCGATATCCACGGCTTCGCCAGCTGTTCGAAACGGCCGTCCGCGCCATGCCCGTCTCCGGTGCTCCGTACCTTCCCCATGCCCGGCTCCTCCTGTGGAGCCGGACGATCCGATGTCCTCGTCATGATGGACCTTCCATTCCTCATCCGGCACGATCGTCGTCGACCATGCCGCCCGTCGTCGAACCGGGACGACGTGTATCTCCACATGTACCCGGCCCGCGTCGTCAAGGCAACTACGGGACGGAGACGGTGGATGAATGTGGATAACCCGGTGGATGATTCCGGGTTTTCGACGGAAAAGGTATTGCCAAGCGCCGCCGCGGCCGTTACATTGGGTATGCCCGAACGCACGAACGGAGACTTCATTGAACGACCAGACGCCGATCGAACCCTCGTCCGCCACCACGTCCGCCACCTCGTCCGCAGCCGGCGGGCGGAAGGGCCTGCAGGTGCCCGACCTCATCTCCATCGGCGTGTTCAGCGCGCTGTACTTCGTGATGGTGTGCGTGGCCACCCTGATCAGCACCGTGGCCACCGCCGGATTCGCCTCGATCTTCCTGCCGGCGATCGCCGCGTTGATCGCCGGCCCCGTGTTCATGCTTTCCGCGGCCCGCGTCGGCAGGTTCGGCGGCATCACGGTGATGGGGTTGGTGATCGGCCTGTTCCTGTTCGTCTCCGGCCATTTCATCCTCTCGTTCGTCGCGAGCCTCGTGTTCCCCGTCGCCGCCGACCTCATCGCCCGGATCGGCGCCTACCGGAGCAGGCCGCTGCTGCTCGTCTCCTACGTGGTGTTCTCGTACGATCTGACCGGACCCATCCTCCCGCTGTGGTTCATGCGGGACGCGTACGTCGCCAGCCTCGAGGCGCGCGGCAAGGACGCCGCGTACATCGACGGCGTGTTCGCGCACATCACCATGGGAACGTTCGCGGCGTCGATGGCCGCCATCCTCGTGTGCGCCGTCATCGGCGGATGGTTCGGACAGCGCCTGTGCGCCAGGCATTTCGCCAAGGCCGGCATCGTCTGATGCCCGGTCGCGGTCCTCGTCCTCCCGCCGCGACGGACGCGGCGGCGCCCGGCTCCGCCGTACGCGGCCTCGACCCGCGCACGAAGCTGGCGTTGCTGCTGCTCGCCAATCTCATGATGTTCTTCCATGCGGCCCTCCTCACGCAGACCGTCATGGTGGTCCTGTTCCTCGTCCCGCCGCTCGCCGCGGGACGATGGCGCATGGCCGCCCGTTTCGCGTTCCTGTACGCCGTGACGGCCGCGCTCGGCGGGCTCGACCCCGACGCCCTGGGAATGCCGTGGCTGCATGCGCCCGCCGCGCTCGCCGTCGGCTGCGCGATGATGCTGCCGTGCCTCATCACCGGCGCCTACGCGTTCACGACCACGTCGGCCAGCGCGTTCGTATGCGCGATGCGGCGCATGCGCATGCCCGAGAGCGTGGTCGTGCCATGCATCGTGATCATCCGGTTCTTCCCGACCATCGGCGAGGACTATCGCGCCATCCGTGACGCGATGGCGCTGCGGGGTCTCGTGTCCGGCCGTCTCGCCATGCTGCGCCATCCTGTGCGCAGCCTCGAATACGTGATCGTGCCGCTGCTGATGAACGCCGCCCTCGTCGCCCAGGACCTGTCCGTCGCGGCGTTGACGAAGGGTCTGGGCCGCGACGGCGTCCACACGTCACGCACGACGATCCGCATGCGTGCGGCCGATTGGACGGTCATGCTCGCATGCGCCGCGCCGCTCGCGCTCGACATCGCCGGGGTGGTCGGATGACCGCCGCCGAATCCTTGCGTATGAAGGACGTCGTCTTCCGGTATGCGCGGACCGGGGGAACGGCGGTGGACGGCGTGTCCCTGACGGTCCATGCCGGCGAATGCGTCGTCCTGTGCGGGGCGAGCGGGTGCGGCAAGACCACGCTGATCCGTCTCGCCAACGGGCTGGCACCGGCGTTCTTCCGCGGCGACTTTTCCGGCGAGACCTCCGTGTGCGGCGTCGACGCCGCACACGGACCGATCGACCGGCTCACGCCGTTGGCGGGCAGCGTGTTCCAGAATCCGAAGACCCAGTACTTCAACGCGGATACGACCGACGAGCTCGCCTTTCCCTGCGAGAACATGGGCATGCCCGCCGAGGAGATCGACCGGCGTGTGGAGGACGTGGCACGCCGCTTCGGCGTGACCGGGCTGCTCGGCCGCAGCGTGTCCCGCCTGTCCGGCGGCCAGCGCCAGCGCGTCGCCGTCGCCGCCGCGACGGTGCTCGGTCCGCGTCTCGTCATCATGGACGAGCCGACCGGCAACCTCGACGCCGCCGCGATCGACGACATGCGTGCGGCGGTGTGGCGTCTGAAGGACGAGGGCGTCGCCGTGCTCGTCGCGGAGCACCGTCTCGCCTGGCTGAACGGCGTCGCCGACCGGTATCTGCTGTGCGACCGTGCCCGGATCGTACGCGAATACCGGTCCGACGAGTTCCTCTCCCTGCCGCCGGAGCGCATCGCGGCCATGGGGTTGCGCGCGCTCGACCTGGAACCGTATCGGCGCAGGGTGGCGGGATTGGTGACGCGGACGGCCGACGCCGCCGAGGACGACGCACATGGAACGGAGGATGACGGGACGGTGCTGCTGCGGACGCGCGGACTCGTCATCGGATACGACGCTCCGCGTCGACCTGCCCTCCCATGGGCGCGCCGCCGCGATGCGACGCATGGGGGATTCTCCCGCGCCATACCCGACATGACGCTGCGCCCCGGCGAGATCGTCGGGCTGATGGGGCGCAACGGGTGCGGCAAGACCACGCTCGTACGCACGCTGACCGGTCTGGCGCGTCCGATCTCCGGCCGCATCCTCCTGGACGGGAAGACCGCGCGCGCCCATGACCTTGCGCGCGTCGGATTCCTCGTCATGCAGGACGTCAACCATCAGCTGTTCGCCGACGGCGTGCGCGAGGAGCTCACGCTCGGCATGGACGAGGACGGTCCGACGGCGATGCGACGCGACCGGATGCTCGCCGACCTCGACCTCGCCGACGTGGCGGACAGGCATCCGATGAGTCTGTCCGGCGGTCAGAAGCAGCGCGTGGCCATCGGCGCCGCGCTCATGTGCGGCAAGCGGCTCGTCGTATTGGACGAGCCGACCAGCGGTCTTGACCGCAGTCACATGGAGCAGGTGGGCGTTCTGCTGCGTGACGTCGCACGACGCGGCGCCGCCGTGCTGGTCGTCACCCATGACGAGGAGCTCGCCGCCGGATGGTGCGACCGGGTGATGGATCTGTCCCGCTGACCGTCCGTCCGGTCGCCCATAGATTCCGCGACACGCCGTGGCGGCATGAAACCGTACACGATATGCCGGCCCGCGGGGGCGTGTGTTAGCTTCAAGGGGACAGGAGGCCGGACCGCGTCACGGCTTCGCGGAAAACGGCCGGACGGCAACGGGAGGTGCGCCATGGGCGATGCGCGACGGGAGATGGAACGGCTGCGGCCGGTCTACGAGACCGGCGTCCTCAGGCTGCTGCTGCGCCGCAACTCACGCCTGTACGTGGCGTTGCTGCGCGCCGCGTTCGATCCGCTCACCGGCGAGCTTCCCCGCGAGAGCGTGGAGGAGCGTTTCGCCCAGGGGCTCGCCTCCCTCGCCGACATCGGCGAATACACCCCGGACCCGGAACAGACATGGGGCGAGGCGGCCCACCGCGTACTCGTGGACCTGTCCCGTGAGGGCGACGGGGAATACGCGTGGCTCGCCAACTCGCATGACGTCGCATCGCACAGGTTCCTCTACCGCCTCACCGCGCGTGCGCACCGCGCCATCGAGGCGCTGGGACGGCTGGAGGACGAATCCCGCACCCTGTCCGGCGCGCAGGCCAACAGCATCATCATGGAGATCGAGCATGCCCGCATGCAGCTCACCGCCGATCCCGGCGAACGTGTGCGTCTGCTCAACCGCGAGATCAAGGAACGCAGGCACGAGATCAAGCGCATCCAGCAGGGGCAGCAGCGCGAGACGCTCGACGAATCGCAGGTGGAGGACGTCATCGCCGTCATCCACAACACGTTGCGCGGCGTGCCCATCGACCTGCGGGAACTCGTGCTCGCCGAACGCGACAACGGCGACGCGCTGCGGCGGCGCATGCAGGCCGGCGACATGAGCGTCGACGAGATACTGGGCGCCTACAACGCCGAATACCGCGCCGACTTCGGCGAATCCGACATCGGACGTCGATTCGAGGACGCCTTCCAGGTGATCATCACCGACGAAGGACGCCAACAGATCGACGACGCGATGCGCGACATCGCGAGAACCCCGTATCTGGCGGGGGAGTCCTCCGCACTGCTCGGGCAGGTGCGCGAGGAGCTCGCCCACATCTACGACGGCATCGAGGCGGTGCGCGCCCAGATGCGCATCTCCAACGAGGAGATCGGCAGACTCGTGCGCCAGCAGACCGACACCCGGTACCGGTCCATGCTCGCACGGCTCAACCGCCTATACACGGCCCTCAACGACGACGCGAAGGCGCATCCGGGCTGCGAGGACAGGCCCTACGGCACGGACGTCGCCGGAGTCAAACTCCCGCCGCTGCCCACGCGGCCGGCCCGGTCGATGACCCGCACGCCGGCCGCGGGACTGGACGGGGGCGATGGCGACGTGACGGCGCCGCGCATCGACCTCAAGGCCCTGGTCGACCATGGCGGTCCGCGTCTGCGCCGCATGATGACGCTCATCCGGCGCAATCCGGTGATGGACGGGGACGGCATCGACGTCGCCGCCAGCTTCAACCGGCTGCCGCAGACCGACAGGCGGGAAAGCGAGCTCGTCGGATTCCTCGGCGCGATCGGTGGGCAGGGAAGCGGCGACGCCATCTGGCATTGCGTGACGATCGACGGCGGGCCGCGCGACTGGCGTACGCGGCCGCTGACCGCCAGCATGGACGAATTGGACGCCATCATGGAGGAAGGATGACCATGGACGAGGAGACCAACCCCTACGCCCTGTTCGAAGGGGACCGCGGCGACATGAGCGCGGACGCGCGACGGGCCGCCATCGCGCTCAAGCGCGAGCGGTACATCGAAGGCGAACTGTACGACCTCGTCGACGAGAACAGGGACGCCGTCATCCGTTCGCTCAACAACGACATGCTCGCCCTCGTCGATGACGAACGCCACCGCATCATGTACGCGACGCCCGTCACCGGACCGGACGTCACGCTGCGCTCGCTCAAGACGCGCACCAGCCTCAGGCGGGAGGAGGCCGCCCTGCTCGCGTTCCTACGCATCCGCGTGCTCGAATACGAGAACATGAGGGTGTCCGAAGACCAGTGGATCGCGGGATTCGACGAGATCCGCGCAGCGCTCGCCGGCGGAGCCGGATACCTCGCCTCGAGCAACGACGAGGAAGGCGTGCTCAGGCAAGTGGGCGCGCTCGTCAATACGATGGTCACCTACGGCTATCTGGCCGCCACCGCCGACGCGGCCATGTACCGGATCACGCCGCTCGTCCCCGTCGTGCTCGACCGTGGTCTGGCGGACGCATGGCTCGGCGTGGCCGCCGGGAACGACGACGTTGACGAAGGCTCCGACACCGCTCTGCCCGGCGCCGATGAGGGTGGAGCCGACGGGATGGATGCCGATACGGAAGAGGAGGAGTGACGATGGCCGCCAGGGAACTGCAGATGATCGCCGACCGGTGGATGCTGGAAAGCCGCCGCCTCGTCAACTGGGGCTCGTATCAGGGCTATCACGAGTTCAGACCGTCGACCGACCCCGAACTGCCCGTGACGCTGCTCGCCGGAGCCAGCGAATCCGGCAAATCCACGCTCGTCGACGCGCAGATTTCGCTGCTGTACCCGACGGGCACCCCGTTCAACAAGGCATCGAACTCCGGCCGGTCCGAACGCAGCGACTACACGTATCTGCGTGGCATGACCGGCGTGGGCAGCACCGCGGACGGCGATGAGCCGATCTATCTGCGCGGCCGCGACGCCGACGGGGCGCCGCAGGCCATCTGGGGTGCCATCGTGGACACCTACGTGAACGCCACCAGCGGACAGACGCTGTCCTGCGCCAAGTTCCTGTACCTGACGGCGGGCGACGGCCGCGGCGACGTGCGACGGCAATACGCGGCATGGGGCAGGGCGATCGACCCGCGGCTCATGGACGCCTATCGCGACCATCCGTTCACGCCCACCCAACTGAAGGACACGTACCCGGGGTGCGAGACCTTCACCAGCGCCGACGCGTTCCATGAGCACATCTGGAACATGATGGGACTCAGCGAGGAGGCGTGCAGGCTCCTGCACAAGATCCAATCGGCCGACGCCCCGTCAAGACTCGACGACATCTTCAAACAGGGTGTGCTCGGCGTGCCGGAAGCCCTGGACCTCGCGCGGGACACCGTCGCCGACTACGAGCGCTACGAGGCGAACTTCAACGAAATCGAGGAGAAGGCGAGACGCGTGGCGACGCTCGCCGGCATCCGGGACTCCTACGACGCCTATGCGGCCGCGCGCCTGCGGGTGCGGGAGCTCGACCCCATCGACCCCGGGAGGGAACAGGGGGCGGCGGCCATACGGTGCTGGGCGATGGTCCGCATGACGGCAGAAGTCGCCGAACGCCTGCCCGTCGACGAACGGGAACATCGCGAGCATCAGGCCGCCGCCGAAGCCGCCTTCCGCGACAGCGAGAAGATCCGCGCCGGCATCGAGGCCATCCGGGACCGCATCAGGGGATTGGACGGCGGCAATCTCGCGCGGCTGGAGACGGAACTCGACCAGGCCCGGCGTGCGCTCGCCGACGTGAGAACGAACCGCGGACGCATCGAAGAGGGGTTCGTGGCGATCGACGAGACGATGCCCGGTGACGAACATGCGTGGACGGAACGGCGCATCGCCGCGGTGGACTTCACTCGCCTCTACGACCGGCGCGCACAGGAGCTGGACGAGGAGCGCGACCAGGCGGTCGCGGCCTGCTCCGAGGCGAACGGGGAACTGCGTCGCCTCGAACGTGACTACGAACGTCAGAAGGCGCAGCGCACCCGCATCACCCAGCAGATGGACGAGACCCGCGCCATGCTGTGCCGGGCCACCGGACTGGGCGCCGACGAGCTGCCGTACGTCGCCGAGCTCATGGACGTGCGCGAGGATGAGGAACGATGGCGTCTCGCCATGAACGTCACCTACGGCGCCATCGCGCAGACCATCCTCGTCGACAAACGGCATGAACGGGGCTTCGCCGCCAAGGTCAGCGCCATCGACCCCCATGCGATGGCGCGGCGGACCTGGCAGTTCGTCGACACCTCGGCGGAGGCCGGCGCGGGCGACGGGACGCGGGCGTCGGAGAAGAACGGACCCTGGATGTCCTCCAAGCTGCGGTATCGCGACGATTCGCCGTTCGCCGGCTGGCTGCGCGAACAGACCGCATCCGAACGGTTCGACGCCGTATGCGTCGACGCCATCGACGACACCGACCGTGATCGGCGGCAGGTGCAGGCCGACGGACAGATCAAAAGCGGCCGGCGCGGACAACATGGCGTCAAGGACCGGCGCGAAGTCATTGGATACGTCAACGAGTCCTACCTCGAAGCGTTGGAGCGCGGCATCGCCGAAGCCAGAGAGCGCGCGGCGCAGGCCGGACACGACTACGCGGACGCGAAGCGGCGCTCCGAGACGCTGCGCAGCGGGCTCGAACTCGCCAAGCAGCTCGCCTACACCTCATGGGAGAACGTCGACGTCGAATCCGCTTCGGCCAAGGTGAGCGAGCTCGAATCATCCATCGAGGCGATCCGGAACAACCCTGAGCTCGCCGAACTCGTGCGGCGCAGGGAGACGATGGAGCAGGAGCTCGAGCGCAGCGAGCAGCATCGGTTCAACGAAAAGCAGCAGGCCGACTCCGCCTCCGCGGCATGCGAGGCCGCCCGTCGGTGGCTGGACGACAACCGGGATGCGATGGCGGGGGAGCGTGGCGCCGGCCAGGATGCCGACCCCATGCCGGACGACGAAACGGGCGCGGTGCTCGACCACGCCTACGGGAACGCGTTCTCCGGGGTCCCGGACGCGCTGCGCGCCCACATGATCATCGGGGCCGGCGGCGGCCCGGCCGTGGGCACGCCGTTCCCGGAACGTCTCATCGCCGGGATGCGTGACGATGTGGCCTCCCACATCGGGATGCTGGTCGAGCGGTCTCGCGCCGCGAAGGACGTGGTCGAGACGAGGATGGAATCGTACAAGGCCATGTACGCCGCGGACGACGACGCGCTGTCCGCCACCGTGGACGACTACCGGTACTATCTCGACGAACTGGACGGTCTCTCCCGTCTGACCGCGGGATCCGCGACCGACGCCGAGTACCGGCGTTGCCTGGAGCAGCTGCTCATGAGTCTGCTGACCATCAAACGCGCCATCGACACCGACGAGGCCGACATCCGCGACCAGCTCGACCGCATCAACGCCATGCTCGACGGGCAACGGTTCGGTCCCAAGCATGGCAGTCTGTCGTTGCATGCGGACGTACGCAGGCCCGACCGTGTCTTCGCCGCGCAGCTCATGCGGGCGATCGGGACGCTCAACGACTGGAAGTCGTCGGGAGACGGCGACACGGCGGCCATGCGCAAGGTGTTCGCCTCGTGCGGCGGCGTTATCGGCCTGCTGCGGGCCCAGCTCGCACAGGTGAGGGACGCGAACGGCGTGAGAAGCTATGGCGCGCGCGACCTCGATCCCCGGTGCCGCTCGGCCTTCTACGCGATCGTGCACCATGAGAACGGGCCCGACGAGCGCATCACCTCCACCGGAGGAAGGTCAGGCGGCGCCCTCCAGGAACTCACCTCCTTCGTCTACGGCGCCGCGCTCATCTACCTGCTCGGCGGCGGCATGGAGAACCGGCTCAAGCCGAGCTATACGACGCTGTTCCTCGACGAGGCTCTCATCAAGGCGGACGGCCGCTACACCCAGCGCGCCCTCACCGTGCTGCCGCGCCTCGGCTTCCAGGTGATCGTCTCCGCGCCGGAAAGCAAGACCGGCGAGATCCTCGAGGTGTCCACCAAGGCGTACGTCACCTACAAGGACCCGGACACCGGCCTCACCTCCCTGCGTGAGGCCGTGCTCGAAGGCTTCGGAACACAGGATCCAGACCATGGGGCCCGTGGACAGGAACCGTCGGCGGATGAGGAGGAGGCGCGGTCATGAGCCGTATGAAAAGCGTGGAGGACATCGCCGCCGAGGTGAGGCGGGTGATGCGGTCCCGTATGTATCTTCCTGATGCGGTGTGGCCGTTGGCGGTGAAGGTGGGATTGCCCGGCAAGGACGAACTGGAATCCGACATCGTCAAGGTGCATGACAACAACAACGCGATCAGAAGATGGGCGGATGGCCATGGATGCGGCTTGGAATATGTGACGCGACGGATGGGAACTCCGGTGCGGCTCGTATCCAAAGTGCTGATCGAGGACGAAGCCACCGCGTTGCGGGTCATCGGCCGTCGGGACGCGGCCGAGTACCGCAAGATGCGGGAACGGGCCGGTCGGTTATGTGACCGTCTGGGTGTGGAACCGATGTTGGCGATGAAGGCGGTCCGTAAGACCCATGACCAATCGGATGTCGATTTCGAGCTGCTGATACGTGCCTCTGAGTTTTTCCTGCGTTATGACGTCGCCGGTAGGAGGCCAAGGGCCGTGCCGCTCGCCGGGTTCAGCGCGAAATGGCTGGACCAGTCGCATAAGGTACGTCGGCGAGCCATCGAACTGTTATGCGGTCTGGACGATCTCGGGCTTGATGAACGTCCTCGCGAATGTCGTTTCAGATACCTGGATCCGGCGTTGCACCGGTCTCCCGATATGGTTGCCGTCCAGCCTTGGAATGCAGGACCGTCATGCGGCATCCGATACGTCGTCATCTGTGAGAACAAGGACACCTATCAGACCATGCCGCCCATCGACGGGGGGTTATGCGTGTTCGGACAGGGGTTTGCGGCGTCGGATTCACTGCCGTTGCTGCCGTGGCTGTTCGACGATGCGGGACAGGACATCCACGTGGCGTACTGGGGAGACCTGGATGCTTCCGGCTTCGAGATTCTGTCCAAAGTCAGGGAGGCCGGTGTCTCCTGCGAGTCCGTATGCATGGACAGGGAGACGTACGAGGCGCATAGGGAATTCGGAACCGAATTCACGAAAGACGGCAAGGATATCCGCACGCAGGTCCCGCAGATGCTTCCGGGGCTGACGGATGAGGAACGGAATCTGTACGAATCCCTGTGCACGGGGGAAGGTGTCGATTGTCTCCGCATCGAGCAGGAGCGAATCACGATGGAGTATGCCGCGTCACGCTTGACGAGCATGGGTTTTCCTGTGAGACACCAAGGAATCGATGACGTGTGGCCGGTTAGACCGGTGCCGCAAGCCGCCGGTGGGACACGGGACATGCACATGGGCGATTGATGAAGGGATGCGCCGACCGCCTCGGACGTGCCGTGAGGTATCAGACTTCCCTCGGGGTATGTGGTCCGACGGACGCCGTGATGGGACGACGCGATTCGCCGCTTCCGGGAAAGAGACACGCCTATCGAACATGTGTTCGATATGAGTCGGGGTCTCGGGTATTCTTGGTGCGGGAAATTCCCGGTCCTCAGGGGCCGATCGGCAGGTGGACCGCGACATGCGGCGGAAGGCGGGGTGTGCGATGGCGGTGAAACGGAAGACCACGAACGGCAGGAGCGGCGAGGTCGTCGTCGAGAAGGTGATGACCAGCGATTCGTTCCTCACGCGTGAGATCCGCAAGGCGCCGCTCGTCGAGCATGACGGTTCGCTCGTGGCGGACATCTCGCACATTCCCAACGACCTCAAGATCACCATCCAGGGCGCCCGCGAGCACAACCTCAAGAACGTGGACCTCGCTATCCCGCGCAACCGCATGGTGGTGTTCACCGGACTGTCCGGCTCGGGCAAATCCTCGCTCGCGTTCGACACCCTGTTCGCCGAAGGCCAGCGCCGCTACGTCGAATCGCTGTCCGCGTACGCGCGCCAGTTCCTCGGCCAGATGGACAAGCCCGACGTGGACTTCATCGAAGGCCTGAGCCCCGCCGTCTCCATCGACCAGAAGACCACGAACCGCAACCCGCGCTCCACCGTCGGCACCATCACCGAGATCTACGACTACCTCAGGCTCCTGTTCGCCCGCACCGGCGTGCCGCACTGCCCCGAATGCGGCGAACCGGTCGCCTCGCAGACCCCGCAGCAGATCGTCGACATCCTGATGGACTACCCGGAACGCACCCGCTTCCAGATTCTCGCGCCGGTCGTCAAAGGCCGCAAGGGCGAGTTCGTGGACATGCTGGAGCTGCTGCGTTCCGACGGCTACGCCCGCGCGCTCATCGACGGCGAGATGACGCAGCTCGGCGACGACATCAAGCTCGCCAAGCAGAAGAAGCACACCATCGAGGTCGTCATCGACCGTCTCGTCGTCAAGGACGGCATGCGCCAGCGCCTCACCGATTCCGTCGAGACGGCGCTGAAACTTGCCAACGGATCCATCGTCATCGACTTCGTCGACGAGGAGGAGGGCTCTCCCGCGCGCCGCCGCCCGTTCTCCGAACACCGCAGCTGTCCGAATGGCCACGTGCTCGAACTCGACGAGATCGAACCGCGCACCTTCTCCTTCAACGCGCCCTACGGCGCATGCCCCGCATGCACCGGGCTCGGTTTCAAGCTCGAGATTGACCCGGAGCTCGTCATCTCCGACCCGGACAAGTCGCTGGCGGAAGGCGTCATCGAACCGTGGAGCAACACGAAGATGACCTCCCAGTACTACGGGCATATCCTCGAGGGCCTCGCCAAGGAGATGGGGTTCTCGATGCGCACCCCGTGGAAGGACCTCCCATCAGATGTGCGCCATGACATCCTCTACGGCCACGAGTTCAAAGTCAATGTCTCCTACCGCAACCGCTGGGGACGTCTGCGCGAATACTCCACCGGCTTCGAGGGCGTGATCCGCACGCTCATGCGTCGGCACGAAGAGACCGACTCGCAGTCCATGAAGGAATACTACGAGTCGTACATGCGCGAGGTGCCCTGCCAGGTGTGCAAGGGCATGAGGCTCAAGCCCGAGGTGCTCGCCGTCACCGTCGAGGGGAAGTCCATCTTCGACGTCACGGACATGCCCGTCGTGCGCGAGCTCGAATGGGTCAACGGTCTGAAGCTCGAAGGCTCGGCCGCCATGATCGCCGGGGAGGTGCTCAAGGAGATCCGGGCCAGGCTTGGATTCCTCAACGACGTCGGCCTTGACTACCTCACCCTCTCGCGCGCCGCGGCGACCCTGTCCGGCGGCGAGGCGCAGCGCATCAGGCTCGCCACGCAGATCGGCTCCGGTCTCGTCGGCGTCATGTACGTGCTCGACGAACCGTCCATCGGCCTGCACCAGCGGGATAACGCGCGTCTCATCGAGACGCTTCACCACCTGCGTGACCTCGGCAACACGCTCATCGTCGTCGAACACGACGAGGACACCATCCGCGGCGCCGACTGGCTCGTCGACATCGGACCTGGCGCCGGCGAACACGGCGGCGAGGTCGTATACTCGGGGCCGGCGAAGCACCTCGTCGAGGCGAAACGCTCCATCACCGGCGACTACATCGCGCACCGGCGCGAGATCGCCGTGCCCGAACACCGCCGCAAGGTCAACAGGACCGCGCAACTCAAGGTCGTCGGCGCGCGCGAGAACAACCTGAAGAACATCGACGTGAGCTTCCCCTTGGGCGTGTTCACCGTCGTCACCGGCGTGTCCGGCTCAGGCAAATCCTCGCTCGTCAACTCGATCCTTTACCCGGTGCTCGCGGACAAGCTCAACGGCGCACGCATCGTGCCCGGCAAACACCGGCGCGTGGAGGGCGTCGACCAGGTGCGCAAGGTCATCCACGTCGACCAGAACCCGATTGGCCGCACGCCGCGCTCCAACCCCGCCACCTATACCGGCGTGTGGGACAAGATCAGGGCCCTGTTCGCCAAGACCCCCGAGGCGCAGGTGCGCGGCTACGGGCCCGGACGGTTCTCCTTCAACGTCAAGGGCGGGCGCTGCGAGGCCTGCCACGGCGACGGCACGCTCAAGATCGAGATGAACTTCCTGCCGGATGTGTACGTGGAATGCGAGACCTGCCACGGCAAACGGTACAACCGCGAGACTCTCGAGGTGAAATACAACGGCAAGACGGTCTCCGACATCCTCGACATGCCCATCGAGGAGGCGGCCGACTTCTTCAAGGCGTACACCGGCATCTCCCGGTATCTGAAGACCCTCGTGGACGTCGGCCTCGGATACATCCGTCTCGGCCAGCCCGCCCCCACCCTCTCCGGCGGCGAATCGCAGCGCGTCAAACTCGCCACCGAGCTCCAGCGGCGCTCCGACGGGAAAACGGTGTACATCCTCGACGAGCCCACCACCGGCCTGCACTTCGAGGACGTCAACAAACTGCTCAAGGTGCTGCAGGGGCTCGTCGACAAGGGCAACACGGTCATCGTCATCGAACACAACCTCGACGTGGTCAAGTCGGCCGACTGGATCATCGACCTCGGACCCGAGGGCGGCGACGGTGGCGGCACCGTCGTCACGCAGGGCACGCCGGAACAGGTGGCGGCGTGCGGGGAGTCGTGGACCGGCAGGTTCCTCAAGGACATGCTGTGACGAACGACATCGAACGGCATGCGCCGGAGACCTGGCGCAGGACCGCCGAAGCGTTGCGGGCCGACCAGGGCGCGGCGACGTCCGGTTCCCCCGACGGGAGTCCGGACGCCGCCGCGGACAAGGTCAACAGGAACGGGGCGCCGCTGCTCGGCGACTCGCGCGACCTGTTCCGCCCGAAAACCTCGGACATCCCGGCCAGTCCGGGCGTATACAAGTGGCGCGACGGCGAAGGCCGCGTCATCTACGTGGGCAAGGCCAAGAACCTGCGCAACCGGCTGACCAACTACTTCCAGCCGCTGTACCTGCTGCACCCGCGCACGCAGACCATGGTGCTCACCGCCCGCAGCCTCGAATGGACGGTCGTGGGGACCGAACTCGAATCGCTGACCCTCGAATACACGTGGATCAAGGAGTTCGACCCGCGGTTCAACGTGCAGTTCCGTGACGACAAGACGTATCCGTACCTTGCGGTCTCGGTGGACGAGAAGGTGCCGCGCGTATGGGTGACGCGCAGCCGCCGACGTCATGGGGCGCGGTATTTCGGCCCCTATGCGAAGGTGTGGGACCTGCGCCACGGTCTCGACCGCCTGCTGCGTGCCTTCCCGGTACGCACCTGCACGGCGGGCGCCTACCGCAAGGCGGAGATGAGCGGTCGTCCGTGTCTGCTCGCCTCCATCGGCAAATGCTCCGCCCCCTGCGTGGGACGGATCGACCCCTCCGAACACCGCCGCATGTGCGAACGGCTTATCGGCGTGATGACCGGACGGCTGGGACGCCCGTACATCGCGCAGCTCACGCGGGACATGAAGGAGGCCGCCGCGGACCTCGAATTCGAGAAGGCCGCGCGCCTGCGCGACGAGATCCAGATGCTCTCCACCGTCGTCGAACAGAACGCCGTCGTCTTCGACCAGGACGTGGACGCCGACGTCTACGGCTTCGCCTCCGACGAGCTCGAGGCGTCCGTGCATGCGTTCCATGTGCGGGCGGGATCGATCCGCGGCGAACGCAACTGGAGCGTCGAACGCGTCGAGGACATCGACGACGCCGACCTCATGGCCGACCTCATCGTGCAGGTCTACTCCGAACTGACCGGCAGCGAGGCGGAGAACCTTCCCCGGGCTGACGGCGACGGCAGGGTGAAGGAGCGGCGCGAGGCCATCGGCTCCACGCAGACAGTGACCGCGGTGGACGCCCAGGCGCGCGCCCAGGCCACCCGCGAGCGCAACGCGCGTCAGGATGTCACCGGGCGCGCCGACCTGCTCGCGCCGATCGCTCCGGTGCCGCGCGAGGTCATCGTGCCGGTCGAGCCATCCCGCCGCGAGGAGCTCGAAGGATGGCTCACCGGGCTGCGCGGGGGAGCGGTCTCCATCCGCGTCGCCTCGCGAGGCGACAAGAAGCGGCTCATGGACCGGGCGGACGAGAACGCCGACCAGGCGCTCCGTCGCAGCAAGCTGAGCCGCATCTCCGACATGGGCTCCCGCACGCAGGCCATGAACGATGTCGCCGACGCGCTGGGCCTCGACGAGGCCCCGTTGCGCATCGAATGCTACGACATCTCCAACACCGTCGGAGGCGCATACCAGGTCGCCTCCATGGTGGTGTTCGAGGACGCCGTGGCGAAGAAATCCGAGTACCGCCGCTTCGCCATCCGGGGAGGGGACGGCCGTGGCGCGCTCGACGACCTCAGCGCCCTGTACGAGACGTTGACTCGCCGGTTCCGCCACGGCAACGTCGCCGGGGATTCCGGCGACAGCCTCGACGCGGAGCGTCGCGCGAAGGCGGCGTCCGCCGCGGCGGCGCATGCGGGCGCGGCGGACGGGACGGACGCCTCCGACGCCGTGGTCCAGCAGAACACGGACCGCCATCGTTTCGCCTACAAGCCGAACCTCGTCGTGGTCGACGGCGGCAGGCCGCAGGTCATGGTCGCGGCCAAAGCGCTGCGCGACTGCGGCGTCGACGACGTGGCGGTATGCGGACTGGCGAAACGTCTCGAGGAGGTGTGGGTGCCGGACGACGACTATCCGATCATCCTCAAACGACAGTCCGAAGGCATGTACCTGCTGCAGCGCGTGCGCGACGAGTCGCATCGTTTCGCCATCACCTACCACAGGCAGACCCGTCGCAAGGGCGCGCTGCACAGCGTCCTCGACGACATCCCCGGCATCGGCGCGACCTACAGGAAGCGCCTGCTCGCCCATTTCGGCTCGGTCCGCGCCATGCGCGGGGCGAGCGTCGAAGAAATCGAGGCGGTCAAGGGCATCGGACGCGCCAAGGCGGAGGCAATCCATGCGGCATTGCACGCCGAGGGGGATGCCGTACAGGCCGTTCGGAAGGCGGACTCCGAGGGAACCGCCGTACGTGACGGGTGATCGTGCGGCGGAACCGTCCGGGCGAAATCATCCGCCCGAGGTGTTCTTCGAGTAGGATGGGCGGCAGACGCCCGGTAGCCAAGGAGGGAAGCATGACGATCGCCAATCGGTGCGCGGTGCTCGGCAAGCCGATCGCGCATTCGCTGTCACCGGTCCTGCACAACGCCGCATACCGTTCGCTGGGACTCGATGACTGGTCCTACGACAGACACGAGGTGGGGGAGCCGGATCTGGACGCCTTCCTCAAGAGTCTTGACCCCACGTGGCGCGGACTCAGCCTGACCATGCCCCTGAAGAAGACCATCCAGCCGTACGGCACACCACGCAATGTATGGGCACGCGAGCTGCACGTGGCCAACACCGCGGTGTTCGACTGGTCGAAGGCGACGCATGACGATCCGTCATGGTCCCATGGGCGACCGGGCATCAGGCTCTACAACACCGACGTGGCGGGCATCCAGCTCGCCTTCGACCACGCCGAACGCGAATTCGGTCTGCACGGGGGCGGCGTGGGCGAGGGACGTGCGCTCATCATCGGCAACGGCAACACCGCCACCTCCGCCGTGGCGGCATGCATGATGATGCCGCGGAACGGACGCATCACCATCGCCGCGCGCCACCCCGGACGCGATCTGGGGCTTGACGGCGCCGCGAGGATCTTCACCGGCGAGGCCCGGCGTCCCTATGACGAGATCGATCTGAACGATGCGGACGCCGTGACCGAGGCGGCGCGCGGGGCCACCCACGTCATCAACACCATCCCCGGGCACGCCGCCGACGGCGTCGCCGCGAGGCTCGACGCGTCCGGGGCGACGTTCCGCGGGCTGCTGCTGGACGTCGTCTACGATCCGCGCCCGACGAGACTCATGCAGGTGTGGCGCGCCCATGGCGGCCGGGCGATTGGCGGCGAGGAGATGCTGCTGTATCAGGGGCTCATCCAGGTGCTGCTCATGACCGGCATCTGGGACGACGACCCGCCGTCCGACGCCGATTGGCGGCTGCAGGACGTCACCGTGGACGACGACCATCTGGAGATCGCCATGCGGCGTGCGCTGGAGGAGGCCCTATGAGCGGGAACGGCACGGACGGAAACGATCGGAAGGAAGAGGCCATGGATGTCGTCGACGTGAACGGCGGAGCGAAGACCGAGGACCGCCCGGCCCCAGCGGACGGCTTCGAGGTGCTGCTCATCACGGGCATGTCCGGCGCTGGACGGTCCCATGCGGCCGACTGCGTGGAGGACATGGGCTGGTACGTCGTCGACAACCTGCCCCCCAAGCTGCTCGTCCCGCTCGTCGATATGATGACCAACGCGGGAGGCGGCAAAGGCGTGCACAAGCTCGCCGCCGTCATCGACGTACGGTCCAGATCCTACTTCGACGACCTCAACGAGGTGCTGAGCCATCTGGACGATCTCGGCGTGCACACGCGCATCCTGTTCCTCGACGCCCGGGACGACGTGCTCGTCAAGCGGTACGAGTCGGTGCGCCGGCCGCATCCGCTCCAGCATGGCAACCGTCTCATCGACGGCATCAACGAGGAGCGGGCCCTGCTTGCGAACCTCAAGGAACGCGCCGACATGGTGATCGACACGTCGGCGCTGTCCATACATCAGCTGTCCACCAAGCTCTACGAGGCGATGGTCGGCAAGGGGCCGTCCACCGTGGCCGTGCACATCTTCAGCTTCGGCTTCAAATACGGGACGCCCACCGATGCGGATTTCGTCGCCGACGTGCGTTTCCTGCCGAACCCGTTCTGGGTGCCGAGCCTGCGGGAGCTCACCGGACTCGACAAGCCCGTGTCCGACTACGTGCTGGGCAGCAAGGGGGCCGTGGAGTTCCTCGACGCCTATGAGCGGGCGCTGCTCATCGCCATCGAGGGGTACGCGAAGGAGGACAAGCACTTCGTCACCATCGCCGTCGGCTGCACCGGCGGCCAGCACCGTTCCGTGGCCATGAGCGAGGAGCTCGCGCGACGTTTGCGTTCACATGGGCTTGACGTCACCGTTTCCGCCAGGGAGCAGCGCAAGCGCGCCGAACGGCGCTGACCACATGCCGAGACGTGTTGCGCCAAAACCTGCGCCGCGCGGGAGGGTTGTCCAAGATAGCCGGTATCACGGAACTTCGGCGAACAGCGGGAACATGGTCCCCGCACCAAGCCCGGGACCATTGAGAGGGACGAGACTTAGGAGGTTGGCTCTTGGCTCTTCTGGATGATGTGAAAAGCGAGCTTGCTGCGCTTGAGGACGAGAAGGCGGACGCCAGGAAGGCGCAGGTCACCGCCATGATTCGTTTCGCCGGCGGGTTCACCAACAATGCGCAGAAGCAGATCGTCATGCTCGCCAACTTCGATTCGCTCGTCGCCGCCCAATGGCTGAAGACCAACATCGAAGACCTGTACAACCTCGAGGCCAAGCTCATCACGTCGACGAGGGCCACACCGAAGGGACCACACGAATACCATGTGGTCAAGGTGGAGCGCGGCGCGGTGAACCTCGCCGTCGCCACGGGTCTCATCGACCGCAACAAGGCCGTGCGCGGCCTGCCGGTCAAGATCGTCCAGGGCAAGATCGCGCAGGTCCGCGCCGCATGGCGCGGCGCGTTCATGGCCAAGGGTGCGCTGTCCGACCTGGGCAAGAACCCGTACATGGCCATCGTCTGCCCGAGCAACGAGGCCGCCATGGCCCTCGCCGGTCTGGCCCGCCGTCTTGGCATCACCGCCAAGCCCAGGCAGCTCACCAAGTCCTGCTGCGTGGCTCTGAGCGACCCGGATTCCATCGAGCGCATGCTCAACTCCATGGGTGCGGTGCGGTCCGCCCGCGATTGGACCGGCAAGCGCTCCGACGGGGAGACCCGCTCCAAGGCGAACCGTCTCGCCAACTTCGACGACGCCAACATGCGCAGGTCCGCCAAGGCCGCGGCCGAGGCGTGCGAGAAGGTGCGCAAGGCGTTCGAGCTGTTCGACGAGGCCGGTGTGGAAGTCCCCGACAACCTTCGTGCCGCCGGCCGCCTGCGTCTCGAGCACGGCGACGCCAGCCTCGAGGAGCTCGGGCGCATCGCCGACCCGCCCATCTCCAAGGACGCCATCGCAGGCCGCATCCGGCGTCTGCTTCAGCTGGCGGAGAAGACCGCCAAGGCGCGTGCATGACCGCACGCGCGTGAACGTCCGTGCCATCCCATGGCGATGAACGGCGACGTTCCAAAAAATCCTGTGTCAGGCCCGCCTATCCGGCGGGCCTGATGTATTATGCGAAGTGGCAAGACACCGCCACTTTCCCGCGGAAGCGGTTATGAAAGGATATTCATGAAGACACTCAAGGATCTTGGAGATCTCAAGGGCAAGCGCGTTCTGGTGCGCGCCGATTTCAACGTCCCGCTGGACGGCACCACGATCACCGACGATGGCCGCATCAAGGCCGCCCTGCCGACGATCAAGACGCTGCGCGAGGAGGGTGCGAAGGTCATCCTGATGGCCCACCTCGGCCGTCCGAAGGGCAAGGTCGTCCCGGAGCTGTCCCTGGCCCCGGTCGCCAAGCGTCTGGGCGAGCTGCTCGGCGTCGAGGTCCCGCTGGCCAAGGACACCTACGGTGAGGACGCCCAGGCCAAGGTCGCCGCGATGAACGACGGCGACGTCGTCCTGCTCGAGAACGTGCGCTTCAACCCGGAGGAGACCAGCAAGGACCCGGCCGTGCGCGCCCCGTACGCCAAGAAGATCGCCGCCCTCGGCGAGGTCTTCGTCTCCGACGGCTTCGGTGTCGTGCACCGTGCCCAGGGCTCCAACTACGACGTGGCCGCCGATCTGCCGGCCGCCGCCGGCCTGCTGGTCGAGAAGGAGGTCAAGGCGCTGTCCAAGGCCACCGAGAACCCGGAGCGTCCGTTCACCGTCGTGCTCGGCGGCTCCAAGGTCTCCGACAAGCTCGGCGTCATCGAGAACCTGCTCGACAAGGCCAACCGTCTCGTCATCGGCGGCGGCATGGTCTTCACCTTCCTCAAGGCCAAGGGCTACGAGGTCGGCACCTCCCTGCTCGAGGAGGACCAGCTCGACAAGGTCAAGGGCTACATCGAGACCGCCGAGAAGAACGGCGTCGAGCTCGTGCTGCCGACCGACATCGTCGTGAACCCCGGCTTCCCGGCCGGCGACACCCCGGTCGCCCCGGAGGTCGTGTCCGCCGACGCCATCCCGGCCGACAAGATGGGTCTCGACATCGGCCCGGACTCCCAGAAGCTCTTCCACGACAAGATCGTGGACTCCAAGACCGTCGTGTGGAACGGCCCGATGGGCGTGTTCGAGATCCCGGAGTTCGCGGCCGGCACCAAGGCCGTGGCCCAGGGCCTCGTCGACGCGACCGCGGCTGGCGCCTTCACCATCGTCGGCGGCGGTGACTCCGCCTCCGCGGTGCGCAACCTCGGCTTCCCGGAGGATGGTTTCTCCCACATCTCCACCGGCGGCGGCGCCTCCCTCGAGTTCCTCGAGGGCAAGGAGCTCCCGGGCCTGAAGGTGCTCGAGTAGTCGAATCAATGAAGGCCGGCCCGCTGGGCATGGCCTGTCGGAAGGGGCGGCGGAAGCCGCCCCTTCCCGTTCCGATCCGTTCCGCGGCCCAGGCGGCCGTCCGCACAAGCAAAGGAATCCCATGGCGTCCGAACGCATCCCGCTGGTTGCCGGCAACTGGAAGATGAACTTCGATCATCTGGAGGCCACGTATTTCGTGCAGAAGCTCGCGTGGCTGCTGCGTGACGCCCGTTTCGACTACCGTGCCGTCGAGGTGGCGCTGTTCCCCGCGTTCACCGCGCTGCGCAGCGTGCAGGTGCTCGTCGAATCCGACAGACTGGGCATCCGCTACGGGGCGCAGTCCGTGTCCGTCACCAACCAGGGGGCGTTCACGGGCGACATCTCCGCGGACATGATCGCCCGGCTCGGCTGCTCATACGTCATCATCGGCCATTCCGAACGGCGCAAATACCATCCGGAGGACGACGCGAACATCGTCGACCAGGTGCGCGCCGTGCTCGCCGCGGGCATGCGGCCCATCCTGTGCGTGGGTGAGAGCTATGAGGAGCGCCGCCAGGGCATCGAACTGGATTTCGCCGTCGGACAGGTGCATGACGTCACGCGGGACCTCAACGAGGACGAGGCGTCCCGGCTGCTCATCGCCTACGAACCGGTGTGGGCCATCGGCACCGGCATGGTGGCCACCCCCGAATCCGCCCAGGACGCGGCCCAGGCCATCCGGTCCGATCTGAGGACGACGTTCGGCGGCGATGTCGCCGAAACCGTGCGCATCCTGTACGGAGGGTCCGTCACGTCACGCAACGCCGTCGAACTCATCGGCGAGCCGGACGTCGACGGCTTCCTCATCGGCGGCGCCGCCCTCGACGTGGACGAACTGGCCCGCATCTGCCGGCTCACCGAGAAAAGCGTCCGATAAATCACCGGACGATTCGTCCGTTTTCACCACGTTGCGCTATGCTTGAGCGCAGCAATAGAACAACTCGGAGGTAATCCACCCGTGACCGCTGTGAAAATCGCCTTGGAAATCGTAGTCGTCGTGCTGAGCGCGCTGCTGACGCTGCTCATCCTCATGCACAAGGGCAAGGGCGGCGGTCTGTCCGACATGTTCGGCGGCGGACTCACCCAGAACGCGGGCACCTCCGGCGTCGCCGAGAAGAACCTGAACCGTTGGACCGTCATCATCGCGCTGCTGTGGGTCGCCATCATCATCGCCCTCGGCCTGATGACCAAGTTCAACCTCGTCTGAGATGATAGGGCGCCGTGCCCGGCGCCAATGACGACATCCATGAAAGGGACCCATGACCGTTTCGGCCATGGGTCGCATTCGTTTGCAGGGGATCGCCACGGGCGTCCCACGACTGCCGGAATCGCAAGGAGAAGCACAATATGGTCACCATGAACCGCAACAAGGTCGTCATCGTCGGCACCGGCCAGGTGGGCGCCACCGCGGCATTCGCCATCGTCACGCACGGCCTGTGCAACGAGCTTGTGCTCATCGACCACCTCGCCGCCAAGGCGACGGGGGAGAGCCATGACCTCGATGACGGCAGCGAGTTCCAGGACCGCCACGTCAAGGTGCGCACCGGCGAATACGCCGACTGCAAGGACGCGGACATCGTCGTCATCACCGTCGGCCGCAAGCCGCCGGCCAACTCCACGCGTCTGGCCGAACTCGGCTTCACCGTCGGCCTCGTCGGCGACGTCGTCGACCATGTCATGGCCTCCGGCTTCAACGGCGTGATCGTCATGGTGTCCAACCCGGTGGACGTGATGGCCTGGTATGCGTGGAAGCGCTCCGGTCTGCCGCGCACGCAGGTCCTCGGCACCGGCACCGCCCTCGACACCTCCCGCCTGAAGACCATCATCGGCGAGGAGACCGGCCTCGACCCGCGCAACGTGGGCGGCTTCGTCATGGGTGAGCACGGCGACTCCCAGTTCACCGCATGGTCCACCGTCTCCCTCGGCGGCAAGCCGTTCGCGTGCTTCCTCGCCGACAACCAGGACCGTTTCGCCTCCGTCTCCACCGCCGAGATCGAGGAGAAGACCCGCATGCGCGGCAACGAGATCGTCGCGGCCAAGGGCGGCACCAACTTCGGCATCGCCTCCACCGTGGCCGGCATCGTGCAGACGATTCTGTGGGACGAACGTCGCATCGTGCCCGTCTCCACACTGCTCGACGGCGAATATGGTGAGCACGACGTCTTCCTCGGCGTCCCCACCGAGCTGCGCGCCAACGGTGCCAACGAAATCGTCGAACTCGACCTGACCGACGAGGAGCACGCCAAGCTCCACCACTCCGCCGAGCTCGTCCGCTCCTACTGCGAGGGCCTGCTCTGACGGTCCCCGGACCATACGTGGCCGCCACATCGGAACCGACACGGGCGGCGGCCACATCCATGTCATGACGCAGGTCCGGCGGACCTGCGCATCGCACACCGCAACAAGGAAGCCAACATGACCGCACCCTCCCGCCTCATCGTCGCCGACCTCGACGGCACGCTCCTGCACGGCGCCCCCACATTCGAGGGCCGATACATCACCGAGCGTTCCGTGCATGCGGTCGAACGTCTCCACGACGCCGGATACCGGTTCGCGATCGCCACGGCGCGTCCGGTGAGCACCGGATACGTCTACGCGGAGAAACTGCCGGTGGACGCCTACATCTACCTCAACGGCGCGCTGATCGACTTCGCGCCGGCGCGGTCCGACTACGGCATGCTCACCTCCGGCGTGATGCCGACCGACGGGCACCTCATGAAGATCGGCTTCCCGTCGTCGCGCGCATGCGAGGTGTGCCGGATGTTTCTCGACGAGATTCCGGGGCTCAAAGTCGGCATCGTCATGGACGACGTGCGCTACACGAACTTCGACGTGAGCGTCTACTGGAAGACCCAGACCTGGCGGCTCACCGACTTCACCGACGTGCCCAAGGGCGTGGCCGACAAGCTCATCGTCTTCCCCGAGCCGGGGGAGCAGTGGGAACGCCTCGAGAGACTCGTCCCTCCGGACTTCGACGTGGCGATCTCCGAGGGCGTGATGTGGATGCTCATGAACCCGCTCGCCAACAAGCGCCACGCCCTTGAAACCCTGTGCGACCATATGGGCGTGCCGATCGGGAAGACCGTGAGCTTCGGCGACGACCTCATCGACATCGACATGATGACCGCCTCCGGGCGCGGCGTGGCCGTCGCCAACGCCAATCCGAAGGTCCTTGCGATCGCCGACGAGGTCTGCCCCGCCAACGATGAGGACGGCGTCGCCCAATGGATCGAGACGCACCTGCTCGGCTGAAGTTCAATTCACGGTGCGAGACATACGGCATGGCGAAATTGAACTTTGTCTTGAACCCGGACTAGCTTTTGAACCAATGTTCAACGTCGGCGCGGCGGCGTCGGCGCGAAATTGAACTTTGGTTTGGAGGAAGCCATGACCACTACGGTGTTCGCCGATCGCCTGCGCAATGCGATGATCGACAGGGGAATGAAACAGATCGATCTCGTCCACGCGGCCGAACGCCGGGGCGTCAAGATGGGCAAGAGCCATATCAGCCAGTACGTGGCCGGCAAGACCATGCCTCGCGAGGACGTGCTCGACTTCCTCGCCGGCGAGCTCAGGGTGGATGCCGGCTGGCTCCGCGGCGACGTCAGGGGAGAATCCGTCGGCAACCCGGACACGTTCTCCTCCGCCGCATATCCGGACTCGGAGGACACCGCCGAGAACGACCCGATCGTCGAACCGTCCCCGGAACCCACCCACGCCGAACGTCCATCGGGCGCGGCGGCGACCCCGTCCACCGACGGCGTCGCGCCCCGGCGTCGCGCATTCGGCAAGTCCCATAAGCTCGACAATGTCCTCTACGACGTGCGTGGCCCGGTCGTCGACGAGGCGGCCCGCATGGAGGCCGACGGCACCCACATCCTCAAGCTCAACATCGGCAACCCCGCGCCGTTCGGCTTCCGCACGCCGGACGAGGTCGTCTACGACATGGCCCACCAGCTGACCGAGACTGAAGGCTACTCGCCGTCCAAGGGCCTGTTCTCCGCGCGCAAGGCCATCATGCAGTACGCGCAGCTCAAGAACCTGCCCAACGTCACCATCGACGACATCTACACCGGCAACGGCGTGAGCGAGCTCATCAACCTGTGCATGTCCGCGCTGCTCGACGACGGCGACGAGGTGCTCATCCCGAGCCCCGACTACCCGCTGTGGACCGCCTGCGTGAACCTCGCCGGCGGCACCGCCGTCCACTATGTGTGCGACGAACAGTCCGAATGGTATCCGGACCTCGACGACATCCGTTCCAAGATCACCGACCGCACGGTCGCCATCGTGCTCATCAACCCGAACAACCCGACCGGCGCGCTCTACCCGAAGGAGGTGCTGCAGGAGATCGTCGACATCGCGCGCGAACACCAGCTCATGATCTTCTCCGACGAGATCTACGACCGTCTCGTCATGGACGGGCTCACGCACACGTCCATCGCCTCGCTCGCCCCCGACCTGTTCTGCGTGACGTTCTCCGGCCTGTCCAAGTCGCACATGATCGCCGGCTACCGCGTCGGCTGGATGGTGCTGTCCGGCAACAAGCGGATCGCCCGAGACTACATCGAGGGCATCAACATGCTCGCGAACATGCGCATCTGCTCGAACGTGCCCGCCCAGTCAATCGTGCAGACCGCGCTTGGAGGCCATCAGAGCGTCAACGACTACGTGGTGCCCGGCGGCCGCCTGTACGAGCAGCGCGAGTACATCTACGACGCGATCAACGCCATTCCAGGCCTGTCCGCCGTCAAACCGAAGGCCGCGTTCTACATCTTCCCGAAGATCGACGTCAAGCGGTTCAACATCCACGACGACGAGCAGTTCGCGCTCGACCTGCTGCACGACGAGCGCATTCTCATCACGCGCGGCGGAGGCTTCAACTGGGACAAGCCCGACCATTTCCGCATCGTCTACCTGCCGCGCATCGAGGTGCTGAAGGACGCCACCGCCAAGATCGGCGACTTCTTCTCCTACTATTGGCAGAACTGAGTCGATCTAGCGGTCGCGCCGACGGGTGCGCAGCTCCGGCAGCATCACCCGGAACAGCACGACCGCCAGCACCGCGGTGATGAGGTCGGCGAGCGCCTGCGCCGCGATCACGCCGGCGTATCCCGCCACGCGTGAGCCGACGAACAGCGTCAACGCGAGGACCACTCCCTGGCGTCCGATCGACAGCAGGAACGCGCCCAGCGCCTTGTCTGTCGACTGGAATGTGCAGGTCGTGACCATGACGACCGCCACGCACACGAGGCTCAGCAGCTGCACGCGCAGCATCCCGGCGCCCAAGGTGATGATCTTCCCGTCGGCGATGAAGAACCGCATGAGCAGGCGGTCGCACAGGCTCAGGACCACGGTCATGACCAGCGCGAACGAGCACAGGAACGTGTATGCGAAGCGCATCACCCCGGCCAGTCTCGTCATGTTCCGCGCCCCGTAGTTGTAGCCGATGAGCGCTGCGCGCCGAATGCGAATCCGACGAACACGAGCACCGCGATCATCACCACCTTGAGCGCGATGCCCATCGCCGCCACGGCGTCGGTGCCGTAGGGCAGCAGGAACAGGTTCACCATCACCATGCCGACGCTCTGCGTGAGGTTCGTGATCGCCGAGGGGATGCCGATGACGAGGATGTCGCGGATCTCGCGGCTCGTGATGTCGAGACGGCCGGCGCGCGTCGTGCGAGTTGCTGCGGTATCGTCAGCGGTGTCGACTGAGGCGTCGACGGTCCCGTCGCCGTCGTCCTTGTCGGACGTGCCGCTACTGCGGAACATGAGCTGCGGGTCGATGGACAGGTTTGGGCTGCGCTTCAGCAGGAACCATACGAAATACGCGTCCGTCAGGATGTTCGCGATGACCGTGGCGCCTGCGGAACCGGCCGCGCCCCAGCCGAACACGTGGATGAACAGCGGATTGAGGGCCACGTTGATCACGGTGCCGGCGACCGAGCCGATCATCGACTGCACCGCGTGCCCTTCGGTCCGGAGCATGTTCGTCGGCGTCATCGACACGATGATGAACGGCGAGCCGATGATGATCAGCGTGTAGAACTCGCTCGCCGACTCCCACGTGTCCGCGGTCGCGCCGAGCAGCGCGAGCATCGGATCGCGGAAGACCAGTCCCAATACCACGATGAGGATGCCGGTCGCGATCGCCGCGTAGAAGCAGAACACGCTCAGGCGTCGTCCATCGGCGAACCGGTGCCGGCCGAACAGGCGGGAGATGACCGAGCTGCCGCCAAGGCCGAAGATGTCTCCCAGCGCAATCATCACCGTGAACACCGGGGCCGTGAGCGAGACACCGGCCACCATGGCCGTGTCGCCGGTATGCGCGATGAAGTACGTGTCCACCATGTTGTACACGAGCGTGACCAGCATGCTCAGCACCACCGGCATCGCGAGCGCGAAATACGCCTTCGGGATCGGCGCCCGTTCGAACAGTTCGCTGTCCATCGTCTTCTCCTGCCTCCTCATGCCGTCCGCCGCATCCGTGACGTGGGCATTGTATCCGTGACAGTGCGGACAACGACACGCCAGGATGAGGATGTCCATTGGCCGTATCCGCCGCACTCCGCCGCTCCTCGCCGAACCCGCCACGCGCCGTCGCCATGCCTGACGGGCATGAACCGCGCGTCGCCTCCGGTATTTGCCTGGACGGGCCATGCCTCATACGCTGGGAGCGTCGGGGTCATCGGAACCGGCGGAATCATCGAAACCATCGAAACAACCCGAAGGCGGCGGCCGTCGCGGCGCGGCCGCCGGGAAGGAAGGACACGTCATGTTCGGCAGGAAGAAGGGCGGCCTGTTCGCCGACGACAAACCCACGCTCGGCCAGTGCGATCCGGAGTTCATCGAACTGTTCACGAACTTCGCCTACGATGAGGTCGTCAACGAGCCCGGGGCGAACCACCCCGACCTTGATGACGCCACCCGTTCGATGGCCATCCTCGCCACGCTCCTCGGATGTCAGAGCGAGGACGCGTTCGGGACGATGCTGCCGGTCGCGCTCGATGGGGGAGTGACGCCGGTACAGGTCAAGGAGATCGTCTACCAGGCCGTCGCCTACCTTGGGTTCGCTCGCGTCATGCCGTTCCTGACCATCGTCAACGAAACGCTCGTCGCTCGCGGAGTCGACCTTCCGCTTGAAGGCCAGTCCACCACCACACCGGAGACGCGCGCCGAAGCCGGCGAGCGTTCACAGATCGAGATCTTCGGCGAGGGCATGCGCGGTTTCGCACAGTCCGGCCCCGAGGAGACCCGCCACATCAACAAGTGGCTCGCCGACAACTGCTTCGGCGACTACTACACGCGCGGCGGGCTCGACACGCGTCACCGCGAGATGATCACCCTCTGCTTCCTCGCCGCGCAGGGCGGCTGCGAGCCGCAGCTCGTCGCGCATGCGAAGGCCAACATCGCCGTCGGCAACGAGAAGCGCTTCCTCATCGCCGTCGTCTCCCAGACGATGCCCTACATCGGCTATCCGCGCACGCTCAATGCCTTGCGCTGCATCGACGAGGCCGCCGACGCAGCGCAAGGGACGGCGGACAAGGCGAGGACGGAGTGACGTCGGAACCGTCGGCGGCCGATGACGGTCCCGACGGCATGGAGGCGGTCCGTCGTCGACGTCACCGCCTGCGCACGAGGGAATCGACGACGCCGACCATCACGCCCAGAACGGCCGGCGTCACCCAGCCGAGCTGATCGCCCTGCAACGGCAGCATCGCCAACACGGCATCCAGCCACGGGAGCACGCCCTCGAATCCGAACACGGCGAGCAGTGACGAGATGCAGCCGCCGAACGCGACGATGCCGACCAGCAGCACGGTCCAGAAGTACACGCGCGAGAACTTCGAACCGAGCACCCGGTGCGTGAGCGCGAGCAGCACCAGCACGATCGCCATCGGATACAAGGCGGACAGCACCGGCACCGACACCTTGATGATGAGGCTCAGCCCCGCGTTCGACACCACGAAGCTGAACACGGTGAACAGCACCTGCCATGCGCGGTAGCTCACCGCATGTCCGCCGATGACGGGGAACCGCTTATGGAAGTAGGTCGCACAGGTGCAGATCAGGCCGGTGCACACGTTGAGGCAGGCGATGACGAATACGACGCCTAGGAACGCGGTGCCGGCCGTGCCGAAGATCGACGAGGTGAGGTTGGTGAGCACCGTGGCGCCCGTGTCCGTGGACGGGTCGATCGCCGTGATCGCCCCGGAGACGACGCCCACGTAGCTCAGCGCGCCGTAGATGAGGATCAGCAGCGCCCCGGTGCCGAGACCTGCGTACGCGGTCTCGGTCTGCACCTGACGCTCGTCGTCGACCTGTTGCGCGCGGATGTTCGCCGAGATCACGATGCCGAAATACAGTGCGGCCAACAGGTCCATCGTCTGGTAGCCGTCGAGGAAGCCGCGCGCCAGCTGGCCGGTCGCATAGTCGCCCGAGGGTGTGGCCGCCGCGCCGACACCGTGTACGAGACAGGCGGCGAACAGCACGGCGATGAGGATGAGCAGCAGCGGGCCCATGAAGCGGCCCAATACCTTGGAGAGTTTCTCCGGGTGCTGGGCGAACAGGAACGATAGGGCGAAGAACGTCAGCGAATAGACGAGCTGGACGATCCAACGAGGGGCCGATTGCGGGTCGTCGGAGATGAAGGGCGCGACCATCATCTCGAACGAGGTGGTCGCCGTACGTGGAATCGCGAAGCACGGCCCGATGGTGAGGATGATCGCCAATCCGAGCCACAGGGAGAACCTGGGGGAGACGCGTCCGGCGAGTCCGTCGAAGCCGCCGGAGAACGTGACCGCGAGCACGCCGAGAATCGGCAGACCGACCGCGGAGACGATGAACCCGATGGCGGCGGGCATGGCCGCCGAGCCCGCCTGTGCGCCGACGAACGGCGGGAAGATCAGGTTCCCCGCGCCGAAGAACATCGAAAAGAACGTGAACGTCATCACCAGACGTTGGCGTGCGGTCAGTGTCATGAGCGTGTCCTCTCTCTTCCGTGGCGGTCCGTTCTTCCGCTGTGCGGCATCACCCACCATAAACGGGGAGGCTCCCGACCTTGCGGTCGGAAGCCTCCCCGTTTCAGCTATGCAGCCGTTATATGGACGCTCGTGGAACGTCCGTGGCGATCATCTCAGCCGTTGACGCGGTCGATGCCGGCCTGCACGTCGGCCAGGACCGAATCCCAGGACTTGATGAAGGCGGCGACGCCGTCGGCCTCGAGCTTGTCGGTGACGTCCTTGAGGTTGATGCCCAGCTCGGCCAGCTTGTTGATGATGGCGTGGGACTCCTCGTAGGTGCCCTCGATGGACGGGGCGCCGTTGCCGTGGTCGGCAAGGGCGTTCAGGGTCTTCTCAGGCATGGTGTTGACGATGTGCTTCGCGACGAGCTCATCGACGTACTTGCAGTCGGAGTAGGCCGGGTTCTTGGTGCCGGTGGAGGCCCACAGCGGACGCTGGACCTTGGCGCCCTTGGCGGCCAGCTCGGCCCAACGCGGATCGTTGGCGAACTTGTTCTCGAACAGCTCGTAGGCGAGACGGGCGTTGGCGACGGCGGCCTTGCCTTCGAGGGCCTTGGCCTCATCGGAGCCGTTGGCTTCCAGCAGCTTGTCGACCGCGGTGTCCACGCGGGAGACGAAGAAGGAGGCGACGGAGCCGATGTGCTTCAGGTCGTGGCCGTTGGCGGCGGCCTGGGCGATGCCCTCGATGTAGGCGTCGATGACCTGCTCGTAGCGCTCGAGCGAGAAGATCAGGGTGACGTTGACGGAGATGCCCTTGGCCAGGGTGGCGGTGATGGCCGGCAGGCCCTCGAGGGTCGCCGGGATCTTGATCATCGCGTTCGGACGGTTGACCTTCTCCCACAGCTCGACGGCCTGCTTCTCGGTGGCCTCGGTCTCGTGGGCCAGACGCGGGTCGACCTCGATGGACACGCGGCCGTCGACGAAGTCGGTCTTCTCGGCGATCTCACGGAAGATGTCGGTGGCGTTGCGCACGTCGGTGGTGGTGAGCTCGCGCACGGCGGTCTCGACGTCGACCTTGCCCAGCTCCTTGAGCTGCGCGTCGTACGGGCCGACCTGGCTCAGGGCCTTCTGGAAGATGGACGGGTTGGTGGTGACACCGACCACGTTCTTGTTGGCGATGAGGTCCTGCAGGGAGCCGGACTCGATGCGGGAGCGGGACAGGTCGTCCAGCCAGATGGAGACGCCGTTGTCGGACGTACGCTGAGTTGCTTCAGTCATTGATTATCTCCTTGATTCCTTAGTGGATCAAAACTTGGATGATGGCGTGCGGCGGCACGTCACAGCGGCCGCCGCACGCCGGGGGACGGGCTCCTCGTCTCATGCGCTGCTGCATGCCGCGTGGAACCCGTCGGCGAATCACTTGGCGGCTTCGACCTCGGCGATGGACGCCTTGGCGGCCTCAACCACGTGCTCGGCGGTGATGCCCAGATCGATCATGTTCTGAGCGCCGTTGCCCTGCAGGCCGAACTGCTCGATGGAGACGGGCTTGCCGTAGGAGCCGAGGTACTTGTACCACGGCATCGCCACGCCGGCCTCGACGGAGACGCGGGCCTTGACGGCGGCCGGAAGCACGGCCTCCTTGTACTCGGCGTCCTGCTCCTCGAACCACTCCATGGACGGCACGGAGACGACGCGGGCCTTGACGCCCTCGCCGGCCAGGGTCTTGGCGGCGGAGACGGCCCACTGGACCTCGGAGCCGGAGGCCATGATGATGACGTCCGGGGTGCCCTCGGTGTCGACCAGGACGTAGGCGCCCTTGCGGACACCGTCCTTGGCCTTGGCGGCGGTCTCGGCGAGCGTCGGAACGCCCTGACGGGTCAGCACCATGGCGCCCGGCAGCGTGTTCTTCTTCTCGAAGAAGTAGCGGTAGGCCTCGGCGGTCTCGAAGGCGTCGGCCGGGCGGATGACCTCGAGCTGCGGGATGGCGCGGAAGGAGGCCAGGTGCTCGATCGGCTGGTGGGTCGGACCATCCTCGCCGACGGCGACGGAGTCGTGCGTCCACACGTACAGGTTCGGGATCTCCATGAGGGCGGCCAGACGGACGGCGGAGCGCTCGTAGTCGGAGAACATGAAGAAGGTGCCGCCGAACGGACGGGTGTGGGAGCCCAGCAGGATGCCGTTGGTGATGCAGCCCATGGTGAACTCGCGCACGCCGAAGTGCAGCTGGCGACCGAACTCGTTGCAGTTCGGCCACTGGACGGTGGCGCACTCCGCCGGGGCGAAGGTGGCGGCGCCCTTGAGGTCGGTCTTGTTGGAGCCGCCGAGGTCGGCGGAGCCGCCCCACAGTTCCGGCATGACGGCCGCGATGGCGTTGAGGACGGAGCCCGAGACGCCACGGGTGGCGACGCCCTTGCCGACCTCGAAGGTGGCCTCGAGGTCGTCGATGGCCTTGTCGAAGCCTTCCGGCAGCTCGCCGGCCTTCAGACGGTCGTACAGGGCGGCCTTGTCCGGGTTGGCCTTGCGCCAGGCCTCGAACTTCTCGTCCCATTCCTTGTGGGCCTCGAGACCGCGCTCGGCGACCTTGCGGGCGTGGGCAAGGGCCTCCTCGTCGACGTGGAAGGACTCCTCCGGGTCGTAGCCGAGGAGCTTCTTGAGGCCGGCGACGGCCTCGGCGCCCAGCTTGGAGCCGTGGGAGGACGGATCGTTGGTCTTGCCCGGGGTCGGCCAGGCGATGAGGGAGTGGACCTTGATGAGCTTCGGCTGGTCCGGGGCGGCGGCCTCGGCCTTGGCGATGACGTCGGCCAGGCCCTCGATGTCCTCCTTGTAGGAGCCGTCGGGCTGGATGAAGCTGAACTCGTCGGTGTACCAGCCGTAGGCCTGGAAGCGCTTGAGCACGTCCTCGGCCAGCACCAGGTTGGTGTCGCCCTCGATCTGGATGCGGTTGGCGTCGAAGATCACGGTCAGGTTGCCGAGCTTCTGGTTGGCGGCCAGCGAGGCGGCCTCGCCGGAGATGCCCTCCTCGATGTCGCCCTCGCCGCAGATGGCCCAGATCTTGTGGTAGAACGGGGACTCTTCCTTCGGGGTGTTCGGATCGAGCAGGCCGCGCTGGAAACGCTCGCCGTACGCGAAGCCGATGGCGGAGGCGAAGCCCTGGCCCAGCGGGCCGGTGGTCATCTCGATGCCCGGGGTCAGGCCGTACTCCGGGTGGCCCGGGGTGCGGGTGTCGGCGCCGCCGCGGAAGTGCTTGAGGTCGTCCAAGGTGACGCCGTAGCCGGAGAAGTACAGCTGGACGTACTGGGTGAGGGATGCGTGACCGCCCGAAAGGATGAAGCGATCGCGGCCTTCCCAGTTGGGATCGTTCGGATCATGCTTGATGAAGTGCTGGTACAGGGTGTAGGCGACGGGCGCCAGGGAGATGGGGGAACCGGGGTGGCCGGAACCGGCCTTCTCAACCGCGTCGGCCGACAGGACCTTCGCCATCTTGATGGCGCGTTCGTCCAGTTCGGTCTCCTTGAATTCGGTCATGGATTACTTTCCTTCCAATTGGTCGGGCCGCGTATCCGGCTTGTGCCGAGCGCAAGACGCCCTCACATTGCGTTACCCATGCTACCGTCCTTTCGCGACGTAGCGGTGTGATTTTTGGCGTGTTTTGGTAAGTTCTGTTCTGTTAGCGTTCACAATGCGGTGCGGTTCGCCGCCGACGAACGGATTAGCACTCGGCATGCCGGAGTGCTAATACAATATTCGTGTAAGAGAGCGGCCTGTCGGGGCGGTTCCGAGGCCGACGGGAGGTGTTCCGGTCGGCCGGGAGGGACGATTCCGTGGCCGCGCGGCGTCGGGGAAGGACGTGCGTCGGCACGCCGTCGACCACGACGCGAACTGTTGGTGAACATCGTCCGATGCCTACGTACCGGACGGCATGGCAAGGAGGTGCGCATGCGGCAATCGAGACGCATGCTGGTGTTGCGCGCCGTCGTCGAGGACTACATACGTTCGCAGGAGCCGGTGGGGTCGACGTCGCTCACCAGGCAGCATGACCTGGGCGTCAGTTCGGCCACCGTGCGCAACGACATGGCCGCGCTCGAGGACGACGGATACCTCATCCAGCCGCATACCTCGGCCGGTCGCGTACCCACCGAGAAAGGGTATCGGTACTTCGTGGACCGTCTCGCCACGGCCATGCCCCTGTCGGCGGCGCAGCGCCGCGGCATCGACGGTTTCCTGTCCGGATCCGCGAACCTGCAGGACACGCTGCAGCGGGCGGCGAGACTCCTCGCCCAGATCACCGGGCAGGTCGCCGTCGTCGCGTCGCCGTCCCTCGCCAAATCGACGTTGCGGCACGTCGAGCTCGTCCCCGTCTCGATGACGGTGGTCCTCGCCGTCGTCATCACCGACACCGGACGGGTGGCGCAACGCACCCTCCCCGTCCCGTCCATGCCGTCCGGCGAGGCGATCGGACGCGTGTGCGACGCGGTCAACGCCGGATGCGCGGACGCTCCGCTGTCCATCGCGGCCCGTCGGACCAGGGGCATGGCGTCCGATGCCTCCTTCAGGAGCGAACGCGCGTTGGTAGAGGAGCTCGCCGACGCGTTCGAGGACATGGCGGACGGCGAACAAACCAGCGAGCTGTACATGTCCGGGGCGTCCAGCCTGGCCCATCAGCGGACGCTGTCCGACCTCGGGCCGTTGTTCGATGCGCTCGAGGAGCAGGTGGTGCTCATGAAGCTCATGAGCGCGTTGAGCGAGGAGTCGACGCGCGGCGACGGCGTCGGCGTCGCCATCGGGTCCGAAACGCACACGCCGGGACTGCTGCATGCATCGGTCGTATCCAGCGGATACGGGCACGCGGAATCCGAACCGTCCGAAGAGGACGGCGACGGGACGGCGCGTCTCCTCGACCAAGGCGACGCATCCGATGACGGACGGGACGCGGCATCCGTCGCGCCCATCCACGATGCGGCCGGTCGGCCGGTCGCCTTCGTCGGCTCCATCGGCCCGACCCACATGGACTACGCCGCGACCATCGCCGCCGTCCGGGCGGTCGCACGTTACCTGACGGACTTCCTGGCCGACGGCGAACCCTCGCCGGAGGACGGGGCGGACGCATCGCCGGCAGCCGACGGGACGTCGGACGGGCATGCGGAGGCGACCCTCGGGGCGTCCGGATCCGCATCCGCGCGGAATCCCTCCGGTCCCGATCGCCGGGAGCCCTGACCCCGCCTTATGGCACAATAACCCGCTAGTAACCAACTGAAATAAAGGACCGAACGAACCGTGGCAGACTACTACGAGGTGCTGGGCGTCGAACGCACCGCGAGCGAAGAGGAAATCAAGAAGGCCTATCGCAAGATGAGCCGCAAATACCATCCCGACATCGCCGGACCCGAGTTCGAGGACAAGTTCAAGGAGGTCAACAACGCCTACGAGGTGCTGAGCGACCCCGACAAGCGGCGCATGTACGATTCCGGCGTCGACCCCAACGATCCGAACGCCGGTGCGGGCTTCGGCCAGGGCGGCTTCGGCATGGGCGACATGGGCGACGTGTTCAGCACGTTCTTCGGCGGCGCGTTCGGCGGCGGATCGCAGGGCCCTACGCCGCGCACGCAGCCCGGCCGCGACGCGCTGGCCAGCATGAGCATCGACCTCAGGACCGCCGTGTTCGGCGGCACCGAACAGGTGCGCGTCACCACCTTCGGACTGTGCCCCGACTGCTCCGGATCCGGGTCGGCGGACGGCTCGAGGCCCACGCCGTGCCCCGACTGCCACGGCAGCGGCTTCCGTCAGAAGGTGGTACGCACCATGCTCGGGCAGATGATGACCTCCGCGCCGTGCGAGCGCTGCGAGGGACATGGCGACATCATCGGCAAGCCGTGCCCCTCCTGCATGGGGCATGGCCGCGTCCGCGTCACCCGCAACGTAGGCGTGAAGGTGCCCGCGGGCATCCGTGACGACTCCCGCATCCGTTTGGCCAACCAGGGCGAGGTCGGCGAGGGAGGCGGTCCGGCGGGCGACCTGTACGTCGACATCCGCATCAAGTCCGACAAGCGCTTCACCCGTGACGGCGACGACCTCCACTGCTGGGTGCGCGTGCCGATGAGCTGGGCCGTGCTCGGCCATGACCTGGAGATCGACACGTTCGACGGCAAGCGCACCGTAAGCGTGCCGGCGGGGTGCCAGCCCGAGGACACCGTCACCCTCAAGGGGCTCGGTGTGGCCAAGCTGCGCGACCCCGAACAGCGCGGGGACCTCGTCGCGCACATCGCCGTGGAGATTCCCACCAGGCTCAACGATGAGGAGCGGGACCTCATCACCCGCTTCTCCGAATCGCACGACGGCGACGCCTCCCATGTGGCGCAGAGCTCGCGCCCCGCCTCCGGCGCCGCCGGCGGCAGGAAAGGCTTCTTCAGCAAGCTGAAGGACGCGCTGAGCTGAGCGAGGTTTGGAAGATGCGGATGGGCCGCCTTCCCGCGAATGTGGGAAGGCGGCCCGTCCGCATCTATGGCATCGGGTCATAGACGGATGTCGCGACCGAGATAGTCGATGATGTCCTGTTCGGTCACCGGTCGGTCGGCGTAGATTCGCCGCGGCGCGTCATCCTGTGCGGCGGCGTCGAAGTCGTTGCGCACGTCCACGAATCCCAGCCGGTCGGCGATGAGATGGGCGGTGTGGTTGCGTGACAGCGTGTTCATGAAGACCGGGGCGTCGCCGTCGAAGTGTCGTGCCGCCTTCAGCGCCCATTCGGCGATGTAGGTGGCGTATCCGTGATGCCATTGTCCGGGCATGATCCAGAAACGCAGGTTCCATGCCCGGCCGACGCGGCGGATGCCGCCGGCACCGACGAACATGCCGGACGGGGTGCGTGCGATCCAGTATCCGATGTGGTCCCGCTCCCAATCCTCGATCCATGCGTCGAGACGACGCCTGGTCCGGACGATGTCGGTGTCGGGCAGTCCCGGGAGATTCCACCATGTTCGCGGGTCGGCGTACATGGCATCGAGGTCCTCGAGGTCCTCCGACGTCGGTGTCTTCAGATTTGGTGGGAACACGCGTCGTCTACCGTCGGCGTGCCTATCGGGGTTGCCTCCATGTTCGGGGGTGGTGGATTGTTGCTGTGGCCTCTGATTCTTCGTATGAAAGTTGCTCATACCCCCGTGATAAAACTATGCCCCCATATTATGGTGAGGTTGTCACTATGTGGTCATTTTTGGCCATTTTTGGTGTGATTCTCGTTTTCCGGCCGTTCCGAGGCATGGTCCGTCGGTTGTTTCGGGTGCTATCCCGTCCTTCCGTCCCGTCCTCCTATTCCGTCCGGAAACAGGGAAGGGGCGTCGCCTCCGATCGGGATGGATCGGAGGCGACGCCCCTTCAGACCAGGTTTCGGTTCCGCCCGCTCGGGAACGGGGCCGTCAGCCGGCCACCGACGGATCGATCGCGGGCAGCACGCCGGTGATCAGCAGCAGCGCCACGACGACGGCCAGCGCGATGCGGTAGATGGCGAACGCCTTGTAGGAGAACGTGCTCACGAACTTCAGGAAGCCGATGATCACGATGTAGCCGATGAAGAACGCGACGACGGTGGCAGCGATCGTCGGGCCCCAGCCGGGCCAGACATCGGCGCCGCCGATGGCCGCGCACGCCTTCACGTCGCCGCCGTCGCACGCGCTGACGTCCTTGATGGCGGACACCGATTCGAGAATCCCGGCGCCGAACACGGCGGGAATCGCCATGAGGAAGCTCACGCGCACGGCATCCTCGCGCGTGTAGCCCATCGCACGGCCGAACGTGATGGTGCCGCCGGAGCGGGAGACGCCCGGAATCAGGGCGAGCATCTGACCGACGCCGAACAGGAGCGCATCCTTGACGGTCATCTGCTTCATGGTCTTGACCTGCTTGGAGCGGGCGTCGAAGATCCACAGCAGCACGCCGAACACGGCGAGCACGGTGACCGTGATCCACAGGTTGCGCAGCGTCGTCTCGATCATGTCCTTGAACAGCAGTCCAGCCACGAGGATCGGCAGCGTGCCGATGATGATGAACCATCCCATCTGCGTGTCCGGGTTCTTCGCGCCGAGACGGGACCTGATGTCGGTCCCTTCCTTGCCGAACAGGGAGCCGAACCATGCGCCCAGGATGCGGATGATGTCGCGGCGGTAGAACAGGATCACCGCCAGTTCCGTGCCCAGCTGGATGATGGCGGTGAACGCGGCGCCCGGATCGGAGCCGATCATCAGATCGCCGATGATCCGGATATGCGCGCTGGACGACACCGGCAGATACTCGGTCAACGCCTGGACGAAGCCGAGGAATATAGCCTGAAAGAAATTCATAACCCTTCCAACCTCAGTGGATATACATGTATCGGGTGCGACGATTTCATCGATTGCCCTGCCCACTGTACTCAATGGGGTCTAAGACCACGCTTGCGTCGGGCGCCGTCGGCGGATGTCTTGCACAATGCACACAATGAGGCCATCGGTGGGGCCGCCGTGCCGATGCCGATTCCGATGCCGGGCGGATCGCCGCGGCAATGCGATGAAGGAGCGTTTCATGGACAAGTACCGCAAGAGCAGGGCGTTCGCGCCGAAGGGTTTCTTCGAATGCGAGGGGAGGGGGCTGCAGTGGCTCGGCGAGGCCATGGCGCAGGGTGGTCCCCGCGTGGTGCAGGTGATCGGATGGGGAGATGGATACCTCGACATCGAGAAGGTGCATTCCGCCATGCCGACGGTCAAAGCGGCGCATGACTTCGGCGCCGCGCTCGCCCGCATGCATGATGCCGGCGCCCCGCATTTCGGTTCCGCGCCCGCAGGCTACGACGGCACCTGCTACTTCGGGCCGCTGCAGGATCCGGTGCCGATGGACACCGGCGCGTGGGACGATCCCGCCACCTATTTCGCCGAAGGCCGTCTGCTGCCGATGGTCGAGCTCGGCATGCGTCGCGGCGAACTCGACAAGCACGACATGGAACTCACGCAGCGCGTCGTCGACGCCCTGCCCGACCTGCTCGGCCGCGCCGCGGACGACAAGCCGGCGCGCGTGCACGGCGACCTCTGGAGCGGCAACGTGATGTGGACCGCCGACCGCGGCTTCAGCGAGGCGGTACTCATCGACCCCGCGGCGCATGGCGGCCACCGCGAGGAGGACCTTGCGATGCTTGGTCTGTTCGGCATGACCTATCTGCGCGACATCCTCGACGGATACCAGTCCGTCCATCCGCTGAAGGCCGGATGGGAGGAGCGCATGACGCTGTGGCGGCTCTATCCGATTGCGGGGCACTGCGTCTTCTTCGGCGGCGGCTACGTAAGCGAATACCGGTCCATGTGCCGTTCGCTGCTGGGATGAGGCACGCCGCCGGGATGGCGGTCGCGGCGGGCCGCGTGATGGTCTCCCGCGGTATGGTCATAGGTTCTTCAGGAAGTCCTCCGTCTCCCTGACGAGCTGTTCGGCCCGGCCCGTGGCGTCCCCGACGTCGTGACGGGCCCTGTCGGCGGCATCCCGGTCACGTTCGAGATGCCGCACGTATTCGGCGAGCTGGTCGCTGCAGCGCGTGAGCATCGTGACCTTGGCCCTCCAGGCGTCCGCTCGTTCGTTCAGGGAACCGGCGTCGAGAGAGGTCCCCATCTCCCGTTCGAGGGCATGCAGCAGGGAGAGTGTGGCCTGCGGGCAATCGTCGGAGCCGGCATACTGGGGGATGGACACCCAGATGGAGGCGGTGTCGAACGATTGCTCACGGGCCATGTCGTCCAGCACGGTGGGGATGCCCACGGGGCCCGTGTAGCCTTCCGCGTCCGATTCGCCGCAGGCGCAGGAACCGTCGTGACGGCCGGCCGCGTATCCGCCGTGCGTCACATCCACAGGGAGCGGACGCGTATGCGGGCAGTCGGCGTACATCGAGCCGAGCGTGATAATGCGGTCCACGTCGAGTTCGTCGGCGATGCGCAGGCTCTGGCGGCAGTATTCGCGCCACCGGTAGTTGGGTTCGGGTGCGATCTGCGCGTAGACGACCCGGTCGGGGGAGAGTTCGATTTCGTAGAACGTCGTCTGCGGCCAGATGATGCGCGGCCGTCCGGTCACCCGGCACAGCATCGGACGCGACACTTGATAGTCGTAGTATCCGTCGCAGCTGATGTGCCGGATCTCCCGGGCGTCATACCGATCCACCAGATGACGGATCATGTTCGTCGCCGACTGGCAGGCGTCGTTCCATCCGTCGAATGCCGCAATCAGGACGCGCCGTCCTTCGACTCGTTCCTCACTCATGCCTCCTACGATAATGTGCCGGTGCCGCGGTGCGGCATCATTCCGCCGGTTTTTCGCCATGGGCGTGCGTCGTTCCGGGCGTGCGACACGCCGTGTTTGGCAAAACCGTGCGACGTCGTTATAGTAGTGCCTCGTGCTTCGGCGGCGATGACCGCCGAGACCGCGTGCGGACATAGCTTAGTTGGTAAAGCGCAACCTTGCCAAGGTTGAGACCGCGGGTCCGAGTCCCGTTGTCCGCTCTAAGGTCCGAAGGGTTGACGACCTTACGGTGGGTTAGCCAAGCGGTTAGGCAGCGGCCTGCAAAGCCGTATAGACGAGTTCGACTCTCGTACCCACCTCTCGGACGGCCGGTGACACGGCCGGAAGAGCATGACCCGGGCGGTTGGCGCAGAGGTAGCGCACTTCCCTGACACGGAAGGGGTCACAAGTTCGAATCTTGTATCGCCCACTCGGACCGATAGGGTCCGGTATCCGATAACTGAATATCATTGCAGGGGCGATTGGCGCAGCGGCTAGCGCACTTCGTTCACACCGAAGGGGTCGTAGGTTCGATTCCTACATCGCCCACTGGAATCCCGCTTCTCACGGCGGGAATCCTCTGCGGACATAGCTTAGTTGGTAAAGCGCAACCTTGCCAAGGTTGAGACCGCGGGTTCGAGTCCCGTTGTCCGCTCCATGTCACCCCGCCGATCGGCGGGGTTTTTGTTTTCCGGCGATTATCCTCCCGGCCTCTCGGCCATCGGTTGTCCGGCCGCACCGATTGTGAAGATTCATCGGGGCTCTATCCACATTCCTCTGCGCGGCTGGACCTGGTTCATCGTCACTGGAATCGTGGAACCACGAGGAGCCTACCGGACGGGCAGGCGCTCCCCGCGCATCCGACGGCGCGACGCCGACGGATGGACCACGGACGAAGGAGTCGACATGGACAGGGAATACGAACGGAGAAGACGGCGCAGACGCGCCGTCCGGCAACACGACGCGAGGAACAGGCGTTCACGGGACGACGTGCGCATGCGGCGTCGCCTCATCGTCATGATGACGGCGTCCGCGCTGCTGTCATCCACCGGCATCGCGCTGACGCGTGACGGCGTGGGACCGGCCTTTGCCGGCGAACCAGGGGACGTGGACGGGTGCGTCGCGGCGATGACCTGGCCGTTGGACGAAGCGCGCGTCGCACGCGGATTCGACGGACCGGAACAACCTTGGATGGCCGGGCATCGGGGCGTCGACCTCGAGGCGGGAGCGGGGGAGCGGATCCTCTCACCCGCTGACGGCGTCGTCTCCTTCGCCGGGGACGTCGCCGGCAAGCAGGTGGTGAGCATACGGCATGACGGCCTCGTCTCCAGCTTCGAGCCCGCCGTCACCGACCTCGGCGCCGGAGCGGCCGTCACGCGCGGAGCACCCTTCGCGCAGGTGGCGGACCGTTCCGACCATTGCGACGGCGTGTGCCTGCACTGGGGCGTGCGTCGCGGAGGCGAGCGGTACATCGATCCGGAAGGCATGACGACCCCGCGGCGCATCGCATTGAAGCCGTACGACCGATGACCGTCACGGGGACAAGGGACTACAATCGGTGGCGTCCACAGCATCAATAGGGGAACACGTATGATCAAGGAATATCTCAGGCCGCTGGAACAGCCGATCGACACCGACGGGAACCTGTTCTCGATTCTCGAGGACCGCGCCGCACGCAGGCCGGACGATTCGCTCGTCGAGTACAAGGACCCGCGGACGGGCGCATGGGAGTCCTTCACCGCGGCCGGATTCAGGGACAAGGTCGTCGCGTTGGCCAAGGGGCTCATCGCCCGGGGCGTCATGCCCGGCGACGCGGTGTCCGTGATCTCCAAGACCCGCTGGGAATGGACGGCGCTCGACATGGCCATCATGTCCATCGGCGCGCTCACCGTGCCGGTGTATGAGACGAACTCGGCCACGCAGGTGAGCATGATCTTCAACGATTCGAAGGTGCGGATGGCGTTCGCGGAGAACGACATGCAGCGTGACAAGATCGAGTCCGTACGTGACGAGTGCTCCGATCTCGGCGATGTGTACGTCATCGACTTCGGAGCGCTCGACACCATCGAGGAGTACGGCAGGACCGTCACCGACGCCGAATTCCGCGAGCGGGAACGTGCGGTGCGCGGCACCGACCTCGCCACCATCGTGTACACGTCCGGTTCGACCGGCACGCCCAAGGGCGTCGAGCTGAGCCACGGCAACTTCCTGTTCATCACCTACTCCGGCGTCCGCTCCATGCCGGACATCGCGATGCCGGAACACGCCCGCCTGTGGCTGTTCCTGCCGCTCGCCCACGTGTTCGCCCGGTACATGCAGTTCTTCTGCTTCGCCGGCAACGTCACGCTGGGCCTGTCCGGCAACCTGAAGACGATCCTGTCCGACTTCGCCGCGTTCAAGCCGACGTTCATCCTCGCCGTGCCCCGCATCTTCGAGAAGATCTACAACGCCGCCTCGCAGAAGGCCGGCGCCGGATTGAAGGGGCGCATCTTCGCCGGCGCGACCGGCGTGGCCCGTGTGTGGAGCGCGGCGCAGCAGTCCGGGCCGATTCCGTTCTGGCTGAATCTCAAGCATGCGGTGTATTCCAGGCTCGTCTACCGGTCGATCATGCAGGTGTTCGGAGGCCACGTCGAATATGCGGTGTGCGGCGGCGCCCCGCTCGACAAGTCGATTGCGCATTTCTTCAACGGCATCGGCCTCCCGCTGCTCGAGGGCTACGGCATGACCGAGACCTGCGCCCCCGCCACCGTCAACCCCACGACCGGATACCGCATCGGCACCATCGGCCTGCCGATGCAGGGCACCGCGGTCGGCATCGCCGAGGACGGCGAACTGTGCATCAAGAGCCCGGCGGTATGCGTCGGCTACCACAACCATCCCGAGGTCACCAGGCAACAGATTGTCGACGGTTGGCTGCACACCGGCGATCTGGGATCGCTCGACGATGACGGTTTCGTGAGCGTGACCGGCCGCAAGAAGGACCTCATCATCACCGCCGGCGGCAAGAACGTCTCCCCGGGCGAACTGGAGGCGTCGGTGATGACCTCCCCGGTCGTCAACCAGTGCGTGGTCGTCGGCGACCGCAAGCCGTTCGTCGCCGCGATCGTCGCCCTCGACCTCGCCGAGACCAATACATGGCTCGAGGCGCAGGGCGCCGCGCCATGCGCGAGCCTCGCCGAGGCGGCCCGCAACCCCATCGTGTACGCGGAGGTGGAACGCGCCGTCAACAAGGCGGACGAACTGGTCTCCCGAGCCGAGTCGATTCGCAAATTCGAGATCGTGCCCGACGACTTCACCGAGGACAACGGACTCGTCACCGCATCGATGAAGGCCCGCCGCGAGGCCATCACCGAGCGCTACCGCGACCTCATCGACAACGTGATCTACGCCGGCAAGCGCTGAGACGGACCGGGACGTCCGAAGATGCGGCGAGGCCCGCGCCGATCGGCGCGGGCCTCGCCATGGTGCCGGTCCGATGCCGGTCACGTGGCGGCGTCACTGACGCGGCGCGGTCCTCTTCGTGTACATCTGCGTGGCGAGCAGCGTGGCGTAACGCTTGATGACCTTCGGACGGATGACCTTCATCGACGCGGTCATGAGCCCGTTCTCCTGCGTGAACTCCTCGGGCAGGATGATGAACTTGCGTACGGATTCGGCGCGGGAGACGCCCTCGTTGGCCTGATCGACCCACTTCTGCACTTCGGCGCGCACGGCGGCATTGGCCGCGGCCTCCTCCATCGGCATGTCTTCATCCAGTCCCTTCGCCGCGAGCCACGGGCGCAACGACTCCTCGTCCAATGTGATGAGGGCGGAGATGAACGGGCGCTTGTCGCCGAGGACCAGCGCCTGCGAGACGATCTCGCAACGCTGGATGACCTCCTCGATGGGCCCGGGGGACACGTTCTTGCCGCCGGCCGTGATGATGAGGTCCTTCTTGCGGCCGGTGATGTACAGGAAGCCGTCGTTGTCGATACGCCCCAGATCGCCGGTCGCATACCAACCGTCCTCGGTGAAGGAGGTCTCGGTGGCCTCCTCGTTCTTATGGTAGCGGGGGAACACGGCGCGTCCCTTGACCTGGATCTCGCCGTCCTCCGCGATGCGCAGCGAGAATCCCGGGAACGCGATGCCGACCGAACCGGCATGGAACGGGACGCCCAGCACGTTGAACGAGCACGGGGCGGTCGTCTCGGTCAGACCGTAGCCCTCATACACGGGCACGCCGGCGCCGCGGAAGAACGCCATGAGTTCCGGATCGAGCGGGGCGCCGCCGGCGACGATCCACTTGGCGCGGCCGCCCAGCACCTCGCGCAGCGACTTGTAGACCAGCGGATCGAACGCGGCCCGCTTCGTACGGGCCAGGGCCCCCGCGTGACCCTTCTCGGAGACTTCCTTCATATAGTTCTGCGCGGCGACGACGGCGGAGGCGAACACCATGCCCTTCGCTCCGTGTCCGGCCTTCTGCGAGGCGGCGTTGTACACCTTCTCCAGCACGCGGGGCACGACGATCATGATGGACGGCTTCGCGACCTGCAGGTCGGAGATCAGCGTCTTGATGCCGGTGGCGATGTAGATGTGGACGTCGGAGGCGACGACGATGTAGTTGATGGCGCGTGCGAACGAATGCGCCTGAGGCAGGAACAGCAGGATCGTGTTCCTCTTGTCGTGCAGCAGGCCCGGCATGTAGTCGGGCAGGTTCAACGCAGTCTGGCAGTAATGCTCGTGCGTCATCTCCACGCCCTTCGGCGCGGCGGTGGAACCGGACGTGTAGACGATCGAGCACAGGTCGGTCTTCTGCACCGAGTCGATGCGCTCGTCCAGCTCCTCGTCGGACACCGACTTGCCGTACGCCTTGATCTCGTCCAATCCGCCGGTCTCGATGCACACGATGTGCTCCAGCGACGGGCACTCCTCGACGGCGCCATCGGCCTTGTCCCGCATGGCGGTATCCTGCACGATGAGCAGGCGGGCGTCGGAGTTGTTGACGATGTTGCGGATCTGCTCCGCGGAATCCGTGTCGTAGATTGTGGCGAGCACGCCTCCGCACGCCATGACGGCCGCATCGGTCAGATCCCACTCGTAGGAGGTGCGGCACATGAACGCCACGCCGTCGCCCTTCTTCAGACCGTAGTGCAGCAGGCCTTTGGCGATCTCACGCACCTCCGCGAGGAACTCGTTCGCGGTCTTCGTCACCCACTCGCCGTTCTCCTTGTACGTGTACAGCGGATCGTCGCCCATGCGCGCGGCGCGGTCGGCGTAGATGTCGTAGATCGACGTGCCCATGTCCAGCGGGGGGTTGCCCTGCGTGGAGGTGGTCAGCAGGCCCGAGGCCGGGTCGATTTCCGTCACCGTGGGACGGTCGGGCCCCCAGACGTCGGTGTGGGGGAGTTCGATGGATTCCTCGCGGACGATGTCCTCTCCCGCGTAGTCGGGCTCGCTGCCCGAATCATCCCCGACCGGATGCACGAAGTCGGTGCCGAGATGCAACGCCTTCCGCGTGATGTTCGTGGTTTGCTGTTTCAGCGTGGAAAAAACGGACACGTGAAGCTCCTTGCCCAATCTCTGCAATGTCCTGTCTCAAAGGAGCAAGTCTAGTCGTCTTCGCGCGACACGTCACCTTACGGTGGCGTAGGCGTCATATGCGCCGCCGGCCTCGAATGCCGCGACCGTCGGCGTGGGACGGCCCAAAAGGCGGATGATTCGTCGTCCGGTGAGCACTTTCGGCTACACTGTTCGGCGTAATGACCTACACGGCCAATGTCAGAAAGGGCTCTCATGGCTGGAATCAAGGAAGCCACGGTGGCTTTCGGTGTGCTGGGCGAGACGTCGGATGTCGAATCCCGCGTCGCGTTGACCCCGGACATCGTCACCAGGCTCGGCAGGAGCGGCGTCTCCTGCCTCATCGAACGCGGCGCCGGCGCCGCGGCGCAATACACGGACGAGGACTACGAGAAGGCGGGGGCGACCGTCGCCACGCGCGACGAGGTGATCGCCAAGGCCGACGCGCTCGGTTTCGTCGACCGTCCGGACGCCTCCGTCATCGCCAAGCTGCGGAAGGGACAGTGGGTGATCGGCATGCTCGGCTCCTTCACGGACGCCGACTACGTCGCCTCGCTCGAAAAGGCGGGCGTCGTCGGCGTGGCGATGGAGAAGCTGCCCCGCCAGCTTTCCAGCGCGCAGTCGATGGACGAGATGACCTCGCAGAACTCCGTGATGGGCTACAAGGCCGCGATCCTCGCCGCCGACGCGTATGGCTCCTTCCTGCCGATGATGACCACCGCCGCCGGCACCATCCGTCCGGCGAAGGCCCTGGTGCTCGGCGCCGGCATCGCGGGGCTCCAGGCCATCGGTACGCTGCGCCGCCTCGGCGCGGTCGTCACCGCGTACGACGTGAGACCCGCCTCCAAGGGCGAGGTCGAGTCGCTCGGTGCGAAGTTCCTCGATCTGGGACTCGACTTCTCCAAGGGACAGGGCGAGGGCGGCTATGCGCGCGCCCTGACCCCCGAGGAGCAGGCCCAGCAGCAGGCCGCGGTCGACGCGAAGGCCGCCGGATTCGACATCGTCATCACCACCGCCAAGGTCCCCGGCAGGAAGCCGCCGGTCCTGCTCACCAAGGCCGGCGTCGACGGCCTGCACCGCGGAGCCGTGATCGTCGACTGCGCCGCCTCCGATCTCGGCGGCAACGTCGAGGGGTCCGCGGTCGGCACGCACGTGACCGACGGCGGCGTCACCATCATCGGCGCGCCGTACCTCGCCTCCGGCGTCGCCACCACCGCGTCCAACCTGCTCGCCCGCAACGTGGCCGACGTGCTCGCCCACTTCGTGCGCGACGGGAGGCTCTCGCAGGACCTGAACGAGGAGCTCGACTCCGCGCTCGTCGTGGCCGGCCGCGCCGAGGCCCCGGTCGAAGGCAAGTCCGAAGAGAAGAAGTAAAGGAAAGGGGACAAGGAAATGCCTACGCTCGTCGTTTCCATCACGCTGTTCGTGCTCGCCCTGCTCATCGGCATCGAGGTGATCGGCAAGGTGCCTGCCACCCTGCACACTCCGCTGATGTCCGGCGCGAACTCCATCCACGGCATCGTCATCGTCGGCGTCGTCATCGTCGCCGCCGAGGCCAACTCGCCGCTCGCCTACGTGTTCATCTTCCTGGCCGCGGTGCTTGGCACGATGAACGTCGTCGGCGGCTACGTCGTCACCGACCGCATGCTCGAGATGTTCAAGTCCAACAAGAAGAAGGGGGAGGAGAAGTAAATGGCCTCCGCAACCGTCGGAACCATCGACATCGTCGCCTGGTTCGTCTACCTGTTCTCCGCCGTCCTGTTCGTCGTGGGCCTGCACTTCATGAACTCGCCCAAGACCGCCCGCAAGGGCAACCAGATCTCCGCGTTCGGCATGGTCGTCGCCGTCCTCATGGCGTTCATCGTGCTGTTCGCCAAGGGATTCATCAACACGATCGCCGTGGTCGTGCTCGTCGTCGGCATCCTCATCGGCGCGGTCGCCGGCGTCGTGTCCGCCAAGAAGGTCAAGATGACGGACATGCCGCAGCTCGTCTCCGTGTTCAACACGGTCGGCGGCGGCGCGGCGGCGCTCGTGGCCCTGAACGACATCCTCACCAAGGAGGGCCTGCCGGACATTGTCGTGCTCATCACCGCCGGCCTCGGCATCCTCATCGGCTCCGTCACGTTCACCGGCTCGCTCATCGCCGCCGGCAAGCTGCAGGGCATCAAGTGGGTGAAGAAGCTCGCCCTGCCCGGCAAGGGCGTGTGGAACGTGCTGTTCGCCGTCCTGTCCATCGTCGCGCTCGTCATGCTGTGCGTCCAGCCCGAGCAGCGTCTGTTGTGGTCGATCCTCACGACCGTGTTCGCCCTGTGCTACGGCCTCGTGTTCGTCATCCCGATCGGCGGCGCCGACATGCCCGTCGTGATCTCCGTGCTCAACGCCTGCACCGGCACCGCCGTCGCCATGTCCGGCCTCGCCATCGACAACGTCGCCCTGATTGTGGCCGGCGCTCTGGTCGGTTCGGCCGGCGTGACCCTGTCCATCCTCATGGCCCAGGCCATGAACCGTCCGCTGCTGTCCGTCCTCGCCGGCGGCTTCGGCGGCGGTTCGGGTGCGTCCGCCGCGGGCGAAGGTCCTGAAGGCACGATGAAGGAGACCAGTCCGGACGACCTCGCCGTCCAGCTCGTCTACGCCGAGAAGGTCATCTTCGTGCCCGGCTTCGGCCTCGCCCAGGCGCAGGCCCAGCGCGAGCTCGCCGATTTGGGCGAGCTGCTCAAGGCCCACGGCGTCGAGGTCTCCTACGCGATCCACCCGGTCGCCGGCCGCATGCCCGGCCACATGAACGTGCTGCTCGCCGAGGCCAACGTGCCCTACGAGGAGCTCGTGGACCTCGACGAGATCAACCCACAGTTCCCGCAGGCCAACGTGGCCCTGGTCGTCGGCGCGAACGACGTCACCAACCCGGCCGCCCGCCGTCCCGGCACCCCGGTCTCCGGCATGCCGATCCTCGACGTCGACAAGGCGCAGAACGTGGTCGTCATGAAGCGCGGCCGCGGCATGGGCTACGCCGGCATCCAGAATGAGCTCTACTTCGAGGACAACACGCAGATGCTGTTCGGCGACGCGAAGAAGAGCTTGCAAGCCGTCATCAACGCCGTCAAGGAATTGCTGGCCTGATGGAGCGTCTTCGTCGTTGCTCCTCGGTCGCGGTACCTTCGTACCGCTTCCCTCGGTGCGCCTAGAAGCCGCACACATCATGCCAGCAATTACATTGCTCGCATAATGGAGCGCCAGTCGCAGTGACGAAGGGCCGATTCCCCAATCGGGAATCGGCCCTTCGTCGTACGTCCTTCGCGGACGTCCCGCGCTAGAGTCCGAACACACGGGTGACGAACGCGGTGACGCGGCTCCAGTAGAGCTCCGGATCCGTGCTCGCGGCGAGGGCGTGGCCGGCGCCCGGCACCAGCAGCCGCTCACGGTCCGGACATGCGCATGCGGCGATGTTGCGGTCGAGGAACGCGGGGTCGACGAACATGTCCGCACCGCCGTGGATGAACATCATCGGAATGATCGTGCGACGCAGCGAACGGACGCAGGACGCCTCGGCGAACCCGTATCCGGCGACGCGGCGTGAGATCGACGACATGAGGTCCACGACCGGCACTCCCATCCATCGGCGGGGCAGATGATACATGCCCTTCGCGTTGAACAGGAACTGATCCCGCACCGACGTGTACCCGCAATCCTCGATCGAGGCCTTCACATTGCGGGGCAGGGCCGCCTCGCCGGTCGTCATCATCACCGTGGCGGCGCCCATCGAGACGCCGTGCAGCAGGATGCGGGCCTCGGGGTCGCTCGCCGTCACGAGGGAGAGCCATCCCAGCAGGTCGCGACGTTCCAGCCAACCCATGCCGATGTATCGTCCCTCGCTCAGCTCATGGCCACGCTGCGCCGGGACCAGCACGGTGAATCCCATCCGCGCGAACCGATGGGCGTATTTCGCCATGTCGGCGGGCTTGCCCGCATAGCCGTGCATGCAGACCGCGTACAGATGCGGCGCGGGGGAGGCGCAGTCCGGATCGAACAGCCACCCGTGGAGGCGTAGCCCGTCCTCGCTGCGCAGCGCCACCGGTTGCTTCGCCGTGTCGAACCAGCGTGCGGCTTCGGCCTCCTCGGCGGCGTCGTGGTGCGGTGCGGCGAGATACGACGCCGAGGCGCCGGAGGACATCAGCCGTTCCATCCAACGCGACCAGTCGAGGTCCAGCGACAGGTGGAACATCAGTTCGGCCGTCGCATATGTCCCCGCGGCGAGCAGTCCAGCGCCCGCGCCCGCCCCGATCAGCATGTTCCTGACGATTCGCTCCATTGCAGCTCGATTCCCTTGAAAACCATCGACGACACCAGTCTATCCGCCTCGTTGTCCCGCCGCCTCGTATACTTGGTTGCTGTTGCTTTGGCGAGGGAAGAAGCGGTTCCCCCATGGGAATCCGCGCTTCCGTTATCGACTCGGCGTGAATCATCCCTCCTTGGGACGTTCTGCGGCGCGTCGTGGCGTCAAAAGACAGAACGACAAGTGACACAACCCACTTAACGAAACCAACCAAGGAGCATAACCATGGCTACCAAGATCGTCCTCAACGGCGATGTCCGCAACGAGTTCGGCAAGGGTGCCGCGCGCCGCATGCGCGTCGCCAAGCTCATCCCCGCCACCATCTACGCCGGTGGCGCCGAGCCGAAGTTCATCGCCCTGCCGATGAAGGAGACCACCCTTTCCCTGCGCCACACCAACGCCCTGTTCGAGCTGAACTTCGGTGACGAGAAGGCCATGGCCGTCGTCAAGGACGTCCAGAAGAACCCGGTCAAGCGCATCGTCGAGCACATCGACTTCTACGAGGTCAAGGCCGGCGAGAAGATCGACGTCGAGGTGCCGGTGTTTGTCGAGGGCACCCCGAAGGGCGCCGCCGTCGCGTTCGTCGACATCCAGGAGCTCAAGGTCCGCGCCGACGTCGCCAACCTGCCGGAGCGCATCGTCGTGAGCGTCGAGGGCCTGACCGACGGCACCAAGGTGTTCGCCAAGGATGTCGTCCTGCCCGAGGGCGTCGAGCTCGACGTCGAGGATCCGGAGGAGTCCGTCGTGACCGTCGAGGTCCCGGAGGACGCCACCGAGTCCACTGCTGCCCCCGAGGCCGCCCCGGCCGCCGACGCCGCTGCCGCCCCGGCCGCGGAAGCCCCGGCCGCCAAGTGATCCGAGCCGGAGCGAATCCGGCCGATGGCTTCCCTGGAAGACCCGCGACCCCGGCGGCCGCGGGTCTTTTCATAATGTGAACCATGTCATATTCCGACGTCGGGGATGTGACAAAGTATCCCACAGCACCGCATGCCACGAGCGTGCGGCTGACCCTTCGCAATGAACGCCGTCCCATGGGCGGCCGAATGATAAAGAAGTGAACATGACTGAGAACACGCATCACGATCCGGCGGCGCTCGACAAGCTTGTCGAGCCCTTCACCGTACTGCCGAACGACAACCCCGCATCCGACGCCAAGCGCGCCGAGCTCATCGACAAGCCGGCGTTCGGACAGGTCTTCTCCGACAACATGACCCACATGACCTGGACCAAGGGCGAGGGCTGGGGCGACCGTCGCGTCGAACCGTACGCGCCGCTGAAGATGGATCCGGGCGCCTCCGTGCTGCATTACGCGCAGGAGTGCTTCGAGGGCCTCAAGGCCTACCGTCACGCCGACGGCTCCACCTGGCTGTTCCGTCCGGATGCGAACGCCGAGCGTTTCCAGAACTCCGCCAAGCGTCTGTACCTGCCCGAGCTGCCGGTCGACGATTTCATCGGCTCCGTCGCAGCCCTCGTCCGCCGTGATGTGAACTGGGTCCCGTCCCGCCGCGAGTACACGCTGTACATGCGTCCGTTCATGTTCGCCTCCGAGCCGTTCCTCGGCGTGCGTGCCCCGCACGAGGTCGACTACTGCGTGATCGCCTCTCCGTCCGGCCCGTACTTCCCGGGCGGCGTCAAGCCCGTGAGCATCTGGGTCGAGGACAAGTGGTTCCGCACCGGCCCCGGCGGCACCGGCTTCGCCAAGTGCGGCGGCAACTACGCCGCCTCCCTGCTCGGCGAGTACACCGGCATCGAGAACGGCTGCCAGCAGGTCTGCTTCGTCGACGCCGCCACCAAGACCTACCTCGAGGAGCTCGGCGGCATGAACATGATGGTCGTCCACAAGGACGGCCACGTGGAGACCCCGTCCCTCACCGGCAACATCCTGCCGGGTGTGACCCGCCGCTCCCTCATCCAGCTGCTGCAGGACGAGGGCCGCGACGTCGTCGAGACCATGATCGCCATCGACCAGCTGCTCGAGGACATCAAGTCCGGCGAGGTCACCGAGGTGTTCGCCTGCGGCACCGCCGCCATCATCACCCCGATCGGCCGCTTCAAGTCCGAGAAGTTCGATGTGACCGTCGCCGACGGCGGCTCCGGCGAGCTGACCGTGGCCCTGCGCAACAAGCTGCTCGGCATCCAGCTCGGCGAGATCGAGGATCCGCACAACTGGATGTGGAAGGTCTGCTGAGACCGTTCGAACATCCGTTCGACTGAAGGCCCCTCATCCCTTACGCGAGTAGGGGTGAGGGGCCTTGCTTTTTGGTTCAGTCATTCGGGCAAGGGGCCATTGGGCAACAACCCGGGCTATAGGAACCAAACGTGGTGTTTATGACTGGGGTTTGGCCTTGTGGCAGTAGGCGTGTCGGGGTGGTTTTAACACGATGTCGTGTTAAAGACCGTCGGTCCGGCCGTCCGGTGCCTGTTCGATGGGTGCATGAGGACGAAGTCGAAGAGGGCCCGGCTGTGCCCTGTATGCGGAAAACCGATGAGGCAGAACGGAAGGACGAAGGCCGGCTCCCAACGCTGGAAATGCACGGACTGCTCACTGGGGTCCACCGCGCCCAGAGCTGACAGGAAGCATGACGCCGACCTGCGGGCCTTCCTCGACTGGCTGCTTTCCGGCAGGACGCAGGGTGACATGGGCCCGGGGCCGCGCGCGTTTCGCAAACGCATCCAATGGTGCTGGAACATCCGACCCGTGATGCCGCCGTGCGCGGTGAGGCACCACACGGTGATGGCGGACGGCACGTACATGAACCATGATTGGTGCCTGATCGTCGCGATCGACGGCGGGACCGGCGAGGTGCTGGGCCTCCAGTGGTGCGAGCACGAGTCGAAGGCCGCGTACACGGCGCTGTTCTCCCGAATCCCCGCGCCCGACGTGCTGATCACGGACGGGCTGCGTGGCGCGGAGACGGCCTGCAACGCCGTATGGCCGGATACGAGGATCCAGCGCTGCCTGGTGCACGTGCAGCGCAACACGAGGACCGACCTGACATCGAAACCCAGGCTTGAGGCGGGCAGGGAGCTCAAGAAGCTCTCCGACAAGCTCACGAAGATCCATGACGCCGAGCAGGCGGCCAAATGGGCGGAGGCGCTCAACGCATGGCATATCAGGTGGAAGGACTTCATCGCCGAACGCACTTACGCGAGGGACGACCCGTCCAACCCGAAGGCCACGCGTCAGGAGTGGTGGTGGACGCACGAGGAGGTCCGCCGCTGCTACCGGAGATTGGAGAAGCTGTTCCGCGAGGGCAGGCTGTTCGCGTTCCTCGAACCCGGACTCACGGCCGGAGGCCCTGTGGCGCGCACCACGAACCGTTTGGAGGGCGGCGTCAACTCGCCACTCAAGCACGTGCTCCTCGACCACCACGGGCTACCCGAGGAACACATGAGACGCGCCTGCGAATGGGTGTGCTACATGAAAAGCGGCTCCCCGGACCCCACATCGCTGATCAGGCCCGAACACTGGAAGCCCCCGGTCAGCGTCCACACCCGGGACGAAGACGGCGGCGATTCGCCGAAGTCCTATGGCGACGGCATCCAGGCCAATAACCATGACGACCCCGCCAACGAAACCGGTTTCTATATCCGCAAGGGCCACGTCCGTTGACCCGCGGGCCAATGCGCATAGCCGTCATGCATGGAAATCATTGAATACACCATGCAAGTAGCGCAAAGCCTGATCGACATGATCGCGACCCTCATCCCTTCCGCGAATGGCGGCACCATGAACATCACCCGCGCCGGCTTCGACCTGGCCTGCGCCATCATCGGCGTCATGGGAATCGTCCATCGGGCTTCGGTCTGGATGCAAAAGGAAAGGCGGCAACGGAAAATCCTGCGACAGCACCCGCGCCATGCCCGGGAACTCTAAAACACCACGTTTAGTTCCTATAGCCCAACAACCCTTGGGGACCTGTCGGAGATACACTCGCGCGTCGCGATTGATAGATATCGACCCCGCCATGCCCATGGTGGGGTAAAAGTCGCGGGCGCAAGTCTTACGATTTGCGCCCGCTCATTTCACAAGGGGTGAGTTTACCATGAAACCACGTCTTTTACGAGCGTGTGGCATGGTGAGATGGTACGGCGTCTGCCGTGCATCCCATATCATGACTATAACCGTCTACAACGACGGATAATCCAGGAGGTGTGTTTTTCCATGGGCGCGGAGCATCGCCTTTTCGCCGCGATGGGGTAGCGTGTGACCGTAGGGAAACACCGAACGGGGAGGGGCATCGTGCAGGTCGCGTTGGAGAGCAACCTCTTCTTCATGCTGGTCGAATACGTGGCCGTGTTCTGCTGCGGTCTGGTGGGTGGTCTTGCCGCCGTCCATAAGGAGTACGACCTGTTCGCCATCCTCGTCACCGCGTGGCTGACCGCCTTGGGCGGCGGCGTGCTGCGCGACGTCCTGCTTGAGGTGCCGCCCGTCGGCATCACCGACAAATGGTCCGTGGTCACCGCGTTGGTCTCCGGTGTGGCCATCGCCGTGCTGCATCTCGAGGTCGACAAGCTCAAATGGTCGATGCTTACGCTCGATGCGCTGGCTCTCGGCTTGTTCGCCGTGATCGGCACGTCCAAGGCCATGTATCTCGGTTCCTCCGGCATGACCTCCGTCTTCCTCGGCATGGCGACCGCCTTGGGCGGAGGACTGGTGCGTGACATGCTGCTCAACGACGTGCCGATGATCATCCGCGACAAGCACTGGTACGCCGTGCCGTCGGCGCTGGGATGCGTGCTCACCGTGTTCGTCTGCAAGGGGCGCATCGCCGGGTTGCTCGACGCCGAGCAGGAGATCGCCTTGGACATCGTCATCATCGCCCTCATTGTCGGGCTGCGTCTGGCCTCGGTCATCTTCAACATCAAATTCCCGGGGGCGGTGGAGCGCCGTACCGTATATCTGCCGGGGGAGGGACGGTATCTGCGCAGACCGGACATCACGCCGAAGCCCAGGGATGGGGAAACGCCGAAGCGTTCGCGCTGGGACGACGACGGTGATGAACGGGAGTGACCCGCCTTCGTCGTCCGCGACACGCCTATGTGCCGGGGTTTCATTCCGTGTCCCGTTATCCGGGTGGCGTGCTATCATCTACGTTTCGTATGTCCTTATAGCAAACGTCGTTTGGAGTTACATTGGCAAACATCAAGTCGCAGAAGAAGCGCGTCATCACCAACGAGAAGGCGCACAAGCGCAACGTGGCCGTCAAGTCCGCGCTGAAGACCGCCGTCCGCAACACCCGCGAGGCCATCGCCGCCGGTGACAAGGCCGCCGCTGAGGCCGCCTACCAGGTCGCCGCCAAGAAGCTGGACAAGGCCGCCGGCGCCGGCGTCATCCACAAGAACCAGGCCGCGAACCGCAAGTCCGGTCTGGCCGTGGCGATCAACGCCCTGTGATTCATGGTTCCGCCCGTCATCGGGCGGAACGGCCGGAAGACCCCGCAGACCGCATCGTCTGCGGGGTCTTTCATGTCGCGTACACTAATGTGAGTTTGACTTCAGGCACGTCGAGTAGGAGGCATGCTTCAGTGGCCACCCAGCACAACCAGCCCGGTTCCACCGACCAGTCGTTGATCCGCAATTTCTGCATCATCGCGCATATTGACCACGGCAAATCAACCGTGGCCGACCGCATCCTGCAGCTGAGCGGCATCGTGCCCGAACGCGAGATGCGCGACCGCTTCCTCGACCGTATGGACATCGAGCAGGAGCGCGGCATCACCATCAAGTCGCAGGCCGTGCGCGTGCCGTGGACCTTCGACGGCACCGAATACACGCTCGGCATGATCGACACCCCGGGTCACGTCGACTTCACCTACGAGGTGTCCCGAGCGCTGGCCGCTTGCGAGGGCGCCGTGCTGCTCGTGGACGCCACGCAGGGCATCGAGGCGCAGACGCTGTCGAACCTGTACATGGCCATCGACCACAACCTCACCATCATCCCGGTGCTCAACAAAATCGACCTGCCCAGCGCCGAACCGGACAAGCACGCCGAGGAGATCGCGAATCTCATCGGCTGCGACGCGTCCGACGTGCTGCGCGTCTCCGGCAAGACCGGCGAGGGCGTAGCCGACTTGCTCGACCGCATCGTCATGGAGGTGCCCGCGCCCGAAGGCGAACCGACGGCCCCGGCGCGCGCCCTCATCTTCGATTCCGTATACGACTCCTACCGCGGCATCGTCACCTACATCCGTATGGAGGACGGCGAGCTGCACGACCGCGAGAAGGTCCACATGATGGGCATCGGCATGACGCACGATCCCATCGAGATCGGCGTCATCAGCCCCGACATGACCCGCACCAAGGCGCTCGGCGCCGGCGAGGTCGGCTACATCATCACCGGAGCGAAGGACGTGAGCCAGTCCAAGGTCGGCGACACCCTGACCTCCGCCGTGCGTCCCGCCACGGAGCCGCTGCCCGGCTACCGCGACCCCAAGCCGATGGTGTACGCGGGCCTGTTCCCGATCGACAACGCCCAGTTCCCCGAACTGCGCGATGCGCTCGACAAGCTCAAGCTCAACGACGCCGCCCTCATCTACACGCCGGAGACCTCCGTGGCGCTGGGCTTTGGCTTCCGCTGCGGCTTCCTGGGACTCCTGCACATGGAGATCGTCAACGAGCGTCTGTCGCGCGAGTTCGGTCTCGACCTCATCCAGACCGCCCCGAACGTCACCTACGACGTGACCTCCGAGGATGGCTCCGAACATCACGTCACCAATCCGAGCGAGTTCCCGGACGGCAAGATCAAGAAGATCGTCGAGCCGATGGTCGCCGCCGACATCATCACCCCCAAGGAGTTCATCGGCGCGGTCATGGACCTGTGCCAGGACCACCGCGGCCAGATGGGCACGATGGAGTACATCTCCACCGACCGTGTGGAGATGCACTACCGCATCCCGCTCGCCGAGATCGTGTTCGACTTCTTCGACCAGCTGAAGTCCCGCACCAAGGGCTACGCCTCGCTCGACTACCATGAGGACGGCGAACAGTCCGCCGACCTCGTCAAGGTCGACATCCTCATCCAGGGCGAGAAGGTGGACGCGTTCAGCGCCATCGTGCACCGCGACAAGGCATACAGCTACGGCGTGATGATGACGAAGAAGCTTCGCGAGCTCATCCCGCGCCAGCAGTTCGAGATCCCGATTCAGGCCGCGATCGGCTCGCGCATCATCGCCCGCGAGAACATCCGCGCCCTGAGGAAGGACGTGCTCGCCAAGTGCTACGGCGGCGACATCACCCGTAAGCGCAAGCTCCTCGAGAAGCAGAAGGCCGGCAAGAAGCGCATGAAGATGCTCGGCCATGTCGAGGTGCCTCAGGAGGCGTTCATCGCCGCCCTGTCCACCGGCGAGGATGCGAACGACCGCGATACCAAGGACAAGATCCGTGCCGCGCAGAAGACCGAAGGCTGATGTTCGAGGTCTACATCCACGTGCCGTTCTGCCTGCGGCGATGCGGATACTGCGATTTCAACACGTACACGGCCGTGGATCTCGGCGCCGGCGCCTCGCGGGGCAACTATGCCGACATGGTCGTGCGCGAGATGGAGCTCACGCGCGAATGGCAGCTCGCGCACGGCGTCGAGGAGCCGGCGGCGAGCACCGTCTTCCTCGGCGGCGGCACGCCCACGATTCTCTCGGCGGACGACCTCGTCGCGATGCTCGACGCCATCCGCCGCATCTGGGGCCTCGCCCTGGACGCCGAGATCACCACCGAAGCCAACCCGGACACCGTCAACGAGTACTACATCAACCGCCTCGCCGAAGGCGGCTTCACACGCATCTCCTTCGGCATGCAGTCCGCCGTGCCGCATGTGCTGAAGACGCTCGACCGCACGCATACGCCCGCGAACGTGGCGGCGGGCGTCAGGGCCGCCGCCAAGGCCGGGCTCCGGTCCAGCGTCGACCTCATCTACGGCGCGCCCGGGGAGAGCCTCGACGACTGGCGTACCTCGGTCGAAACGGCCATCGGCCTCGGCGTCAACCACATCTCCGCATACGCCCTGACCGTGGAGCCGACAACCAAGATGGGCCGTCGCATCGCCGCCGGCACCCTACCCAAGCCTGATGACGACGACGAGGCCGCGAAATACGAGATCGTCGACGACCTGCTCACGGCGGCCGGACTCGCATGGTACGAGGTCTCCAACTGGGCGAAGCCCGGATACGAGAGCCGTCACAACCTCGGCTACTGGCGCAACGTCGATTGGGCGGGCATCGGCCCCGGAGCCCATTCCCACTACAACACGGTCGCCGACAGCGAAAGCGCCGAGGCGCATGCCTTGCGCGCGTGGGACATCGCGCACCCGCGCATGTGGGCAACCGCCATCAACGAGGGCCGCATCCCGTGGGGCGGCAGCGAAACCATCACGTCGGGGGAGAACCTCGAGGAGCTCATCATGCTCGGCCTGCGCATCCGAGAGGGTCTCGACATGGACCGCATCAACCGGGCCATCGCCTCCGCACGCGGGGCGGACGAATCCACGCCCCTGCGTCCCATCGACGCCGCGCAACTGTTGCCGATGGTCGAGGAAGGACTCGTCGTCATCGAATCCGACGCCAGGAACCATACCCGCATCGTCCCCACGCGCAAGGGGCGTCTGCTCAACGACGCCGTCATCGAACGCGTCTTCGACCTCGCCGGCGTGTGAACCGCGATGAGTTGCTTTTTGCTAGGTACCTTGTATTATTTGCAAGGTACCTAGCAGAATTTCGTGAGGGGCGCCGCATACCATGACGACAAGCGACCGGGAACTGGTGGAATTGTTCCATGACGTGGCGCGCGTCAGCCATCAGCGGGAGGTGCGCAACAACGACGCCCTCGCGCATGGCGGCGGGCAGTCGCGCTGCCTGCTCACCCTCGGCGGTCTCGGCCCGGTCAGCCAGCGTCGGCTCGCGGCGATCCTGGGCATACGCTCGGCATCGATGAGCGAACTGCTCGGCAAGATGGAGGCGCGTGGCTGGATCTCGCGCACCCCACATCCGGAGGATGGCCGCACCTACCTGGTCGAGCTCACCGGGGAGGGCAGGGCCGAGGCGATGCGTCGTCGGTCCGCCGGCAACAACGCGTCCGGCGAACTGCTGGCGGCGCTCAGCGAAGACCAACGCGTCCAATTCGGTGAGATCCTCACCGCGATCAAACGCCATTACCAGGAGCTCGACGAACGTGGGGCCTAGCGCCGCCACGTGACGGCCGGAACGGCCGGAACCGAAACCGTGCCGTGCCATCGGCGCGTCACCGACATCACCATGAATTCTCGGCAGGAACATCGACCATGCGAGGCAACGCCATGTCCAACAGTGGACAAACCCCATTGAGCAATCGCCGCCGCGCGCTCATCTTCGTCAACATCATGCTCTCGTGCATCGCCATGACCATCATGGCCACGGCGCTCACTACGGCCCTGCCACCCATCGTGGCCGATCTGGGCGTCACCATGCAGACCGGCCAATGGCTCACCAGCGGCTACTCGCTCGCCATGGGCATCGTCATGCCGTTGACCGCGTTCCTCATCACCCGGTTCCCGACCAAGCCGCTGTATCTCGCAGGCACCGTGCTGTTCATCATCGGCTCGCTGATCTGCGTGGCCCCGGTGCCGTTCGCCGTCATCATGGTCGGGCGCGTGGTGCAGGCGTGCGGCAACGGGCTGCTCATGGCGATGGCGCAGGTCGTGCTCATGACCATCTATCCGGACAGCCGTGGCACGATCATGGGCTGGTACGGCCTCGCGGTCGGTGTCACGCCGGTGATCGCGCCGACGTTGTCCGGTCTGATGGTCGACGCGTTCGGCTGGCGGTCGATCTTCTATCTGGTGGTCGGTGTGATGGCGGTGTCGCTGATTGCGGCCTGCCTCGTGTTCGACAACGTGCTGAGGACGTCGAGGCGCTCCTTCGACGTCCTGTCCTTCGCGGTGAGCATCGTCGCGTTCGGTGGTGTGACGCTCGGCATCGGCAACATCGGCTCCATGCCGTTGACGAGCATGGCGGTCCTGCCGTCGCTGGCGCTGGGCGTCGCGGCGTCCGTATGGTTCGTGATGCTGCAGCTGAAGCGCGAGCGCCCGTTCCTCGATGTGCGCATCCTGCGTCATTGCGGGTTCGCGTTGAGTGTGGTCGGCAGCATGCTGCTGTACTTCGCGATGATGGGTTCGTCGGTGATGCTGCCGCTCTACGTGCAGACCATCAAGGGCGGTTCGGCGTCGATGGCCGGCCTGGTGAGCCTGCCCGGCTCGCTCGCCATGGCGGTCATCAGCCCGATGGCCGGCAGGTTGTACGACCGGTTCGGCGTGCGGCGTCTGTTCCTCGTCGGCGGCGTCTGCCTCACCGCGAGCAACCTGTGCATGGGACTGCTGCCGATGTCGGCGTCCATCTGGGTGGCCGCCACGATCAACGTGGCGCGGTCGCTCGCGATCGGCTGCCTGATGATGCCGCTGGTCACCTGGGGCACCGGAGTCGCGGGGGAGGGGCGTCTCGCCGATGCGAACGCGTTGCTCACCGCGCTGCGCACCATCGCCGGCGCGATCGGCCAGGCCGTGTTCGTCGGGATGATGACCGCGTTGGCGGCGTCCGCGCACGCCGGCGGCATGACCATGGCCGCGGCGGACATGCATGGCCTGAACCTGACGTATCTGGTCATGGGTGCGTGCGCGGTCCCGTTGATCGTCATCCCGCTCGTGTTCCTGCACAGCGAGCGGAACGGCTGACGACGTGGGCCTGTCGTGATCGTGCCGCCGCGAATCGATGCCCGGCGGTATTGACTTCGAGCGCTCGAAGTCGATATATCCGATGATGGTGGATGATATGCAGAGTCCGGAGAGCATGTTCGCCAAGGAGGTGGCCGGATGATAGTCGATGAACGCATCGATCACGGTGTTCCCTTTGATTGGGGACGCGTATCGGACGAATATGCGCGCTATCGCGACATCTATCCGGCGCGGTTCTACCGGAGGATCCTCGACCGTGGCCTATGCCGTGACGGACAGTACGTCCTCGATTTGGGCACCGGTACGGGTGTGATTCCGAGAGCCATGGTCCGGTATGGGGCGACCTGGGTCGGCGTCGATATCTCCGAACGGCAGATCGCCCAGGCGCGGAGGCTTTCCGAAGGCATGGGCATTGTATATCGCACGATGCCGGCGGAGCATATCGATTTTCCCGACGGCATGTTCGACGTGATCACGGCATGCCAATGCTTCTGGTACTTCGACCATGAGGCGATTCACGGCACACTGCATCGCATCCTCAAACCGAATGGGCGCATCCTCGTGCTGTATATGGCGTGGCTGCCGTTCGAGGATCCGATCGCGGGAGCGAGCGAACGGCTGATTCTGAAATACAACCCGGACTGGAGCGGCGCGGGGGAACGGATGCGTCCGATCGACATCCCCGCCTGCTACTCAAACGGTTTCGAACTCGTTCATCATGAGGAATACAGACTCGCCGTGCCGTTCACACGCGAGAGCTGGAACGGACGGGTGAAGGCATGCCGGGGCATCGGTGCGTCGCTCCCCGCACGTGAGATTGCGGCGTGGGAACGGGAGCATAAGGCACTGCTCGAGCGCATCGCCCCGGAACGGTTCGAGGTGCTGCATTATGCCGCGATGGCCGAACTGAAACGCATCTGAACAGTGATAATGGTCATAGGCAAAATCCGAAACGAATGGCGGTTCATGCCGAACATCGAGACGACGGGAATCCGCTACTCCACGCCGCCCAGCAGGGTGTGCGCGTAGGCGTGCAGCTGCTCGCGGGTGAGCTCGTGCCCGCGCAGATATGCCCAATCGAGCACGAGCATCATCGTGTTCGCGTAATGGTCGGCGATGAGGTCGGCCGGCAGGTCGAACCGGTCGAGGTCGACGCAGGTGCGCATGATCTCGTGCGCCCGTCCCTCGATGAACATGTGCAGGCTGGAGAACAGGGGGCCCGCCGGCGGATTGTGCTCTAGCACCGCGCGCAGCAGATCCGCGTTGGATTCCAGCAGGTCGGCCATCGCGTCAAGAGCGGTGTCCACGCGATGTTCCGGCTCGGACGATGCGAGGTCGGTCAGATTCGTTTGCATGGACAATGCCGTCCAACAGTAGTTGAGCAGATCGTCGCGGTCCTCGAAGTAGTTGTAGAACGTGGCGCGCGGATAGCCTGCCCGTTCGCACAGTGAGTTGACGCTGATGTCGGTGAACGATGTGGTCGCCAGCAGCCCGGTCATCGCGTCGAAGAACGCGTCGAGCGTGCGCTGCGCGCCACGCGTGAGTTTGCCGTTGAGATCCTTCTTCATGATCATCCAGCATATCCTATCGTCCAGAATTTTGCAGTTGTCAAACTATGTGATAGTTTAGACAACTGTAAAAACATAGACGTATGGAAAGTTGGAAATCATGATGAATGAGAAGACTGCGACGCCGATCGCCGAACCGCTGATCCTGCCCTGCGGGGTGACGATCAAGAACCGGTTCTACAAATCCGCGATGAACGAGGCGCTCGCCGGCCGCGACTGCGCCCCGACCGAGGAGCACGTGCGTCTCTACCGCACGTGGGCGAGGGGAGGTGCGGGCGTGCTTGTCACCGGCAACGTGATGGTCGACCGCACCCAGCTCGGCGAGCCCGGCAACGTCGCCGTCGAGGACGAGCGTGACCTGGACATGCTGCGCCGTTGGGCGGCGGCCGGCACCGAGAACGGCACACACTGCTGGATGCAGATCAACCACCCCGGGCGCCAGTCGCCCATCACCATCAACCCGCATCCGCTCGCCCCGAGCGCCGGCGGAATCGACGGCGAATACGGCAGGTTCTTCGCCGAGCCCACCGAACTCACGGTCGGTCAGATCCGCGACATCGTGCGCCGGTTCGCCACCACGGCGCGCATCGCGAAGAAGGCGGGCTTCACCGGCGTGGAGATCCATGCGGCGCACGGATACCTCATCAACCAGTTCCTCTCGCCGCTCGACAACCGGCGTGCCGACGAATACGGCGGCGACATCGAACACCGCGCCCGATTCCTGTTCGACGTGTTCGACGCGGTGCGCGAGGCGGTCGGCCCCGATTTCCCCGTGGCGGTCAAACTCAATGCGCAGGACGGCGCGCCGGGCGGCTTCAGCGAGGAGGAGTCCATCTGGGTCATGAAACAGCTGGAGACCCGAGGCGTCGACCTCATCGACATCTCCGGCGGCACCTACGCCAAGCCGGTCATCCAGACCAACAGCGGCGCGGCCGAGGACCGCAGGCGCGGCGTCTACTTCACCGACTTCGCACGCCGCGTCAAAGGCGAGCTGACCGTGCCGGTCGCCCTGACCGGCGGCTTCCGCAACGCACGCGACATGGAACGGGCGCTCGATGAGGGCATCACGCAGATGATCGGCATCGCGCGTCCTCTGGCTCTGGTCCCCGACCTGCCCAAGCGCATCATCCGCGACCGATGGGACGGCAGCGTCGAGCTGCCCCGCGTCATGACCGGCATCAGGGCCCTCGACAAGGCGTTCGGCGGCATCCTCGTCATCAGCTGGTTCGAACTGCAGATGCACCGCATCGCGCGCGGGGAGGGTCCCGATCCGCGCATCGGCGGCCTGAAGGCGCTGCTGTTCGCGCTCAGACAGCACGGTCCCGCCGCCCTCACTCCACGCCGCCGCAAAGTGCGGCGGTGATCTTCGCTGCCAACGTTTCACAGTCTGCAAAGACAAATGCAAAGGAGTCATCGAATGGATATCGCCATCGTCGCCGGTGCGTCATCGGGTCTTGGGGCGGCGTTCCTCGAGGCGATCGTCGCCCGATACCGGAATCTCGATGAGATCTGGATCATCGCCCGACGCGAGCAACGGCTGCGCGCGCTTGCCGAGCGGTACGACAATCCGAATACGCGTATCCGGGTTGTGCCGCTGGGCCTGACCAAGACGGATGCGCATGGGGAATTGGCCGCATTGTTGAGGGAATCGCGGCCGGACATTCGAGTGCTGATCAACAATGCCGGCTACGAGCGTGAAGGGTTGCTGCGTGACATGAAGCCGGCGGACATCCGCACGATGATCGACCTCAACGTGACCGCCATGACGATGGTCAACCGTATCTGCCTGCCGTACATGAGCAGCGGAAGCTTCGAGGTGATCACCGGATCGGTGTCGTCCTTCGCGCCGATTCCATGGCAGGCCGTGTATGCCGCGAGCAAGGCCTATGTCAGGTTCCTCGCCCGTGCGTTGCACGAGGAGGAGCGTACTCGCGGCGTGAACGTGATGCTGTTCAGCCCCGGCAACATGGATACCGAAATGAACGTGCGTGGCGCTGCCTCCGGCAAACTCGCCCGGCTGCCGTACCTCGACCTGCATCGGGAGACCGGGAAGGTGCTGGCGAAGGCGGAACGCGGATGCGCCGAGTACACGCCATTGGCGTTCTACAAGCTGTATCGCGTGTTCGCCAAACTGGCGCCCTCCGCGCTTGCCGTCTGCGTCGACAGTTTCGAAACGGGTGGAGCAGGCGGCGAATCCACCCGTTGATTCCGCTCTGCTGTAGCTCGCCGCCGTCCTCACCACAGCACGTCGATGGGGGCGGTGGTCTTGTTGATCTCGATGATGCGGCAGATCTCCTCCGGCGTCTCCTTGCAGCCGCGCCGGATCCACAGCCAGATGATCGAGGCGACCGCCGAGACGAGGATCTCCATCGCGTAGTCCGCCGGAATGCCGTTGTAGGAGGACTGGGGATCGGCGCCGAACCGTGTCGCCTGCGCCACGATCAGTTGCTTGAGCACCTTCTTCAGTTTGTCGTAGAGCTGCATGTCGTTGCCGGAGCGCGAAATCGCGTTGAAGAACGCGTAGTCGTCCCGCACATAGCGCAGCGCGGCGGAGATCGACTCGGTCTGGAACGCATCGCAGATCGCCCGGCCGGTGGCGCTCGACGTGGTGTGGGCTTCCGCATCGGAGTTGTCGACAAGGATCGTCGTCAGCTCCTCGATCGTGTCGTCGATGAGCTGCTCCCTGAGATCGAACTTGTCGAGGTAGTGCATGTAGAACGTGCCGCGGTTGATGCCCGCGGTGCGGGCGAGGTCGCTCACGGTCATCACGTCGAATCCCCTGGATTGGACGAGCGATGTGAACGCGGCCTTGATCTTCGCCTCGGTCTTGGTTTTTCGTTTGGTGGTCATGGTGCTCCCGTCGGTGGTATCGATAGTCGATTATATCAACATGTTGTCGATATTGGCGATCGAATCGACAATTTCCGGCTGGCTGTCCAATCTGAACAGAACCCCTGAAACCGTTCATTGACCGGCCATTCCTGGCGTATCTAGAATCACAACCAACTTAAATCAACACGTTGTTTATTGAGGAGCGAAAGGAACCGACAATGGCCTACATCGATATGGTCCACAGCTTCAAGCGCTATCACATGGGAGACACCGTCATCACCGCCAACAACGACGTCAGCTTCGGCATCGAGAAGGGCGAACTCGCCATCATCCTCGGTTCGTCCGGCGCCGGCAAATCCACCGTGCTCAACATCCTCGGCGGCATGGACACGAACTCCGAAGGCCAGGTCATCATCGACGGCAAGGACATCTCGAACTACACCGCCCACCAACTCACCGACTACCGCCGCCACGACATCGGCTTCGTGTTCCAGTTCTATAACCTCGTCGCCAACCTCACCGCCAAGGAGAACGTCGAACTCGCCTCCGAAATCGTGCAGGACGCGCAGGATCCGGTGCAGACGCTCATCGACGTGGGGCTCAAGGACCGCATCGACAACTTCCCGGCGCAGCTCTCCGGCGGCGAACAGCAGCGCGTCGCCATCGCACGCGCCGTCGCCAAGAACCCCAAGATCCTGCTGTGCGACGAGCCGACCGGCGCACTCGACTACAACACCGGCAAACAGGTCCTCAGGATCCTGCAGGACCAAAGCAGGAAGAAAGGCGCGACCGTCGTCATCGTCACCCACAACTCCGCCATCGCGCCCATCGCCGACCGCGTCATCCACATGCACGACGCCCGCGTCAAATCCATCGACGTCAACGAGCACCCGATGGACATCAACGACCTGGAGTGGTGACCGCCATGACCCGCAAACACATGCTGTGGAAGGACATCCGCGTCACCCTCGCCAAATCCAAAGGACGCTTCGCCTCGATCGTCAGCCTCATGCTGCTCGGCTCATTCGCGCTCGTCGGACTGTTCGCCACCGGACCCGACATGCAGGCGACCGGCAGGACCTTCTACGACGAGCACAATCTCGCCGACGTGACCGTCATCAGCGACTACGGATTGAGCCGCGACGACGAGACCATCATCCGCGACACCGCCGGCGTGCGCCAGGCCGAATTCGGCTACTTCAAAGACGTCACGATCAAAGGCAGCGACCACAGCCTGCGCATCTACTCCAAACCGAACGTCGTCTCCGGATACCGCGTCGTCGAAGGACGATTGCCGGACAAAACCGGCGAGATCGCGCTCGACTCAGGCGAACGCGACAAATACGCGATCGACAGCACCGTCAACGTCACCGAACTGCCCGACATCGCCGGCGACACCATCCTCAAACGGACCGAATACACCGTCGTCGGATTCGTCGACGCCAGCGAGATCGTCTCCGACCTCAACATGGGCCAATCCACCGCCGGAACCGGCGAACTCGACGGCTACGGCGTGGTCGTGCCGAAGACGTTCGACTCGGACGTGACGATGATCGGACGCATCACCTTCGACGACACGCGAGACCTCGACTACTGGACCGCCGACTACCGCGACCGCGTGCAGGCGCACAAGGACACACTCACCAAACGCCTCTCCGGACAACCCGAAGCACGCGAAGCCGCCATCCGCGAAGACCGCCGCGCGCAGATCGACAAGGCGCAGGCCAAGGTCGACGACGCGAAGCAACAGCTCACCGATGCCGAACAGCAGCTCACCGACGCGAAGACCCAGATCGAAACCGCCAAGGATCAGATGACCCAAGGCGAGATCGACGCCGTCGACCAAGGCTCGTCCGCGGCCGCCGAACTCTCCGGCGCGCTCGCGCAGATCGCCTCGGCCAGCTCGCAGATCACCGCCGGACAGGCCAAGCTCGCCGCCGGCGCCCAACAGCTCACACAGGGGCAGTCCCAGCTCGACTCGTCATGGAGCCAACTCACACAGGCCAAGACGCAACTCGACACGGCGCGCGCCGCCCTCGAATCGGTCAAACCCGTGCTCGACAAAACCGGCGAGCTGCTGACCGACTGGGCTGACAGCGGCCTGACCGGTGGCGTGTACGACACCATCAAAGCGCAATACGACAAGGCGCTCGCCGCCTACAACGACGCTGTCACCCAATACAACACGCAGCTGGACGCCTACGACACCGCGCTCAGGCAATGGAACGACGGCGCCGCGCAACTCGACCAGAATACCGAGGAATACCAGAGAAACGCGGCCGCGCTCGCCGACGCCTCCAACCAGCTCGCGAACAAACAGGCCGAACTCGGCCAGGCCATCTCCAAGGCGCCCGCAGGCGCGTCACACGACGGCAGCGCCTCGGCCGGCGCGAAGCAGCTCATCCAAGGCCAACGCGACATCGACAAGGCCGAGGACGAATACAACGCGAAACTACAGGAATTCAACGACGCGAAACCCGCCGCCGAACGGAAGATCGCGGACGCGGAACATGACATCGCGCTCGCCCGTGAGAAGGTCGACACGCTCGAAGTGCCCGCCTACTCGATCGACGGCAGGCGTGAGGGCCTCACCTCCAACGGCTACCGCGTATACGAGACCATCACGGACATCGTGGGCAAGCTCGCCATGATCTTCCCCGTGTTCCTGTACTTCGTGGCCGCGCTCGTCACGTTCTCCACGATGGGACGCATGATCGACGAGGAGCGCGTCAACTCCGGCACGCTGAAGGCACTCGGCTACGGCAACGCGGACATCCTCAAGAAGTTCACGGTCTACGGATTCGCCGCCTCCACCGTCGGCACCATCCTCGGCGTCGCGGCCGGGCACACGATCCTGCCGCTCATCGTCTACCATGCGTACAGCGACGGGTTCACTATGCCGCTCATCGAGCTGAAGTTCCATCCGGCCGTCACCGTGGCCGCGTTCCTGCTCGCGTGGACGAGTGCCGTCGTGCCGGCCATACTGGCCGCCGCACGCGAGCTCAAGGACAAGCCGGCCGCGCTTCTCCTGCCCAAACCGCCGGCGAACGGCTCGAAGATCCTCCTCGAACGGTTCGGCTTCATCTGGAACCGGCTCAGCTTCACGCGCAAGGTCACCGCGCGCAACCTCTTCCGCTACAAGACGCGCGGCTTCATGACGATCTTCGGCGTCATGGGCGCCGTGTCGCTGCTCGTCGCCGGACTCGGCGTGCAGGGGTCCATCGACCAGATCAGCGAACGCCAGTTCGACGAGGTCGTCCACTACGACATGATCGTCGCCGAGAAACCCGACGACAACGACGAACAGCGCGCCGCCGTCGCCAAGGCCATGACCGACAAGGCCGTGGACCAGGCGATGCCGATCCGCTACGAGGAGCTCACCAGAACCGCGGGCAAAGCCGACGACAAGCAGTCGATCACGCTGCTCGTCACCGACGACGCATACAACCTCTCCGACTACGTGACACTGCGCTCGCGCGTCGGCCACAAGCCGCAGATCCTCACCGACCGAGGCGCCGTCATCTCCGAACGCATGGCCGCGATGCTCGGCGCGAAGACCGGCGACACGATCCGCGTCACCGGCGAGGACGGCGCCGAACGCTCCGTGCGCGTCGACGGCGTGAGCGAGGCGTACATCGGGCACTACATGTACATGACGTCCGGCGGGTACGAGCACGTGTTCGGCAGGGACTACCGGTCGAACGCCTATCTCGTCAACCTCAAGGACGATTCCATCGCCAACGCCGAAAAACAAGGCGCACGGTTCATGAGGAACGACGGTGTCAGGGGAGTGGTGCAGAACACCACGATGAAGAACCAGGTCGCCACGATCGTCGACTCGTTGAACCAGATCATGGAGGTGCTCGTGCTCGTGGCCGGCATGCTCGCCGTGGTGATCCTGTACAACCTCACGAATCTGAACGTGTCCGAACGCATCAGGGAGCTCTCGACCATCAAGGTGCTCGGCTTCCACTCGAACGAGACCACCATGTACATCTACCGCGAGACCATCGTGCTCTCCGCGCTCGGCATCCTCGCCGGCTACGGGTTCGGCGCCGGGCTCCACCGGTACATCATCACCGAGGTGCCGCCGGACGAGGTCATGTTCGATCCCGCGCTGGGATGGCCGGCGTTCGTGGCGCCCGCCGCGCTCGTCGCCGTGGTGCTGGCCGTGCTCGGCGTGGTCGTCTACCGGCAGCTCAGGAACGTGGACATGCTCGCCGCGTTGAAATCGGTGGAATAGCCATTGCGTTGGGTGAGACGGACGGTGAGCTGGTGAGACGGCGGACCGGTCGAGAAACACGCGGGCGCTAGCATCGTCGGACAGACACGGTTCCGTCCGTCCGATGAGGAGATGCATATGCCCGAAGTGTCGCGTCGCGCCCAGGAGGCCCTGTACCCGTCCGTCCGTGAGATGTATGAGATGGCGTCCGGCATGGAGGACGTCATCTCCTTCATGATCGGCGAACCCGGGTTCGACACGCCCCGCGAGGTGGTCGACGCCGCGTACGCCGCCGCACGCGCGGGGGACACGCACTACACGCCCAACAGGGGGACGGTTGCGTTGCGCCGCGCATGGTGCGCCTCCCGCAACCGCGCCGATGGCGTCGACTACGATCCCGACACCGACATCATCATCACCGCCGGCGGCATGGAAGGCATGTTCCTCGCCATGACCGCGGCCATGGACGCCGGCGACGACATCCTCATCCCGGACCCCGGATACGCGAACTACTTCGGTCAGGCCCAGATGACGGGCGTCAACGTGGTGCCCGTGCCCCTGCATGAGGAGCACGGCTGGCGCATGCGCGCGCAGGACGTGGAGGCCGCCGTCACGCCGCGGACCAGGGCGCTTCTGCTCAACTCGCCCTCGAACCCCACCGGCGCCGTCATCGGACCGGACGAGCTCGAACGCATCGCCGACGTGGCACGCCGGCACGACCTGTGGGTGATCAGCGACGAGGTGTACCGCGCGTTCGTCTATGACGACGCGACGGAATGCCGCTCCATCTCACAGGTGCCGGGCATGCGGGAGCGTACGCTCGTCATCGACTCGTTCTCCAAGACGTACGCGATGACCGGATGGCGCATCGGTTGCGTCTTCGGTTCGAAGGACGCCGTCGACCGCATGACCGTCATGCAGGAGAACGTCGTCTCCTGCGTGCCGGGCGCGCTGCAGGCGGGCGCCGTGGCCGCGCTCGAAGGCGCCGCCGATATCCTGCCCGTCATGAAGGCCGCCTACCGCGCGAACCGGCGTATGGTGGTCGACGCCGTCGCCGACATGCCGCTGGTGGGTTGCGCCGAGCCCGACGGCGCGTTCTACGCGCTCGTCAACGTGAAGAGGACCGGTCTGTCCGACCGCGACTTCGCCGTGCGATTGCTGCACGAGGCGCACGTGGCCGTCACGCCCGCCTCCGGGTTCGGCGCGCGCGGCGCCGGATACGTGCGCATCTCGTACGTGGGCACGGCCGACGACACGGCCGAGGGACTGCGCCGCATGCGCGCATGGCTCGAGACGCTCGCCTGAACGCGCCGACGGGCGTCGTACGGGCGTCGTGCGGACCTCCCGGACGCCCGCATGGCGCGACCGGATGACGCGGCCGGATCAAGGAAAACCCGAATCGCGTAAAATTGGGTATTGACTTTTCACGCAACTCGGTATATGGACAGCGAAACGCAAACGACATAGGCCGACGCTACGCTGTCAACAGCAACTGACAGAGGTGGCGCGCTTCGGCGTGCCCGCTAACGATTGAGGTGATTCCGGTGACATTCAAAGCCCCGCTCGATCTCACGGTCCATGCTCCGGACGGCATGTACGACCCTTCCAACGAGCATGACGCCTGTGGTGTGGGCATGGTCACCACGCTCAACAAGAAGCCCGAACACAAGATCGTCAAGGACGCCATCGAGGTGCTCGTCAACCTCGACCATCGTGGCGCCGTCGGCGCCGAGGAGAACACGGGTGACGGCGCCGGCATCCTCATGAGCATGCCGGACGAGTTCATGCGTGCCACCGTGCCCGCCGAACTGCCCGAAGCCGGCCACTACGCCGCCGGCATCGCGTTCCTCGACCGTGACATCGAGACCTCCGGCCAGCAGGAGCAGGCCATCGCGAAGATCGTGCGTGAGGAGGGCCTCGAGGTCCTCGCCTGGCGCGTCGTGCCCACCAACCCGGACGGGCTCGGCCTGCAGGCGCTCGCCGCCATGCCGAGCTTCAAGACGCTCGTCGTGGCCGATCCGGACGGGGGACTGGTCGGCATCGAACTGGACAGGAAGACCTTCCGCATCCGCAAGCGCGTCGAGCATGAGGTGGGCGTCTACTTCGCCTCCCTGTCCGCGCGCACCATCACCTACAAGGGCATGCTGACCACCATGCAGCTGACCCACTTCTTCCCGGACCTCGTGGACGAGCGCATGAAGGCCGTCGTCGCCATCGTGCACTCCCGCTTCTCCACCAACACGTTCCCGAGCTGGCCGCTGGCCCAGCCGTTCCGCCTGCTCGCGCACAACGGCGAGATCAACACCATCCAGGGCAACCGCAACTGGCTGTCCGCGCGCGAGGGCCGTCTGAGCTCCGAACTGCTCGGCGAATTCGAACCGCTGCTGCCGATCACCACGCCCGGCTACTCCGATTCCGGCACCTTCGACGAATGCCTCGAACTGCTGCACCTCGCCGGACGCTCCCTGCCGCACGCCATCTCGATGATGCTGCCGCCGGCCTGGGAGAAGAACGACCAGCTCGACCCGGACCTCAAGGCCTTCTACGAGTACAACAACACGCTCATTGAGCCGTGGGACGGCCCGGCCGACATCGTCTTCACCGACGGCACCCAGGTGGGCGCCCTGCTCGACCGCAACGGCTTCCGCCCCGGCCGCTGGCAGCTCACCGACGACGGCTACCTCGTGCTCGCCTCCGAGGCGGGCGTCCTGCCGGAGGTCGAGCAGAAGCACATCGTCTCCAAGGGCCGTCTCGAGCCCGGCAAGATGTTCCTCGTCGACACGGCCGAAGGCCGCATCATCCCGGACGAGGAGATCAAGAAGACCCTCGCCTCCCAGCACCCGTACCGCCAGTGGGTCGAAGGCAACTCCGTGGAGATGAGCGACCTGCCCGCCCGCGAGCACGTCAACCACTCCGGACAGTCCGTCCAGCGCCGCCAGCGCGCCTTCGGGTACACCGAGGAGGATCTGAAGCTCGTCCTCACCCCGATGGCCAACACCGGCAAGGAGCCGCTCGGCTCGATGGGCAACGACACCCCGCTGCCGGTCCTGTCGAAGCGCAGCCGCATGCTGTTCGACTACTTCCACCAGAAGTTCGCGCAGGTCACCAACCCGCCGCTCGACTGGGAGCGTGAGGAGATCGTCACCTGCCTCGAATCCGCCATCGGCCCGGAGCCGAACCTGCTGACCGATTCCGAGCTGCACGCCAAGAAGATCCTCATCCCGCTGCCCGTCATCAACTCCGACGAGATGGCCCAGCTCAAGCGTCTCGACAAGGCGCGCATCCTCGGCGGCTACTACCGTCCGTACGTCGTCAAGGGCCTCTACCAGGTGGCCGGCGGCGGCGACGCCCTCCAGGAGCGTCTCGACGAGATCTTCGCCGAGGTCGACGAGGCGATCGACAACGGCAAGAACTTCATCGTGCTGTCCGACCGCGACTCCAACCACACGTGGGGTCCGATTCCGTCCCTGCTGCTCACGTCCGCCGTGCAGCACCACCTGCTGCGCCGCCACACCCGCACGCAGATCTCCATGGCCGTCGAGGCCGGCGACGTGCGCGAGATCCACCACGTGGCCCTGCTCATCGCCTACGGCGCCGCCTGCGTGAACCCGTACCTCGCGTTCGAATCCGTCGAGAACCTCTCCCGCGAAGGCTACGTGAAGGTCGATCCGGCCACCGCCGTGAAGAACCTCACCAAGGCGCTGTCCATCGGCGTGCTCAAGATCATGGCCAAGATGGGCGTCTCCACCATCATGAGCTACCGCGGCGCCCAGCTGTTCGAGGCCGTGGGCCTGAGCCAGCAGGTTGTCGACGAATACTTCACCGGCACCACCACCCGCGTGGGCGGCGTCGGCCTCGACGAGATCGCCGAGGAGGTCGCCTCCCGCCATCGCGTCGCCTACCCGAACCAGTGGACCGCGTCCCCGCACCGCAACCTGCGCACCGGCGGCCTCTACAAGTGGCGCCGCACCGGCGAGGATCACCTCAACGACCCGGAGGCCATCTTCCTGCTGCAGCAGTCCACCCAGCGCGGCGACTACGGCATGTTCAAGAAGTACTCGCACCACATCGACGACACCTCCAACAGGCTCATGACGCTGCGTGGCCTCATGAAGTTCAACAACACGCGCAAGCCGATCGACATCTCCGAGGTGGAGCCGGCCAGCGAGATTGTCAAGCGCTTCTCCACCGGCGCGATGAGCTACGGCTCCATCTCCCAGGAGGCGCACGAGACGCTCGCCATCGCCATGAACCGGATCGGCGCGCGCTCCAACTCCGGCGAGGGCGGCGAATCCGACGACCGCATCGAGGATCCGCAGCGCTACAGCCGCATCAAGCAGATCGCGTCCGCGCGCTTCGGCGTCACCTCCGACTACCTGGTCCACGCCACCGACCTGCAGATCAAGCTCGCCCAGGGCGCCAAGCCGGGCGAAGGCGGCCACCTGCCGGGCGCCAAGGTTCCGCCGTGGATCGCCAAGGTCCGCCATGCCACCCCGGGCGTCGAACTCATCTCCCCGCCGCCTCACCACGACATCTACTCCATCGAGGATCTCAAGCAGCTGATCAACGACGCGAAGATGGCGAACCCGAAGGCGCGCGTCCACGTCAAGCTCGTCTCCGAGTTCGGCGTCGGCACCATCGCCGCCGGCGTGGCCAAGTGTCATGCCGACGTGGTGCTGATTTCCGGCTACGACGGCGGCACCGGCGCGGCCCCGCTCAACGCGATCCGCCACGCGGGCACCCCGTGGGAGATCGGCCTGTCCGAGACCCAGCAGACGCTGATCCTCAACGGCCTGCGCTCCCGCATCGTCGTCCAGTGCGACGGCGAGCTGAAGACCGGCCGCGACGTCGTCATCGCGGCGCTGCTCGGCGCCGAGGAGTTCGGCTTCGCCACCGCGGCGCTGATCGTCGAAGGCTGCGTCATGATGCGCGCATGCCAGAAGAACACCTGCCCGCAGGGCATCGCCACCCAGGATCCGGAGCTTCGCGCCCGCTTCCGCGGCAAGCCCGAAAGCGTTGTGAACTTCTTCATGTTCATCGCCGAGGAGGTGCGCGAGATCCTCGCACAGCTCGGCTTCCGCACGCTCGAGGAGGCCGTCGGCCACGTCGAGTGCCTGGACCAGGACGAGGCGATCAAGCGCTGGAAGTCCGACGGCATCGACCTGACCAACGTGCTCAAGCAGTCCGGTCCGGTCCCCGGCACCATCCTGCACAACACCGAGCAGCAGAACCACGAGCTCGAGAAGGCGCTCGACAACAAGCTCATCGAACTCGCCGAGCCCGCGCTCGAACGCAAGGAACCCGTGCGCATCGAGATGCCGATCCGCAACGTCAACCGCACCGTCGGCACGATGGTCGGCTACGAGATCACCCGCCGCTACGGCGCGCCCGGCCTGCCCGACGACACCATCGACATGACCCTGCACGGCTCCGGCGGCCAGTCCATCGGCGCGTTCATCCCGCGCGGCGAGACCATCCGCGTGTACGGCGAGGTCAACGACTACGCCGGCAAGGGCCTGTCCGGCGGACGCCTCATCGTCCGTCCCGAGGACGGCGTGACCTTCGACCCGCACGAGGACGTCATCGCCGGCAACGTCACCGGCTTCGGCGCCACCTCCGGCGAGATGTTCGTCGCCGGCAAGGCGGGCGAACGCTTCGCCGTGCGCAACTCCGGCGCCACGTTCGTCGTCGAGGGTGTGGGCGACCACGGCTGCGAGTACATGACCGGCGGCACCGTCGTGGTGCTCGGCCCGACCGGCCGCAACTTCGGCGCCGGCTTCTCCGGAGGCAACACGTACGTGCTCGACCTCGACATGAAGCAGGTCAACCCGGAGGCCGTGGAATCCGGCGCGCTGCTCTTCGAGCCGCTCGACGCCGAAACCTCCGACCTCGTCAAGGGCCTCGTCAAGAAGCACGCCGAGGAGACCGGCTCCGCGTTCGCCGCCGGCCTGCTCGAGGATTGGGACGCGACCGCCAAGCGGTTCACGCACGTCGTGCCCAAGCACTTCATCGCCATGGAGAAGGCCATGGCCGAGGCCGAAGCGGAACACATCGATTTCAACACGCCCGGCGCCTGGGAGCAGGTGTACGAGCACGTCATGGAAGGAGCGCGCTGAGATGGGCGACCCGAGAGGATTCCTGAAAGTCCGCACCCGCAGGGAGCTGGCGGAGCGCCCCGTCCAGGAGCGCATCAAGGACTGGTTCGACGTCCACGCCGAATCCGGCCTGCAGCCGTGGACCACCGAACAGGCGGCCCGCTGCATGGACTGCGGCACCCCGTTCTGCATGACCGGCTGCCCGCTGGGCAACCTCATCCCGGAGTTCAACGACCTGGTCCGCCAGGAGCAGTGGGAGGACGCCTACCAGCGGCTCTCCCTGACCAACAACTTCCCCGAGGTGACCGGCCGCATCTGCCCGGCCCTGTGCGAACAGGCCTGCGTGCTCGGCATCCACCAGCCGCCGACGATGATCAAGAACGACGAATGCACGATCATCGACCAGGCGTGGGACCTCGACTACGTCAAGCCGATGCCGCCGCAGCGTCTGACCGACCAGACCGTCGCGGTCGTCGGCTCCGGCCCGTCCGGCCTCGCCGCCGCACAGCAGCTCACGCGCGCCGGCCACACCGTCGTCGTCTACGAGAAGGACGACGCGTTGGGCGGCCTCATGCGCTACGGCATCCCGAACTTCAAGCTCGAGAAGACGCTCATCGACCGCCGCATCAAGCAGATGGAGGCCGAAGGCACCCGCTTCGAGACGGGTGTGGAGATCGGCAAGGACATCAGCTGGGACGACCTGCGCGACCGGTACGATGCGGTCGTCGTCGCCATCGGCTCCCGCGTGCCGCGCGACATGAAGATCCCTGGCCGTGAGCTCGACGGCATCCACTTCGCCATGGACTTCCTGCCCGATGCCACCCGCCGCATCTACGGCGCGCCGCTCGAACACGACATCACCGCCAAGGACAAGCACGTCATCGTCATCGGCGGTGGCGACACCGGCTCCGACTGCCTCGGCACCTCCATCCGCCAGGGAGCGAAGGACGTCACCGTCCTGCAGATCATGCCGAAGGAGCCTTCGAAGCGTCCCGACAACCAGCCGTGGCCTACCTTCGCCCGCCTCTACCAGAAGACCACGTCGATGGCCGAAGGCGGCGAATACCTGTACTCCACCGATTCGGTGAACTTCATCGGCTCGGAGGAGGAGCAGTCCCGCGTCCACGTGGAGAACTCCACCACCGCGGAAGGCTTCGTGGCGGACGAGCACGGCCATGTGACCGGCCTCAAGGTCGTGTCCGTCGCCCCCGGCGAGAACGGTCCGTTCACCCGTCAGCCCGGCACCGAACGCGTGCTGCCCGCCGACCTGGTCCTCATCTCCGTGGGCTTCCTGCACCCGGACACTTCGACCATCGTCGACCAGCTGCCCGTCGAGCTCGACAAGCGCGGCAATATCGCCCGCAACGACAAGTTCGCCACCTCCCAGGACGGCGTCTTCGTGTGCGGCGACGCCGGCCGCGGCCAGAGCCTCGTGGTGTGGGCCATCGCGGAGGGCCGCTCCTGCGCGGCCGCCGTGGATGAATACCTGTCCAGCGAGCACACCAGCGAGCTGCCCGCGCCGATCACGGCCTCGCAGCGTCCGATGATGCTGCCCCGCTGATACATGGTTGATACCTGTCCGATAGAGGGGATTCGTTTGCTACTCCGACCGTGACACGTTCCTCTGGGTTGGAATCATTTAAGGGTCTCTTGTATATGCCAGTTGCCTGATTGGCATATGCAAGAGACCCTGTTGCATTGCATGGCATGATCAGAGAGTGTTCTGGGCTATGGACACTCTGAAACCGAATGAAAATACTTTGATTCCATACCGTATATGCTGGTATATAAGGGATTTTGAAGTGTGTTCCCCGCATACGCGGGGATGATCCCTAGGAAATAACGTTATGCCGGCCTATGCGGGGGTGTTCCCCGCATACGCGGGGATGATCCCTGCTCCAACTCGGCTTCGAGCATGTCGGTGTCGTGTTCCCCGCATACGCGGGGATGATCCCGGCGGCACGTGGCGGAACGTGGCGGCGCATGGGTGTTCCCCGCATACGCGGGGATGATCCCTGTACACGTCCCGGCTCATCCACCTCATCAAAGTGTTCCCCGCATACGCGGGGATGATCCCCAGCTCGTCGCCCTCACTTGGAACGTCGGCGCGTGTTCCCCGCATACGCGGGGATGATCCCGTGCTGTCGGCCGTGCCCTCGGTGCTCATGACGTGTTCCCCGCATACGCGGGGATGATCCCCCCCGCACACGCCGCATCATCGGACACTGCCCGTGTTCCCCGCATACGCGGGGATGATCCCGCGTGTTCCGCGACGGGCGCGGCGGGCCGCTGGTGTTCCCCGCATACGCGGGGATGATCCCGGCCCGGACACGATCCTCGGCAGCACCCCGCCGTGTTCCCCGCATACGCGGGGATGATCCCCGACCGGACTCGCGAAGCGCTCCCGTCTTATAGTGTTCCCCGCATACGCGGGGATGATCCCACTTGGCAGTTCGCGGCCGAAAAATACTCGGAGTGTTCCCCGCATACGCGGGGATGATCCCTGGCAGGGATGCGTGAACGCTTCCCGTGCCGCGTGTTCCCCGCATACGCGGGGATGATCCCGGATGCATGATAATAGCCATGGGAACTCCTAAGTGTTCCCCGCATACGCGGGGATGATCCCTGCCAAGTGTTCACACCGGGCAATGCCGCCGCGTGTTCCCCGCATACGCGGGGATGATCCCTAATCGCAGACATGACGGCGGTAACAATACCCGTGTTCCCCGCATACGCGGGGATGATCCCGGCGACAAGACCAACGCGTTCGCGAAACTCCAGTGTTCCCCGCATACGCGGGGATGATCCCATGTTTTGCGCGCCCTGCCACGCCTGCGTCCAGTGTTCCCCGCATACGCGGGGATGATCCCGGCGACCTCGACTCCAACAATGGCGACGACATGTGTTCCCCGCATACGCGGGGATGATCCCGATCTGTTTCTAGTGTCGCGGCTCTTGGGCCAGTGTTCCCCGCATACGCGGGGATGATCCCACGTTCATGGACAAAACCACGTGTGACGGCCAGTGTTCCCCGCATACGCGGGGATGATCCCGCGGCACCATCACCGTCGTTGAGCAGCATGAAGTGTTCCCCGCATACGCGGGGATGATCCCTATGCGTCGAACTGCCAGACCATCAGCATCGAGTGTTCCCCGCATACGCGGGGATGATCCCTACACGACCGCGACGGAGACCGTGCCCGCCGGGTGTTCCCCGCATACGCGGGGATGATCCCGACATGAGACCTAACGAATCGTCGGGCCACTCGTGTTCCCCGCATACGCGGGGATGATCCAGTGCTCGCCATGCGTGGCTCCCCTTAGGCGAAGTGTTCCCCGCATACGCGGGGATGATCCCCGAATACAGCGTTGGGTGGAAACCGCCCTACAGTGTTCCCCGCATACGCGGGGATGATCCCCCATATAGAGGCGCGTATCGGCTGTTGCCTTGGTGTTCCCCGCATACGCGGGGATGATCCCTGATCCACACCGACGCGTCCCACACGGACATGGTGTTCCCCGCATACGCGGGGATAATCCCGCATCAAGCCGCCACGGTAGGACACCGTGACGGTGTTCCCCGCATACGCGGGGATGATCCTCATGCCGTTGGGCCCGAAGGCCACCGCCTGAGGTGTTCCCCGCATACGCGGGGATGATCCCACGTCGTCAACCAGGAAACCAATATCAAGGAGGTGTTCCCCGCATACGCGGGGATGATCCCGACTGGGGAAACTTGCCGAATGCGGCGGCCACGTGTTCCCCGCATACGCGGGGATGATCCCGTCAGACATCGAAGAGTCGGAGGGGAGCTGCAGTGTTCCCCGCATACGTGGGGATGATCCCCCCAAGACCAGCAGTAACCATATGACGGGCGTGTGTTCCCCGCATACGCGGGGATGATTAGCGTTGCGCCAACGTCTGCTTGCGTTTCGCGCAGTGTTCCCCGCATACGCGGGGATGATCCTTCCACGTCCATGCCGTCGCGGACGGTGACCTTGTGTTCCCCGCATACGCGGGGATGATCCCACTCTCGACGCGCGGATGCGCGAGCTCGTAGAGTGTTCCCCGCATACGCGGGGATGATCCCTGGCAGAAGGGCATCGACCTGTCCCGTGTGCCGTGTTCCCCGCATACGCGGGGATGATCCCTCGCATCCGACCTCACGCCGTTGCACGACAGTGTGTTCCCCGCATACGCGGGGATGATCCCTGATATGCGGCGATGGTCGGGTCCGTGACGCCGTGTTCCCCGCATACGCGGGGATGATCCCGCGTGCAGGCCGAAACTCAACAGGTCCGTGTCGTGTTCCCCGCATACGCGGGGATGATCCCCGTGTTGTTATCACGTCTTCCGGCGTCAGGGGGTGTTCCCCGCATACGCGGGGATGATCCCCGCAAAGACTGGCGATGAAAAGACGTGGGGTGGTGTTCCCCGCATACGCGGGGATGATCCCGTTGACGACATGATTGCCGACTACGAACGCGGGTGTTCCCCGCATACGCGGGGATGATCCCTTGGCCGTAGGGCACGGCCACGCCTTCCAGCGGTGTTCCCCGCATACGCGGGGATGATCCCCGCGCGTATCGATTTCGGCTTCGAGGGTAATGGTGTTCCCCGCATACGCGGGGATGATCCCAAGCTGCTCGCCAACCCGGCAGCCAAAGGCAGGTGTTCCCCGCATACGCGGGGATGATCCCCCTTCAGCTGCCGGCGGTTGAACAGTGGCGGTGTTCCCCGCATACGCGGGGATGATCCCTGGTGATGACGCTGGTGGCGGACCTCGCCACCGTGTTCCCCGCATACGCGGGGATGATCCCTGGTGCGTGGTGATCATGACGATGTCGCGGCGGTGTTCCCCGCATACGCGGGGATGATCCCGGTTACCCAGAAGGGCGCGACGCTTCGGGTCAGTGTTCCCCGCATACGCGGGGATGATCCCGCGTCGAGCAGTGTGTCGATGCGGTTGGCCTGGTGTTCCCCGCATACGCGGGGATGATCCCGCGCGCACCAGCACGCCGCCCAACTGGTCGGGGTGTTCCCCGCATACGCGGGGATAATCCCGCTATTCCCGGCGTCCGTTATGGCGCGCCGTCGTGTTCCCCGCATACGCGGGGATGATCCCTTTGGCATGGCGATACCGGCGATGCTGTCCATGTGTTCCCCGCATACGCGGGGATGATCCCATGCCAGTCAAGGGCACTTCGAAGGTTTGCTCGTGTTCCCCGCATACGCGGGGATGATCCCTGGGGGCGATGCTGTGGCGCAATGGGAAGGCCGTGTTCCCCCGCATACGCGGGGATGATCCCTCGTCCGGGAACAGCTTGAGGATGTAGTTCGCGTGTTCCCCGCATACGCGGGGATGATCCCGTGAGCACGCCGGACGGGCGCGCGGCCTCGTCGTGTTCCCCGCATACGTGGGGATGATCCCAGGTGCGTGGCCGGGTTGGGCGCGTCGTAGTCGTGTTCCCCGCATACGCGGGGATGATCCCGCGATTGGGGCACCGCCGTGAGGATCCTCGAGGTGTTCCCCGCATACGCGGGGATGATCCCGTCGCTTCTTTCCTTTCAGGGTGACGTGTTGAGTGTTCCCCGCATGCGCGGTGTGTTTTAGCAAGTTGGCGTCCGCTTTGTGAGCGGTGTTTTTCCGCAGTGTAGGCAGCGGGTTTCCCGCGGCGTGAGCGGTGGTGCCGCTGCCTGTGTGCGTGTTGTGTTGTTGTGGTTGGGTTATTTGGTCATGAGGGCGTGTTCGCTTCGGTAGGAGCGGCCCTCGAATCTGATGAGTCGTCCGTGGTGGACGGTGCGGTCGATGAGGGCGGCGGCCATGTTCTTGTCGCCGAGGATGCGTCCCCATCCGCTGAATTCGATGTTGGTGGTGTAGATGATGCTCCTTGTCTCGTAGCTGTCGCTGATGATCTGGAAGAGGAGGCGGCTGCCTTCCTCGTCGATGGGCAGGTAGCCGAACTCGTCGATGATCAGCAGGCGCGCCTTGCCGATGGCGGCGAGCTCCCTGTCGAGACGGTGCTCCTGTTGGGCGCGGCGCAGGCGCATGAGCAGTCCGGTCGCGGTGAAGAACCTGACTGGTACGCCTTTGTCGCAGGCGAGCCTGCCGATGGCGATGGCGAGGTGGCTTTTGCCGACCCCGACGGGCCCGTAGAGCACGAGGTCCTCGCGGGCGTCGACGAATTCGAGGCTCTCGAGCTGGGCGCGCCCCCAGTCGGCGGGCATCCTGAGGTTGGTCCAGTCGTAGCCGTCGAGGGTCTTGTCGGCGGGGAAGCCGGCCTGTTTCAGCAGGCGCGTGCGTTTGGAGCGTTCGCGTGAGTCGAGCTCGGCCTGGAACCAGCGTTCGATGAGGTCGAGCTGGTTGGGGGTGGCGTCGGCCAGCGTGTCCGCGAGCACGCTGCGCGTGAGGGTCAGGCTGCGGCTCATCCTCAGGATGCGTTCGCTCTTCTCGGTCGTGGACGCGCGCCGGCGGCGCGTCTCGGGGATCACGGGGTCGGGTCTGGCGCTCATCGGCCTTCCTCTCCTTGGTCGTGCGTGTCGGTGATGAACCGGTCGTATCCGGTCAGGTCGGGTTCGGCGACCGCGCCGGGGTATTCCCAGTCGCTGTCGCGCATGCGCAGCGCGATCGGGGTGAGCGAGTCCGTGTGCAGTCCCATGGCCTTGTTGCGGCGCAGGATCTCGTCGCATGCCCGCATCGCGGGTTCGAACCCGGCGGCACGGCACGCGTCGCCGATCGCCCCGAGGCTTTCCCGCAACGTCCTCTCATCCATGGAGTCGAGCCATCCGCGCACGTCGTCGGGCACGTCGGGGCGGATCGGGCTTTCCCGCCATGCGCCGGGGCGCACGGCGAGCATGGGCATCACCAGCGCCGGGTCCTGCAGGACGCGCGGCCCGTCGCCATAGGAGCGGGGGTATTCGGCCAGGACCTCGCCGGAACAGGGGTCCATGAGCGTGACCGTGTCCCAGCGCAGGGGCGGCCAGCACGCGCCTGCGCGCCCACGCCCCGCCCGCCAGATAGGAACGCGAGTCGACCTGGATCCGGCCGTGCTTGTCGGCGCGCCGCTCCTCCCAACGCACCGGATCGAACCGTTCGGCCGGCAAAGGCAGCAGACGCTCCCGCTCCCCGGCGAACACCTCCGCCACGGGCACGTCCATCAGACGCGGGCAGTACGACCCGACGGCCAGTTCGTCGCACCGCTCGAGCATGAGACGGCTCAGCTGGCCGTAGGACTCCGCACGCATGGGCGGGACCATGAGATTACGCCGCAGGAACCCGACCGCGTTCTCCACGCTGCCCTTCTCATGCCCGGAATACGGGTTGCAGAACCTGGCCTCGACGCGGTGATGCGCCAGGAACGCGGAGAACACCCCGGTCAACGTGATCTCGCCTTTCGCATTGCGATGGCCGGCGCCCGTGGCGTTGTCCAGCACCATCAGGGGCGGGACGCCGCCCACGTGCTCGAACACCAGCATCAGCCCCTCGCACAGGCACTCCGCGTTCTCGCCCGGCATCGCCACGCACAACCGCATGTTCGAATACGGGAACGACACCACCAGGCAATGCGTCTGCGTCTCACGGCCCGCGACGAACGCCAACGCCACGCCGAAATCGACCTGCATCACCCCCGGCGCCCACTCGAGATCCAGGAACCCGTCCGAGGAATCCCGGTTCGTCTCCCGCCAACGCTTCACGTACCGCTGCACCCCGGAATACGAGCCCGCGAACCCATGCTCGCGTACCAACCGGTCGTACACGCGCCTGGCGGTATGACGCTGCTTGCGCGGCAACCTGCAATCCGCCTCCAGCCAACCGTCCACGACCGGCATGAACTCGTCCAGCTTCGTTCCATACCTGCGGTCCACAGGCCGTTTCGGACTCATATCACGCATATCCGCGTACTTCGCGACCGTCCCCCGGTCGACATGCAGCCGCCGCGCTATCTCCGCTCGAGACAACCCCTGATGGTCGAGTCTCCTGATATCGTGCTGAATGGGCATCGGTATCGCCATGATCCTTTCCTTCCCGGAACGCCGGCCGGCGGCAACCGGCCGGATCGAATCGACTTGCAATCCGGGAATATACAGGCGGCGGAACCGATGCCTCTTCACATCACCGGGAAACGATGACGACACCGGGGAAAACGAGGTGGTGCCGTTTTCTTGGACTGTGATCCGGGAGAGGAACCATCGTGGCGAGGTATACGAGGGAGCAGCGGCGGCGTGCGGTCGAGTTGTATGTGAGGTATGAGTGCTGCGCGGCGGATGTGATCCGGGAGCTGGGGT